>NZ_AP023359.1:7765000-8065106 GCF_018324255.1 Polymorphospora rubra
CTGTTCCTGGGCGGGGGCGACCAGGTCGAGCAGGACTCGTTCGGCGGGTATGCCGTCGTCGAGCAGGCGCAGGGCGACGTCGGTGGCCGAGTACTCGTCGGCCGCGGCGAGGCAGTCGAGGAATTCCGGGTACGCCTCGACGGGGCCGCTGGCGGCCGGGCGTGCGGGGGCGGTCACTGGTGACGGTCCTCCGGTGCGGGGACGGGGGCGGGGGCAGTGGCACGGGCCGGGCCGGTGCCGCCTCCGCGGGCGTCGGCGCTGGCCGGTTCGGTCCGGCCGCCGGCGACCGACCGGGCGGCGGGTGCGGGGTCCGGGCCGGGCCGCTGGTCGGGTACGGCGTGCAGGTGCCGCCCGGCGGACGGACGACGGCCGCCGACCGGGTTGGCCCTGATGGCCAGCACCGCGATGTCGTCGTGGTCGCGTCCGGCGAGCCAGTCGCAGGTCACCTGCTCGACGCGTTCGGCGAGGGCGGGTGCGGGCATGCCCTGACAGCCGCTGACGGCCTCGACCAGGCGGCTGGCGCCGTACTGCTCGTCGCCGTACCGGCCGCCGCGGGCCTCGGTGACGCCGTCGCTGTAGAGCAGGCAGGTCTCGCCGGCGGCGAGGTGCACGGTGGCCTGCCCGATCCGCGGATCGGGCACGACGCCGACCAGCATGCCCTTGAGGGTCACGGCCTCGATCTCGCCGTCGGCGCGCAGCAGCAGCGGTGGCAGGTGGCCGCCGCCGGCCAGGGTGAGGGTGAGGCCACCGTCGCGGGCGGGGTGCGCGACGCCGAGCACGATGGTGGCGAAGCGCCCCTGGCCGTGCGCCCGGGTGGATTCCAGGACGGAGTCGTTGAGCAGGTGCAGCAGTCGCGCGGGGTCGCTCTCGACCCGCCGCAGGGCCTGGATGCCCTGCCGGAGCTGGCCGGTGAAGACGGCCGCCTCGACGCCCTTGCCGGAGACGTCGCCGAGGAAGAACAGCGAGCCGCCGTCCGGCAGCGGATGCGCACCGTAGAAGTCGCCGCCGATGCGCAGGGTGGCCTGTGCCGGCCGGTAGGCGGTGCCCCACTGCAGACCGGGTACCGGTTCCGGCTGTGCGGGCAGCAGGCTGGCCTGGAGCGTCTCGGCGATCTCGGCCTGGTCGCGGTAGAGGACGGCCGCGTTCAGCGCGGCACCGGCGCGGGCCGCGAAGCCGCGCAGCGTCTGCAGGTCGGGGTCGTCGAACGGCTCGTCGACGGGCCGGGCCACGACCAGCGCACCGGTCGGCGCGCCGCTGCCGGGCAGGGTGACGGCCCGGGCGGTGACGTCGGGTGCGGCCAGGCCGGGTAGCCAGCCGGCCTCGGTGATCTGGTCTTCGAGCCAGTCGGCGGCGTGCGGCTCGACGCCGGTGAGCGCCTGCGCGACGGCGTCGGGCAGGCCGTCCTCGGGCAGCGTGCCGCCGTCGACGGTGGTGGTCTCGTCGTCCGCCTCGACAGCACGCCACCAGCGGACCCGGCCCTTGCGGGACGGCAGCACCAGCACGGCGACGTCGCCGAGCGTGGGTACGGCGAGCCGGACGGCGGCGCGCGCCGCGCGGTCCTCGTGCAGGGGGTTGCCGAGCTTCTGGCTGGCGCTGGCCAGGAACCGGGACCGGGACCGCTCGGCGAGCAGGGCGTCGGCGCGCTCGACGGAGTCGGTGACGTCCTCGACGTACCAGGCGAAACGGTGGGCGGTGAGTGGCACCCGGCGGGCCCGCAGGCGGCGGTCGGCGTGGCTGAACTCGACAGCCGGCGCGTCGTCGCCGCCGGACGCGTCGCGCAGCGGGCCGACGGTGATCAGCCGTCCGGCGGTCAGGTCGGGCAGCAGCCGGGCGGCGACCTGGCTGACGTAGCGGACCACCTGCGTGGCGTCGCAGATGACCAGGCCCTCGCGGAAGTTGTCGGCGACCCGGGGCCAGGTGGCCGCGTCGGGGCCGTCGTCGGCACCGGGCTCGGCGGTCGGCACGGACGGGGCGGCCGGGTCCGTACGGGCCCGCTCCGGCGCGTGGACCGGATCCGACGTGCGGATCCGGGTCTCGCCCGGGTCGGCGTCCCTGGCCTCGATGTCCACCTGCTCCGGCCCCACTCCTTCACTGGACGACGTCACTGGGCACCACGTCGGACGTACGAAGCCGATCGCCGCAGCTCCTCGTCAACCACCCTACGCCGATCCGCCCGGCCCGCCACCGGAGCACCGCCGGTAAGGGGCAGACCAGGCCGGAACGGGGCGGGCCGGACCTGGCCGGTACGGGGCAGGTCGGGAGGGGTTAGGCTGGGCCGACATCCGGTTGTGTTCCGCCACCCGAAGGTCCGAAGGGCGTGATTGGCATGCTTCGTGGCGAGCGCGCCGGAGCCGTGCCGCTCGTCATGAGGGTCGATGTCGTCGACCCCGTCCGGCCCGTGGTCACCGTCGGCGGCGACCTCGACTTCCAGACCTCTGGCTCGCTGCGTGCGGAGCTCGCCCGGCTGCTCGACGGCGGGGCGGCGGCACGGGTCACCCTCGACGTGGCCGGGCTGCGGTTCATCGACAGCACCGGACTGGCCGTGATCGTGCACGCCTGGCGCGTCGGCCACGAGTCGGGCACGGCCTTCGACCTGCGCGGCACGCCGCCGTTCCTGGCCACGATCCTGGAGGTCACCGGCGTCGGTGAGCTGCTCGCCCGGCCGGCGGCCCGGCCGGACACCGCGTGGGGTGCCGCGGACGCCACCTGGGAGACGACCGGATGAGCGACGCCGCGGAGCCGGCGCAGGTTTCCGAACCGGCCGGAAGTGGGTACGACGCTGCGATGGCGCAGGACACGCTCACCATCGAGGTGGTCCGTCGGAACCCCCGGTCGGCGCGGCTGCAGCTCTCCGGCGACCTCGACTACGACAGCGCCGACCACCTGCTCCGCGCGGCCGGGCAGGTGCTGCGCGACGGCTCCCGCGACCTGGTCGTCGACGTGTCCGCGCTGGGCATCTGCGACTCGTCGGGGCTCGGCGCACTGATCGAGGTGTTCCACAACTGCCGGGACGCCGACGGCGGGATGCGGATCGTCGGGATCGGCCCGCACCTGAAGCAGTTGCTGGCGCGGACCGGCCTCGACGAGGTGTTCGAGGTTCAGGCCCGCACCGGACTGGGCGGCTCGACGTCGGCGCCGACCGGATTGGACGCGTCGTCCGGCTGACCCGCCTCGGGCGCCTGGTAGACGTAGCGGACGAAGTCCGACCCGGCCTCGTTGTCGTCGGCTCCGGGCCACTGCCCGATCGAGTCGACCCCGACCACCTCACGGGTGGGGACGTCGGTGTCCTCGACCAGCGCCCACACCGTCACCGGGTACGAGCGGGTGGCCTCCGGCGACTGCCGCCAGCGGGCGTACCAGCCGGGTCGGGCGGGGACGATCTCGATGATGCGTTTCATGGCCGGCCTCTCGACGCGGGTCATCGCTTCCGCGACGATCGTCGCGCCGTACCGGGTGACCGCCCCTCACCCGGCGTGGATGAGCCGGGTCAGCGGGCCAGCGGAAGCTTGGAGCCGCCGAGCGCCCCCTGCGGGTTGTGGACCGCGCACATCACGTCCCGGTCGCCGTTCGCCCAGGTCTCCTCGGTCGGCAGGATCGGATAGAAGTCCAGGCCGGACTCCTCGCGGCTGCCCCAGCGGGCCTGGAAGTCGCGCTCGCAGCCGGCCCAGGCGAACGCCGCCAGCGCCGGCCGGTTCCAGGGGCCGTCGGAGGCGTGCAGGAAGGCGTACGACTGGTTGTAGGCGCCGTCGTCGCAGGACCGGTAGAGCACGACGACCTCGCCGGCGCGGGCCAGGTATCCCGGGTCGGAGAAGCACTCGCCGCCCTCGATGTCGAGGATGCCGGCGGTCTGGGCGTCGATGAAGGTGTCGCCCTTGACAGGCGCGGCCCGCAGCGGCTCGGTCGCCGGAAGCAGGGCCAGGACAACGGCCAGTCCCAGCAGGGGCCAGCGCAGCCTGCGCCAGCCCGGCGCCGCCGTCGCGTCCGGTGCCGGAGCGGCCCCCGTCGCGTCCGGTGCCGAAGCGGCCCCCGTCGCCGTACCCGGTGCCGCGCCGGCCGGCCCGGCATTCTCCCCAACCACGCCCGACCTCCCACGGATCCGCCGTACGCCCGCCCGCGGCGACGCGCGTCGATGCCGCCCGGCGGGGCGTACGCCCTGCTCAGAGCGTTCCGGTCGGACCGCTCGCCGGATCCTAGGCGGCCGAGGGTGAACGGCTCACGGACCACAGGTTGATCATGGACGGCTGCCCGGTTACGGGACCGTTCCTGCTGGTCAGAACCATGATCAGTTCATCTGCTGGTCAACCTGACGTCGTACCCACGTCGGTCTCCCACGGCTGAATGCGGTTGTCCGCCGGCGCCCCTGCCGGCGAACCAGTTGCAATCCCGAAGGGTGACGACAACTTGAGCAACATCAAGACACGGTGGGTGAGCGCGCCGAACAAGGCGAAGCTGGCCGCCATCGGTGCCGCGGCGCTGCTCGTGGGCGGCTTCGCGATGAGCCCGGCCGCGTTCGGTGACTCGCCGCCGGCCAAGTTCCCCGCCGCCGAGATCCACAAGCCGTCCCCGGTTCCGGACCGGATCATCCTCATCCCGACGACGACCCCGTCGTCCTCGCAGAAGGTGACCTGGCGTGCCGAGGCGCCGGCGAACTGGGCGCAGGCCGAGATCATCGAGGCCCCGCGGGCGTTCGTGAACGGCAACGTCCCGTCCGGCACCACCGCGACCAAGGTGATGGCCTCGGCCACCAACTCGGTCAACACCTCGCTGGGCTACGCCTCGACGCACCACACGGTCGAGTTCACCGGCCTGAAGGCGGACACCCGCTACTCCTACCGGGTCGGTGACGGCACCAACTGGAGCGAGTGGATCGACTTCACCACGGCCGCCGCGGACGCCTCGCCGTTCTCGTTCATCTACTACGGTGACGCGCAGAACAACATCGACACCGCGGTGCCGCGCGTCTTCCGGCAGGCGTTCGCCGACCGGCCGGAGGCCCGGGTCATCGTCAACGCCGGTGACCTGATCGACCACGCCAACAGCGAAGAGCAGTGGGGCCAGTGGCACAACGCCGACGGCTTCATCAACAGCCAGGTCAACAGCATCTCGGTGCCGGGTAACCACGAGTACAGCGGTGGCCTGTCGCAGTTCTGGCGGCCGCAGTTCCCGTACCCGGACAACGGCCCGGGTGCCGCGGAGCTGAAGCAGACCGTCTACTACGTCGACTACCAGGGCGTACGGTTCGTCGGTCTGGACACCAACTACCAGAGCAACGCCACCCTGATGGCCGCGCAGACCGCGTGGCTCGAGGGCGTGCTGGCGGACAACCCGAACAAGTGGACGGTCGTCACCTTCCACCACCCGGTCTACTCCACCACCGGCTCGCGCAACAACCCCAACGTGCGTGCCCAGTGGGGCCCGCTGTTCGAGAAGTACGGCGTGGACCTCGTCCTGCAGGGCCACGACCACTCGTACGGCCGGGGCAACCTCCAGACCGCCCGCAAGTCGACCACCGTCCACAACGGCGTCGCGTACGTCGTCTCGGTGTCCGGCGGCAAGATGTACGCCCTCAACAACGGTCAGAACTGGACCGGCAACGGTGCCGAGGTACGCAGCACCAGCCAGAACACCCAGCTCTACCAGATGATCGACGTGGACAAGGACCAGATCCGGTTCGAGGCCCGCTACGCCAACGGCGAGCACCACGACGGCTTCATCATCCGCAAGAACGACTCCGGTGAGCGCACCGTCAACGACTTCCGCACCCCGGAGAACACCACCGGCGAGCAGGTCGAGGTCGCCAAGACCGACGTCCAGCAGCTCAGCAAGCTCGGTTTCAAGGCCTACGGCTACGACCCGGGCGAGGACGTGACGGTGTACTTCCGGCGCACCACCGAGCCGGAGGACAAGAACGGCACCCGGATCGCGGTCAAGAAGGCCGACGACCTCGGCAAGTTCAACTACACCTTCACCCTGCCGTCGGGCGCCAAGCCGGGCGACACCTACCAGGTCTACCTGGTCAGCAAGAACCAGCAGATCAAGAGCCCGGTTCTCACCATCACCAAGTGACACCCGCCGGGGGCGGGCCGGTCGTACCGGCCCGCCCCCGGTCGGCACGGAACAGGAGACACGCGTGGCCACGCGTACGCTGGCGGGCGCCCTGCTCGCCGCCGCGGCCGGGCTGGTGGGCGCGCTGCTCGCCCCGGCCGCTCCCGCCTCGGCCCACCCGTTCGGGCCACCGTCGACCGCCGACGTACGCGTCGACGGCTCGCGGATCGAACTGGTGTGGAAGGCGGCCGAGGACGACTGGGTCGCGCTCGGCCAGTCGCTCGGCGCGTTCGAGGACCCGACCACCGGCCCGGTCGACGTGACGCTGACCGGTGAGCAGAAGCTGGAACGGTCCGAGGCCGTACGCGGCTACCTGCTGGAAAACCTCACCGTCAGCCAGACCGGCAGCGCGTGCGAGGGATCGCTGGACACCCTCGACCGGCTGCTCGAGCAGGGTGCCCGGTTCACCTTCGACTGCCCCGCACCGGTCACCGAGGTCGACGTCACGCTGCGTACGCTGACCGACCTGAATCCGGCGTACCGCACGATGCTCACCGCCAAGGCGGTGCCGGCGCAGACCCTCTTCACCGCCGAGGCGACCACCCACCAGATCCGGTTCGACCCGTCCGGCGGCGGCATGACCACGGCCGTCACCACGGTCGCGGTCGGCACCGGCGTCGCCGCCGTCGGCCTGCTCGCCTTCTTCCTCGTACGCCGCCGTAGCGGGCGGCGGGCGTGAACGACCCCAGCGACCGAGAGGACCACCGGCGATGAACGGGCTTGGCGGGATCGAGGGCCGGCTGGTCGCCCTCTTCGACAGCGGTGCCGTGTTCTGGCTGGCACTGCTGGTGGCGCTCGGGGTCGGGGCCGCCCACGCGGTCGCCCCCGGACACGGCAAGAGCGTGACCGCGGCATACCTGGTCGGCACCCGCGGCCGGTACCGGGACGCGCTGCGGCTCGGGCTGATCGTCGCGATCATGCACACCTTCTCGGTGCTGGTGCTCGCGGTGGCCTGGGTCGGCGTCAGCGGGCTGGCCGGCTTCGGCACCGAGCGGGTCACCGCCTGGATGCAGGTGCTGGCCGGCCTGGTGGTGATCGGGGTCGGGGTGCACCTCACCTACCGCCACATCCGGGGCGGCGGCCACTCCCATTCGCACGGACACGGGCACGGCCACTCCCACGGCCATTCGCACGGCCACGGCCACGGCCACTCCCACGGGCACGATCACGGGCATTCGCACGATCACGGCCACGGGCACTCGCACGACCACGGGCACGACCACGCGCATCCGCACTCCCCCGCCGGGGGCGGCCCGGCCGGCGGTCAGGAGGCCGGCCAGGTCGTCGTCGCCGCGCGGAAGCCCGAAGCCCCCGCCACGCCCGCCGAGACCGCGGCCCCCGCGCCGACCGACCCGTGGTCGCGCCGCGGTCTGATCGCCCTCGGCCTGTCCGGTGGCCTGCTCCCCTCCCCCTCGGCCTTCCTGGTGCTGGTCAGCGGCCTGCTCACCGGGCGGGCGCTGGACGCCGTCCTGCTCGTCATCGCCTTCGGGGTGGGCATGGCGCTCACCCTCACCGGGGTCGGCGTGATCACCATCCGCGGCTTCGCGCTGCTGTCCGGCCGTACGGCCCGGTGGGCCTGGGCCTCGACGCTGGTGGCCTGGCTGCCCGCGGTCGCCGGGGTGGCGGTCGCGATCGGCGGTTGCCTCTACCTGGTCGCGGCCGCGGGCTCGCTCGCCGGCTGACGGCGGAGCTCCAGGGCACCGGAAGGTGCCCCGGGGCTCCGCTCAGCCCGGGACGTACTCCATGACCCGGCCCGGCCCGCCGGGCGACCCGCCCCGGACCGGCACCGGGTCAGCCGGCCGGGGGCCCGGCGGCCTCGTGGACCAGCGGCAGGGTCCGGTACGGGATCTGGGTCTGCAGGGCGATGGTGCTGGCCGCCCGCTCGATGGCGGCGGTGGCGACCAGCCGGTCGATGACCCGCTGCAGGTCGGCGTTCGACCTGGCGACCACCCGCAGCAGCATGTCGGCGGTGCCGGTGATGGTGTGCGCCTCCAGCACCTCCGGGATGTCGACCAGCAGGGCGGCGACCGTCTCGTGCCCCACCGACTGGGTGATCTCGACGCTGACGAACGCGGTGACCGGATAGCCGAGCGCCGCCGGGTCGACCTCCGGGGCGAACGAGCGGATCACCCCGCGGGCGAGCAGCCGGTCGAGCCGGGCCTGCACCGTGCCCCGGGCCACCCGCAGTTGCCGGGACGCCTCGAGGACCCCGATCCGGGGCTCGCGGGTGAAGAGGTCGAGCAGCCTGGCGTCGAGCTGGTCGAGTTCAGCGGTCACCCGCCCGAGGATAGTCATCCTGCACAGCGATTCGTCGCAGCACCCCTGCATTCTGTACACCCTGACCAGCGTTGACTCTGACTGTTGCACAACCCGGAAGGGTGCGGTTCGCTCCCCACATCGGCGTACGGCCGACCAGACCCGGAGGTGGACCGATGACGATCCAGCCGACCCTCACCCCGCAGGAACGCCAGGCCGACCTGGACCTCCAGCAGCTCAAGCAACTGGTGGGGCTGGTCGAGTACGACGCCAGCGCGGACCCGTTCCCGGTCACCGGCTGGGACGCGGTCGTCTTCGTCGTCGGCAACGCGACCCAGACCGCGCACTTCTACCAGTCGGCGTTCGGGATGGAACTGGTCGCGTACAGCGGACCGGAGACCGGCAACCGCGACCACAAGGCGTACGTCCTCAAGAGCGGCTCGTGCCGGTTCGTGATCTCCGGCGGGGTCGACCCGGCCAGCCCGCTGCTGGACCACCACCGCCGGCACGGCGACGGGGTCGCCGACATCGCGCTGGAGGTGCCGGACGTCGACCGCTGCGTGGCGCACGCCCGCGCCCAGGGCGCCACGGTGCTGGAGGAGCCGCACGACGTCTCCGACGAGCACGGCACGATCCGGACGGCGGCGATCGCCGCGTACGGCGACACCCGGCACACCCTGGTCGACCGGTCCCGCTACACCGGGGTCTACCTGCCCGGATACGTCGCCCGTGAGTCGACGTACGTCCGGCGCGACGGCGCGCCGAAGCGGCTCTTCCAGGCGCTGGACCACGTGGTCGGCAACGTCGAGCTGGGCAGGATGGACAACTGGGTCGACTTCTACAACCGGGTGATGGGCTTCGTCAACATGGCCGAGTTCATCGGCGACGACATCGCCACCGACTACTCGGCGCTGATGAGCAAGGTGGTCGCCAACGGCAACCACCGGGTGAAGTTCCCGCTCAACGAGCCGGCCCTGGCCCGCAAGCGGTCCCAGATCGACGAGTTCCTGGACTTCTACGGCGGCCCGGGCGCCCAGCACCTGGCGCTGGCCACGAACGACATCCTGCGCACCGTCGACGTGATGCGGGCCGAGGGTGTGGAGTTCCTGTCGACGCCGAACTCCTACTACGAGGACCCGGCGCTGCGGGCCCGGATCGGGCAGGTCCGGGTGCCGATCGAGGAGTTGCAGAAGCGGGGCATCCTGGTCGACCGGGACGAGGACGGGTACCTGCTGCAGATCTTCACCAAGCCGATCGGCGACCGCCCGACGGTGTTCTTCGAGCTGATCGAACGGCACGGCTCGCTCGGCTTCGGCAAGGGCAACTTCAAGGCGCTGTTCGAGGCGATCGAGCGCGAGCAGGAACGGCGCGGCAATCTCTGACCGGCACCAGGTGTAGGCCGGCCCGTCCGGTGGGTACCTGTACCCGCGCGCCGGGTCGGCTCTCGCACCTGTTCGACCCCCGGCGGCTGGATGGACGGGGTTTGAGCGTGGACGGGCGATGAGGGCCTTCGCGGTGATGGCGGCGGACGTGGAGTCGGGGGCACTGCTGCTCACCCTGCGCGGACCACTGACGATGCCGGCGGTCGCCGCGTCGTGGCTCGCCCTCCAGCGGTGCCTGACGCACTATCCCCGGGCGGTCGTCGTCGACCTGTCGGACGTGGTGATCGTGGGTACGGTGCCGGCCACGCTGCTGCCGGTGGTGCTGCGCCGGGGAGCCCGGCTGCCCGGCGTGTCGGTGCTGGTGCACGGCGCGGCCCCGACCTTCGCCGGGCGGCTGGCGAGAGGCCGGCACGGGCCCCGGGTGCTCGCGGCGCGGGCGCAGGCGGTCGCGGCGGTCGGCACGCTGCCCGAGGTGCCGGGCGTGCGGCGGGCGCACGCGCGGCTCGCCCCGGTGCCGCAGGCACCCGGCCGGGCGCGCGAACTCGTCGACGGCGCCTGCCGGACGTGGGACCTGGAGCATGTGGTCGAGGACGCCAAGCTGATCGTCTCCGAGCTGGTGAGCAACGCCGTGGAGCACGCCGGGACCGACATCGACGTCACCGTCCGGTGCCACCGGGGGCTGCTGCGGCTGGGCGTGGCCGACCGCAGCGTGACGACGCCGGTGCCGGCGACGCGGGACGAGGGCGGGCGGGCCGGCGGGCCGGTCGCGTTGCGCGGCCGTGGGCTGCCGATGGTGGCGTCGCAGTCGCGGGAGTGGGGCGTCATTCCCGGACCGAGCGGCAAGATCGTCTGGGCCGCGCTGCCGACCGCACGCGGGTAACGGCCGGTTCCGGGCCGGTCGGATTCGGATCAGGGCCGGTCGGGCCCGGGCCCTGAGCCGGTCGCGGCCGGGCCGGGCGGATCAGGGCCGGTCGAGCTCGGGGCCGTCAGCCGGTCGCGGCCGGGCGGGTCAGGGCCGGGCAGGCTCGGGTCGTCAGCCGGGCTCGGGGACGTCAGGCGGTCGCGAGCTGGCGGGCCTGCGCGTAGCTGCCGTCCAGGTCGATCCGGGCCAGTGCCCCGACCAGCCACGCCAGTTTCTCCGACTCCCGCCGTCCGGTCAGGTCCGCCAGATCCTGCGCCGAGTCTCCGAGCCCGAGCCGCCGGGCCGCGGTGAGGGCCCGTCGGTCGGCGAACGGGCCGATCTCGGCCCACACCACCTGGACGTCACGGAAGAACAGGTCGACCACGCCGCCGTCGACACCCGGCAGTTCGCGCAGCAGGGACCGTTCGGCGGCCGGGTCGCGCCGGGCGGCGGTGCGCAGCCGGCGCAGGTCGCCGCCGTACCGCTCGGTCAGGGCCGTGGCGGTCGCGCCGACCCGGTCGGCGAGCGTGGCGGCCCGTCGCTGGTCGTACGAGCGCAGCACGGCGGCCCGTTCCCCGGCCGGGCTGGCGGCCATCCGGGCCGCGGTGTTCCAGCCCCGGTCGCGCAGTGCCCTCGCGGCGGCGGCCGCCCGCCGGTGGTCGGTCGAGCCGCGCAGGAGTTGGGCCAGGCTGAGCAGCTGGTAGAGGTTGGCCGGGTTGTTGAGCACCGGGAGGCCGTATTCCTCGGCGAAGCCGCGCCCGCCGTGGCGGACGAGTTGCCGGACGAACCGGCGCCGGTCCGGAATCTGTACTGCCATGCCGGTCGGCTACCCGCCCCGCGGCGGCGTAGTCGTACCGGCGAGGGTGGCGGCCCCGTCCGCTGGCCGGCATCCCGGGGCGGTGGCCGTTGCCGATCTGGGCGTAGGGGACCTTATCCGCGCCGGGTAGGGTCCCGCACGCCCAGATCAACTTCACCACCCGCGCGTACGGGAACCGCCGGCAGGTGGTCCGGACGGTCGGGACGGCATAGTCGCGGCCCCGGTGGGAAGGCGCGGGCCGGAGGAGGTGCGCGATGCGGGTGCGGGACCTGGTGGAACCGGTCGAGGAGAACGACGCCGACCTGGTGACGGTGTTGCAGTCGGTGCTGGAGCACAGCTGGCGGATGGACGCGTACGCGCGGGAGGCCGACCGGGCCGGCGACGCCGAACTGGCGGGGTGGTTGCGCCGGATCCGCGATGACAGCGCCCGGGCCGGTGACCAGGGGAAAGTGCTGCTGGCGCATCGGTTGGACCGGGACGGTGGGTGAGCCGGGACCGATCCACGGCTGGGTGTGGTGGCGAGTTTCCGACAGCCGATCATGGAAAGCCACGCATGGTGGCGACTCAACTACGGCCAAGTTAGGTTAACCTAACCCTATGACGGACCGCAGGACGCCTCAGGTAAACCACGCCACGGTGGTGCACACCGAATGGCTCACACCGCACATGATCCGCGTGGTGCTGGGCGGTCCGGGGCTCGCCGGGTTCAGTGCCGGCACGTATTCCGACCACTATCTCAAGCTGCTGTTCCCGGTCCCGGGCGTCGACTACCCGCACCCGTTCGACATGGGGGCGATCCGGCGTGACCTGCCGCGCGAACAGTGGCCCCGGACCCGGACGTACACGGTGCGCCGCTGGGACCCCACGGCCGGTGAGTTGACGGTCGACTTCGTCCACCACGGCGACGAGGGGCTGGCCGGCCCGTGGGCGGCCACCGCCCGCCCGGGCGACGAGATCATGTTCCTCGGCCCCGGCGGCGCGTACGTGCCGGGCGAGGACGCCGACTGGCACCTGCTGGCCGGTGACGAGAGCGCCCTGCCGGCCATCGCCGCGTCGGTGGAGCGGCTGCCCGCGGGTGCGCCGGCGAAGGTCTTCATCGAGGTGTCCGGGCCGGACGAGGAGCAGAAGCTCTCGACGTACGGACGGGCCGAGGTGGTGTGGCTGCACCGCGGTGACCGGCCGGTCGGCGTGGCACTGGTCGAGGCGGTGCGGGCGCTGGAGTTCCCGCCCGGCATCGTGCAGGCGTTCGTGCACGGCGAGGCGCACTTCGTCAAGGAGCTGCGCCGGCTGCTGCGGGTGGAACGTGGGGTGCCGAAGGAGCAGTTGTCGATCTCGGGCTACTGGCGACGCGGGACGGACGAGGACGGCTGGCAGTCGTCGAAGGCGGAGTGGAACCGCCGGGTCGACGAGGAGGAGGCGGCGGCGGTCGCCTGACGGCCGGTGCCGGGCGGCACGCTGCCGCCCCGACACCTTCGGCCGGTCGGCACGCCGCCGCTCCGACACCTTCGGCCGGTCAGAACGCCGCCAGCACCGAGCCCTGGTACTTGTCGGTGATGAACTGCTTGACCTGCGCGGAGTGCAGCAGCTTCTCCAGCTTCACGATCCGCTCGTCGGTCTCGTCGCCGGCCCGCACCACGACCAGGTTCGCGTACGGGTTGTTCTCGCCGGACTCCAGCGCGAGCGCGTCGGTGGCCGGGTTGAGGCCGGTCGAGATGGCGTAGTTGCCGTTGATGATCGAGATCGACGTGTCGTCGAGGCTACGCGGCAGCTGGGCGGCCTCCAGCGACTCGATCTTGAGGTTCTTCGGGTTGGTGGCGATGTCGGCCTCGGTCGCCTTGACCCCGACGCCCTCCTTGAGGGTGAGCAGCCCGTTGGCGGCCAGCAGGTTCAGCGCCCGGCCGGAGTTCGACGGGTCGTTCGGGATGGCGACCACGCCGCCGTCGGGCACCTCGGCCAGGCTCTTCACCTTCTTGGAGTAGATGCCGAGCGGCTCGATGTGCACCGGGGCCAGCGCGGTGAAGTCGTAGCCCTTGGCCGCCTTCTCCTCGTCGAGGTACGGGATGTGCTGGAAGTAGTTGGCGTCGAGCTGCTCGTCGCGCAGGGCCACGTTGGGCTGGATGTAGTCGTTGAACTCGACGATCTCCAGTTCGAGCCCCTCGGCGGCGGCCAGGTTGTCCTGGACGTACTTGAGGATCTCGCCGTGCGGGACCGGGCTGACGCCGACCTTCAGCGGGCCGGTGCCGGCCGCGTCGTCGCCGGAGTCGGAGCCGCAGGCCGCCGCGCCCAGGACGAGGGTGGCCGCGGTGAGCAGGGTGAGGACGGTGCGTCGCACGGGAAAGGCCTTTCTTTCGGTTCGGCCGGTGGCTTTTCCACCGGCTGTCGAGGGATGCGTCGGGCCGGTCAGCGGTGGGACAGCCGGCGGGCGACCCAGTCGCCGAAGCTCTGGGTCAGTTGCACGAAGACGACGAGCAGCACGACCGTGGCGATCATGACCTCGGTCTCGAAGCGCTGGTAGCCGTAGCGGATGGCAAGGTCGCCGAGGCCGCCGCCGCCGACCGCGCCGGCCATCGCGGAATAGCCGACGAGGGCGACGAGGGTGATGGTGAGTCCGGCGACCAGGCCCGGCCGGGCCTCGCGGAGCAGGACCTTGACCACGATCGCGGTACGCGACGCGCCCATCGCCCGGGCGGCGGCGACCACGCCGGGATCGACCTCGCGGATCGCGGTCTCGACGATCCGGGCGTAGAACGGGATCGCGCCGATGGTCAGCGGGACGATGGCCGCCGTGGTGCCGATGGTGGTCCCGACGACCGCCCGGGTGAACGGGATCACGGCGACCAGCAGGATGATGAACGGCAGCGAGCGGCCGATGTTGACGACGAGGCCGAGCAGGGCGTTGACCGGCCACGCGGCGAGCAGCCCGCCCCGGTCGGTCAGCACCAGCAGTACGCCGACCAGCAGGCCGCCGACCGCCGTGATCGCGGTCGACACGCCGACCATGTAGGCCGTCTCCTTGCTGCCCTCCCAGAGCAGCGGCAGCATGTCTTCCCAGGTCATCGGGGGTCCTCCACGAGAATGCCGGCGCTGGCCAGATGTTCGCGGGGCGCGCCGGTGGCCGCCGCCGCGCCGGACAGCGCCAGCCGCAGCCGGCCGGCACGGGTGCCGGCGAGGGTCTCGACTCCCCCGCCGACGATGCGTACGTCGAGGTCGAAGCGGCGGGCGAGGTCGGAGACGAAGTTGCTGTCGGCGGCGGCGCCGACCACGGTGACGTCGAGCAGGGTCGCGCCCTTGACCGGGGTGGGTACGCCGAGCGGGAAGATCCCCCGGGTGAGTTCGGCGCCGGGGCGCAGCAGCAGGTCGGCGACCGGTCCGCTCTCGGTGATCCGGCCGTCGTGCATGATCGCGGCGGAGTCGCAGATCCGCTTGACCACCTCCATCTCGTGGGTGATCAGCAGGATGGTCAGCCCGAGCCGCCGGTTGAGGTCACGCAGCAGATCGAGGATGGAGCCGGTGGTCTCCGGGTCGAGGGCGGACGTGGCCTCGTCGGAGAGCAGCACGGTGGGCCGGGCCGCCAGGGCCCGGGCGATGCCGACCCGCTGCTTCTGACCGCCGGACAGCTGGGCCGGGTAGGCGCCGGCCCGGTTGGCGAGGCCGACGAGGTCGAGCAGCTCACGGACCCGCTCGGCCCGTTCGGCCCGGGGCATCCCCATGATCTCCAGCGGGAAGGCGACGTTGCCGGCGGCGGTACGCGACCCGAGGAGGGCGAAGTGCTGGTGGATCATGCCGATCCGCTGCCGGGCCTTGCGCAGGCCGTCCTCGCGCAGGCCGCCGAGGTCGACACCGTCGACGACGATGCGCCCGGCGTCGGGACGCTCGAGCATGTTGACGCAGCGCAGCAGGGTGCTCTTGCCGGCACCACTGCGCCCGAGGACGCCGTACACCTCGCCCTTGGCGACGGTGAGGTCGACGCCGTCGACGGCGGCGACCTCGGCGCGGCGGGTCCGGTAGACCTTGCGCAGACCGGTTATCTGGATCACAGAGGGGTTCCTGTCGGGGCATGGTTAGGCACCGCCGACGAAGCGGGCGCCCGGTCGGGACGCCCCGCCGGTCGGCGGTGCGCGGTGGGTTTGTGCGGATGGTCGTGCCGCCCGGGCCCGTACGTCGGTGCGCGGCGGATCCGGGACGGGATCCGGCGCTCACCCGGCGGCGCGCGGAGGGGTCAGGCGGAAACGGGCACGCTCGTCCGGCCGGCGGTCGACGCCGGCGGTGTCACTGGCAACAGCGCGCGGTGGAGGTCAACCCGTAGTCGACCACCCGGCGCCTGGTCAGGTGAGCCGCACGGTTCATGTGCCCCACTATTCAGGTAGGAATACCCAAAGGAAAATCTTGTCCCAGCAAATGGGACAGCGCAGCTCAGGAGCCACAGATGAAGCGCGGCTCGGCGTCGTAACGCCAGGAGAACTTCTCGCGTCTGAGTTCCTTGCCGTCCTTGTGGAAGATCCGCCACGCGTCCTGGGTGAAGCCGTCGATGCCGTCGGTGGCGATGCACGACGGCCCGGGCTCGAGGTGGACCACCCTCGGCTTGGTGATGTTGCGCCGGGGACTCCACTCGGTCTTCACGCTGTCGTAGATCCTGGTGCTCCAGATCGACACCGTGATCGAGTCGTTGGTCCACGACGTGTCGATCAGCAGCCCGTACGGGGTGTCGTTGCGGAACTTGAAGTCCAGGTTCGGGTAGAAGATCGTCGACTCGATCACCGCCGGGTACCGGCTGAACCAGTACGAGTGCGGCTTGTGCTCGACGTCCTCCAGCCCGGCGTAGTACGTGGCGTTGAACAGCGTGGTGGTGAACTGCGAGGTGCCGCCGCCGACGCCGGGCACCAGCTTGCCGTCCATGATCACCGGCGCGTCCCGGTAGCCCTGTTTGTAGCTGCGCTCCCCGGTGTGCCCGTTGAGCGAGAAGGTCTCTCCCGGCTTCACGATCGTGCCGTCGACGTCCCTGGCGATCGTCACGATGTTGTGGCTGCGCGCCGCCGACAGCCCTCCGGTGAAGTTCGTGGTGAACGTCGAGACCCGTTCCCTGATGCCGAACGCCGCCACCTGTTCGTCGGTCATCGCCGGCGGCGCGACCGCCAGCACCCCGGCGACCCGGCGGTCCGCCGTACGCGGCAGCACGGCGAGCAGGTCGCGGCCCAGGGCGGCGGTGTCGAGGCGTTGCCCGTCGACGCCGGAGACCACCTTCGGCTTGCCTGCGTCCAGCACCACCGTCGCGTCCTTCGGCGCCACCTCGACCTCGCGCAGCCCGTTGCCGAGCGCCGACCGCAGCTCCTTCTCGTCGATCCGGGGCTCGATGCGGCCGACGTCGTCGGCGGCGAGCACCAGGCTCTTCGCGATCGCGGCCGGCGGCACCACCACGTCGCCGCGCTCCGTGGTGACCGTCACCGGGCCGCTCACGGCCGGCTCCGCCAGTTCGGTGAGCAGGCGGTCGACGTCGGCGGCGGTGGTGGCCGGGTGCACGTCGAGCAGCGGCACGGTCACCTCGCGGCCGGCCGGCCACCCGGCACGCAGCACGTCGGCGGCGGTGGCCGGATCGAGAACCCGGCCGGACTCCGGATAGACCGGGCGGGGCGTGGTGCCGTCGTACGTGATGGCGGGCGCGACCACCGGCTGCCCGACGTCGCCGACCGCCTCGCGCAGGACCGCGTCGAGCCGGCCCTGGTCGACGGTCACGACCGGATCGACGGTGGCTCCGCCGAACAGTCGCGCGAACAACCCGGGCCGGGCGTCGACGGCGGCGGCGACGGTGGCGTCCACGTCGACCGCCAGCCCGACCGCGGACGGGTCCACCCGCGCGGTCCCGTCCTCGACGCGTACGGTGACCGGCGCCGCCAGGTCGGCGGCCCGCCGGTCGAGTTCGGCGCGCAGCGCCTCACCGGCCGCCGCCCGGCCCAGCCCGCCCAGCCCGACACCGAGCACGGTGACGCCGCGCGGCACCTCGCCGGTGTAGGCGTAGCCGACAGCGGCCCCGACCGGCAGCAGCACCGCCCCGGCGAGCGCCGCCGCGACCAGCGCCCGACGACGCGACGAAGGCCGGCCGGCCGGCGCCGGTGGCGGGGCCGTGGATACGTCGGTACGCCGCGCGTCGTCGGGCTGCACGTGGAAAACCTCGCAGGCGGTGGTCTGGTTCGGCGGGTTGCCGCCACAGGATCATATGCGCCCAAAGGTGGCGGGACCGTCACCACGTACGTGGTGACGGTCCCGGGGTCCGATCGGGTGGGTCAGCCGGCCAGCAGGTCGGCGCAGTCCGCCTCGTCGGGCAGCAGCGGGCGCAGGTGGACCGTCCAGGTCTTGCCCTCCGACGTCCACGGGGTGGCCGAGGTCGCCGTGGCGGCGGCCGACAGCACCTTCGCGGCGGCGTCACCGGCGGCGCTCACGCAGCCGACGTCGAGGCCGGGGCCGAGCGGCTCGCCGGGCAGCGCCGGGCCGGGCCAGGCGACCTCCGGCGGGGCGGGCAGGGCGGGGTCACCGGCGACCCACGGCTCGGCGATCGCGGCGACGGCGGTCGGGACGTACGCCGTGGGCTGACCGGTAGCGCCGGCGCCGAGCGTGCCCGACAGGTCGGTCAGCGACGCCACGAACTCCTTGACCTTGGCGCGGGCGCTGACCTGGTCGGCGGTGAGTCCGGCGCCGTCCTCGGGCGTCTCCTCGAGCGCGTACACCTCCAGCACCTTCTCGCCGTCGCTGGTGACGACGGTGATCCGGGTCGAGGCGGCGTCGGCGACCGGCGGCTGGCCGAAGTCCTTGGCCTCGCCCACCCCGGCGGCCAGAGCGCGCTCGACCAGGGCGTCGACGTCGCTTTCGCTGATCGTCTGCACCTGGAGGTTGGGCAGGGCGGGACCGGGATAGATCATGACCTGCGGGCCCTGGGTGAAGACCCGGCCGTCGCCGTAGACGGCGATCAGCGGGATCCGGGAGGCGAGCATGGCCGGAGTGCTGAAGCCGCCGGTGTAGTCGACCCGGATGGCGGCGACGTCGGACTCCAGGGACACCGGGCCGGGGTCGGGCCCCGCCGGGTCGTTGCCGCCTTGGGCGCAGGCGGCGGCGGTCAGAAGGAGTACGGACAATGTGGCAGCGGCACGAATGCGGCGGTAGATAGTCACTCCACTGTGACGGTACCGGTCGCCGTACGGTTCCCACCGTCATTCCGGGATCCGTACGGCGACCGGGCTCCGTCAGCGCAGGGCGTACTCCTTGTCGGTCGCCTCGATCTCGTCGGACTCCTGGAGGCCGGCCGCCTGCTGGAGTCTGCGCAGCGGTCCCGGCGCCCACCAGACGGCGTCGCCGAGCAGCCGCATGACCGCCGGTACGAGCAGCATCCGGACCACGGTCGCGTCGAGCACCAGCGCGATGATCATCCCGACCCCGATGAACCGCATCATGGCGACGGTGGCGAACGCGAACGCGCCGGTCACCACCACCAGCAGCAGCGCGGCGGCGCTGATCACCCGTCCGGTGCGGACCAGGCCGGTGGTGACCGCCTCGACGGTGCTGACCCCCTTGGCACGGGCCTCGACCATCCGCGACAGCAGGAACACCTCGTAGTCGGTGGACAGGCCGAACACCACCGCCGCCATGAGGACCACGATGCCGACCTCCAGCGGTGCCGGGGTCACCCGCAGCCAACTCTCGCCGTGCCCCTCCTGGAAGAGCCAGACCAGGATGCCGAACGTCGCCGACAGGCTGAGCACGCTCATCAGGATGGCCTTGATCGGCAGCAGGATCGAGCCGAAGGCGAGGAACATCAGCACGAACGTGGCGCCGGCCAGCAGGCCGGCCATCAGCGGCAGCTTGGCGATGGTGGCGTCGAGGCTGTCGACGTTGCGGGCGGTCGTGCCGCCGACCAGCAGGTCGGTGCCGGCGGGCGGGGTCAGCGCCCGGATGTCGGCGACGGTGTCCCGGGCGGCGTCGCTGAGCGGGTCGCGGTCGGCCAGCGTCGCGGTCAACACCACGAGGTCGCCGCCGGCGCCGCCCGGGTTGACCGCCTCGACGCCCTCGACCGCACCGACCCGGCCGGCGAACGCCTGCGCCGCGGCCTGGTCGGGGGCGGCACCGTCGGCCCCGCGCAGCACCACCTGTACGCCGTTGCCGCTCATCACCGGGAATTCGGTCTTGAGCGTCTCGATCGCCTGCCGGGCCGGGTCGCTGGCCGGCAGCACCCGCTCGTCGACCTCGCCGAACCGGACCTGGCCGATCGGCAGGGCGAGCAGCACCAGGACGGCGAGGATCGGGGCGGCGACCAGGACCGGACGGCGCATGACCACGGCGGCCAGCCGGGCCCACCCGCCGCCGTCGGCGGTGGCCCTGCGGCGGGGCAGCCGTACGGCGAGCCGGTCGACCCGCGGGCCGAGGATGCCCAGCAGCGCGGGCAGCAGGGTCAGCGAGACGACCGCGGCGAGCGCGACGGCCGTCATGCCGCCGTACGACAGGGACTTGAGGAAGCCCTGCGGGAAGAGCAGCAGGCCGGCGAGCGCGATGATCAGCAGGGTGGCGGAGAACATGACGGTACGGCCGGCGGTGGCCACGGTGTGCCGTACGGCCACCTCGGGCGAGCGGCCGGCGGCCAGCTCCTCCCGGAAGCGACCGACCATGAACAGGCCGTAGTCGATCGCCATGCCGAGGCCGAGGAGGCTGGCGACGTTGACCGCGAACGAGTTGACCTCGGTGGTCAGGGCGACGGCGTGCAGGATGCCGAGCGAGCCGAGCACGGCCAGGCCACCGACCAGCACCGGCAGCGAGGCGGCGACGAGCGAGCCGAAGATCAGGACGAGCAGGACGAGCACGATCGGCAGCGAGACGAGTTCGGCCCGGGTGAGGTCGGTCTTCGACCGGTTGGAGGTCGAGTCCTGGAGCGGGCCGCTTCCGGCGATCTGCGTCTGCGCGCCGCCGACGGCCAGTTCGTCCTTGATGGCCCGGTAGGACTCGAGCTTGGCGTTCTCGTCGTCGCCGACGAGGGTGATGACGGCCAGCGCGCTGGTCTTGTCGGGGGTGGCCAGCTGCGGCGCGCCGGTCTGCCAGTAGCTGCTGACGTCGAGCACGGCCGAGTCGGGCAGCGCGTCGAGCCGGGCGGTCACCTGCTGGGCCAGCCCGGGGTCGTCGACGGTGCCGGACTCCGGGGTGTAGATGGCGACGACGTCGCCGCCCTGCGGTCCGAGTGCCGCCTCGACCGCGGCGGCGGCCTTGGCCGACTCGCTGCCCGGGTCGATGTAGCCGCCCTCGGTGAGCTGGTTGAAGACGCCCAGGCCCCAGACGCCGGAGCCGACGACCACCACGGCGACGACCGCGAGAACGGTCCAACGCAGGCGGTAAGTGAATGATCCCCAGGAAGCGAACACGCCCCGTCCCCCGGTCGCGATGAGATGGTGATGGCACCGACTGCCTGAAGTGAATGCTGTTCACCGCGAACGCTAGGTTGCGGGTGTGGTGACGGGCTACCCGGATCCCCGGTTGATAACCAACGTCACAGCACGCCGTCGGCCGGCAGGCGCCGCCCGGACGGCCCCGATGTGCTATGCGCGACGGCCCCGGGCGATCGCCCGTACGGTCAGCAGCGCCACGACCAGGACGACCTGACCGCCGAGGATCACCTTGTTGAGGTCGAGTGCCGGACGCCAGTGGACCCGGCCGTCACGCAGGACGAACACCCCGACCGGACGCGCCGACAGCCGCATCCCGGCCCCCGAACCGCCGCCCGCGTGCGGCGCCGCGCCGCCACCGGACCCGTTGCCCTGCTGCCCCGCCGCAGCGGCCGGGTCGGCGTTGCCGCCGCCACCGCCACCACCGCCGTGGCCCTTGACCCGGGCCACCGGGATCACGGTGACCTCACCCCGGCTGACCGGCTCGCCGAACACCGTGCCCGCCGTGGTCTCCCCGACGGCCCGCCGGACCAGGTCCAGAACGGCCACGCCCATCGCGTTCGCCATCTCACCACCCCCTGCGGCCATCGTGTCCCAGCCACCGAAGATCAGGCGGCCGAACCGGCGGCAACACCCGACGGCGCGGAACACCCCGCCGACGCCGGAAACCGCCCGGAACCGCAGCTGTCGGGTTGGCATCAAAGAGGGAGTCCGGCACGCCGGTCATGACTTAGCGTTGCCGTCAGCACAGAGCGAAACCGAAAAAGGAGAAAGCACAATGGCCGAGGTCTTCATGGAGGACATCAACGGCGACGGGGTCGAGGACATCGTCGCGTACGAGGTGCTCGAGGACGGCGGGATCATCGCCGGCGCCGACACCGACGGTGACGGGCTGGTCGACGTGATGACCTACGACCACGACGGTGACGGCGTGGCCGAGCAGGTCTGGGAGGAGGGCGTCGGCACCTACGACGTCCCGCCGACCGAGCCGACCGCCGAGACCGCCCCGGACTACTCGGCCGACTACTCCTCCGACAGCGCGCCGGTCGAGTCCGGCGGCTACTACGACGCCGGCGCCGTCTCGGACATGCTGGCCACCCAGCACGAGACCTCGATGTCGATCATCAACAACATCTGATCCACCCGATACGGCCACGGGCGCGGCACCGGTTCGGTGCCGCGCCCGTGCGCGTTCCGTCCAGGTGAGACGGTCGAGGGACTAGCGGTGCGCGGCCATCGCCTCGCCGGCCATCGTCACCGCGCCGAGCAGCGCCGCGTCGTCGGCGAACGTCGACAGGACCACGTCCGGCCGGTGCGGCAGCACCGCGGTCAACCGATCGGCGAGCAGCCCACGGACCAGGTCGTTGCGGGCCACGCCGCCGACCAGCACGACCCGCCGCGGGTCGACCAGCAGGCAGCAGGTGGCCAGGTGCCGGGCCAGCTCGTCGACCCGGACGAGCAGCGCGTCCCGGGCCGGACCCGGCCGCTCGGCGTGGCGGCACAACTCCGCGGCCCCACCGGACATCCCCAGTTCGGCGGCGAGCAGGTCCAGGGCCCGGCCGGAGAAGACCGCCTCCAGCATCGTGTCGTGCGGAACGGCGGGCCAGTGCGCGCCGGTGACGGCGTACGCGATCTCACCGGCCGCACCCCGGTGCCCGGCGACCACGGATCCGCCGACGGTCAGCGCCGTCGCGACCCCGGTGCCCAGACCGACGACGAGCCCGGGATCCGCGTCGCGCAGCGCGCCGAGGCGCAACTCGGCCAGGGCGGCGGCGTTCAGGTCGTTGCCGACCTCGACCACGGAGACCGGCAACGCGGCGCGCACCGCGTCGGCCAGCCGCAGCCGCTCCCACCCCGGCACGTTCGGCGCCAGGTCGATGCCGTCGTCGCGGACCACGCCCGGCGAGGCGATCCCGGCGGCGGCCAGCGAGCCGCCGGCGTCCGACACGAGCCGGCCGGCCAGTTCCAGGGCCCGGTCCAGGGCCTGCCCGGCCCCCCGCCCGGCATACGTCGGCACCCGCTCGGAACGCAGGATCCGGCCCTGCGCGTCGGCCACCGCCACGGCCATCTTGGTGCCGCCGAAGTCGATGCCGAGCAGCCGGCGGGCGTCGGGACGTACGGGTTCCGGCCGACTCTCGACGACCGGACCACTGTGCACGGTCACCGGCCCACCCGTCCGGCCACGGCGGCGTCCAGCGCCTCGTCGGCCCGGGCCAGCCGCTCCCGCAGGCCGGCGACCCGCACCGAGACGCCGTCGAGCACCCCACGGACGACGGCCACCTGGGCGCGTACGGCGGCGGTCCCCGGACCGTCGGCCTGGGCCCGGTCGAGAACCAGCCCGGGGCGTACGGCGGCGGCGATCAGGTCGTCGACCGCGGTGTCGCCCAGCGGTTCGGGCACGCCGACATCGGTCGCGGCGGCCCGCACCCGCTCCGGCGTCCAGGTGTCCGGGGCGCCGCCACGGATCAGCCGGCCCACCACCGAGTGGGCGGCCCGGAACGGCACCCCGTGCCGGGTCAGCGCGTCCGCGGCGGCCGTGGTCGTCGCCCCCGACGCGACGATCTCCGCCGGAGCCGGCGGCTCCAGCGGGGTCAGCTCGGCGAGGAAGCCCCCGAGCAGGGCGAAGAACCGCTCGGTGCGGTCGTCGCTGTCCCACAGCCGGGTCTGCACGTCGGTGGTCGCGTTGTTGGAGTCCTCCCACCAGGCCGCGCCGACGTTGTTGAGCACCGACGCGGCGTCGCCCGCCGCGGCACCGGCCATCGACACCAGATGCTCCAGCACCACCGGATTGCGCTTCTGCGGCATGATGCTGCTGCCCTGGGTGAAACCCTCCGGGGTGTTCACCCAACGCCAGGTCAGCCAGTCCATCAACGTGCGCGCCAGCCGGGCGCCGGTCGCCAGCGCCTGCGCGTTGAGGGTGGCGACCCGGACCAGGTGGTCGGCGCCGGCGACCGCCTCGTACGAGTTGGTCACCAGCCCGTCGAAGCCGAGCAGCTCGGCGAGCCGGGCCGGATCGATCGGCAGGTCGGTGCCGGCGAACGCGCACGAGCCGAGCGGCGAGCGGTTCATCTGGTCCAGCAGGTCGGCGTACGCGACCGCCTGGCCGGCCAGCGCCTCGGCGTACCCGGCCAGCGCGTGGCCGATCGTGGTCGGCTGCGCCGGGCGGCGGTGCGTGTAGCCGGTGATCACCACGTCGGCGTAGCGGTCGGCGCGGTCCAACGCCGTCACACCGGTCGCCAGCAGCCGGTCGACGACCCGCAGCAGCTGCTCGCGCAGCACCATCCGGAACACCCCGGCGTCCAGGTCGTTGCGGCTGCGGGCCATCTGCACGTCGAGCTGCGACGTCGGGATGCCGCACGCGGCGGCCAGCCGCTTCTCCACGGTGAAGTAGACGTCCTCGACACTGCCGTCGAACACCAGCGGCTCCCCACCGTCGCCGCGCAGCTCCCCGAGGCCGCGCAGCAGCAGGGCCGCCCGGTCCGCCGGGACCAGCCCCCGTTCGGCGAGCATGACCACGTGCGCCTGGCTGGCCCGCACCATCGGGCCGAAGAGGTGGCCCGCGTGATGCTCGAACGCGACACGCAGGTGGTGCTGCTGGTAGGTGTTCAGGCTCATGGCAAATCCCTTGGTTCGTCGCGCCGGGTCGCCCCGGCGGTCGCTGCTAGGTCGGCAGACCCAGCAGCCGTACGGCGTTTCCGGCGAAGATCGCTTGCAGGTCGGACTCGGGCATCCCCATCTCCCGGCAGATGCGTAACTGGTCGTCGAGGTAGCGGCCGACGTAGCCGCGCGGGAACCACGACGAGTCGCTGCCGAACACGATCCGCCCCGGGCCGATCGTCTCGTAGCAGCGGCGGAACAGGTCGTCGAGCGTGAGCCGGTACGGCATCCAGCGCACCCACTGGTTCGAACCCGACGTGTCGACGTGGATGTTCGGGCAGCTCCAGCAGGCGAACAGCAGCTCCTGCACGTGCTGGACCCCGAAGTGCGGCACCACGAACGGCAGCTCCGGAAACCGCCGGGCGACCCGGGCCAGGTGGTTCGGGCTGTCGTGCGGGCTCGACGACAACCCGCCGGCACTGCCGTAGTGGCCGACGTGCACCAGGACCGGCACCCGCAGCCGGTCCGCCGTACGCCACACCGGATCCAGGTCCGGGTGGTCCAGCGGGCCGCGCAGCAGCGGGGCGAACAGCTTCAGGCCGCGCAGGCCGCGTACGGTCACCGCCCGCTCCAGCTCGGCCGCCGCGTCCGGCGCGAACGGGTCGTGGTGGGCGAAGCCGAGAAACAGGTCCGGGTGCCGGTCGACGGCGTCGGCGAGCGCGTCGTTGCCGCCGCCGGTGACGAACACCGCCCGGCGTACGCCCTGGGCGCGCAACTCGTCCGCCCACCGGTCGGCCTCCACCAGCCGGTCGGCGGGCGGCTCCGGATCCGGGAACGCCCAGGCCCGCCGCCACGCCGCCGCGTACGGGGCATTGCCGGCGGCGCGGACCGCCCGCTCGTGCTCGCCGCCGGGGTGCATCCCGGCGGCCTCCTCGCAGGAGCGGATGACCGGGTCGTCCTGGATGCCGAGGTGGAGATGGAAATCGACTACGTCGATTGCTCGTTCCTTGCTTCGGACCTGGTCAAGGTGGGTGGAGCGAGGACCGACTCCGTCGGTCCGGACCTGGTCAGGCTGGGTGGACCGGGGACCGACTCCGTCGGTCCGGACGTGGTCAAGGCCGGTGGGACGAGGACCGACTCCGTCGGTCCCGGATGGGGCGTCGGGATGCGTCATCGTGATTCGGGTTCCGCCAGCGGAGCGGCGTCGGGGGCGGCCGGTAGTGGGGCGGCGAGCCAGGCGTCGATCAGCTCGCCGAGCCGGGTGGCGGCGAGTTCGCGGACCCGGTCCCCCGTCGTCCGCGTGGCCAGCGAGATGTGACCGGACCAGCCCTCCCACGGATTCGGGCGGGACTCGATCAGCACGTACGGGTGGCCGGTGGCCAGCTTCGGCCGGGGCGGCAGGTCGGTGACGGCGTCGGGGCGTACCGCGTCGGGGTCGAAGCCGAGCACCGCCGACGTCTCGTACGCGCCGCCGTGGCCGCGGGCCGGCAGGTCGCCGTAGATCTGCGTGGTCTCCGCCGGGGTGACCAGCTGGAACCAGTTGGCCAGCAGCAGGCTGGCCAGGTGCCGGCCGGACACCCACTCCATCGCCGCGCGCACCGTCGACATGTTGGCGTCGTGCCCGTTGACGACCAGGACCCGGGGGAACCCGGCGGCGACGATGCCCTCCAGCACGTCGCACAGGTACGCCACCGCGATCTCGGGCCGGACCGCGATCGTGCCCGGCCAGGGCCGGGTCTGGCCGGGGCAGGCGGTGTACGGCACGGCCGGGAAGAGCACCCCGCGTCGGCCGTCGCCGCCGGTGCTCCTCGCGAAGCCCTCGGCGAGGATCAGGTCGGTGCCCAGCGGCAGGTGCGGCCCGTGCCACTCGACCGCCCCGACCGGCAGTACGGCGAAGTCGGCGGTGGCGGCGACGTCGGCGAGTTCACCGCCGGGCACCCGGCTGGCGTGGATCAGTTCACCCATTGGGTCGCCTCCCGCGAGGTGCGCCGGCCGCCG
Source organism: Polymorphospora rubra (assembly GCF_018324255.1). Lineage (GTDB taxonomy): Bacteria > Actinomycetota > Actinomycetes > Mycobacteriales > Micromonosporaceae > Polymorphospora > Polymorphospora rubra. Next base: position 7,791,470 of record NZ_AP023359.1, read on the forward strand.
TTCTCCAGCCGGCCGGACACCAGCATCACCACGAAGATCAGGGCCACCTGGAGCATGCCGTACGCGGCGGCGGTGCCCATCTCGAACGAGTACATCCGGTTGTTGATCGCCACCGAGATCGGCGTGGTGCTGGAGGTGTAGATCAGCACCGAGGCGACGAACTCGCCGACGCCGTGCACGAAGGCCAGCAGGGCACCGGCGAACACGCCGGGCAGCATCAGCCGCAGGGTGACGGTGCGGAACGCCCGCCACCAGGTGGCGCCGAGGTTGCGGGCGGCCTCCTCCATGCTCGGGTCGAGCTGGGCCAGCGCGGCCGAACTGGACCGGAACACCAGCGGCAGGAACCGGACGAAGTACGCCAGCGGCACGATCCAGAAGGTGCCGACGAGGACCTGGCCGAGGCTGAACGCGTTGCCGGTGCTGAACGCCGAGATCAGGTTGATCGCGACGACGGTGCCGGGCAGCGCCCAGGCGATCATGACGGCGACGTCGAGCAGCCCGCGGCCGAAGAACTTCAGCCGCCGTACCGCGTACGCGGTGAGCACGCCGATGACGATGCAGCCGACCGTGGCCAGCGCGCTCATCTGCAGCGAGTTCAGGATCGGCTGGAACGACCGCGGCTCGGTGAAGATCGCGACGAAGTTCTCGGTGGTGTAGACGCTCGGGATCACCTCGGTGGTCCACGAGCCGTCCGCGGAGAAGGCGACCAGCGCGATCGTGGCGACCGGGGCGAGCAGGACGACGGTGGCCAGCAGCGAGCCGAGCAGCGCCAGCCAGCGGCCGAACGGGTTGGTGATCTCGCGGCGGTGGGCGGCGATGCCCTTGGACATCGAGCGGTAGCTGCGCCGCCCCTCGTACCAGCGCATGCCGAGCAGGAAGACGATCGAGACGATACCGAGCACCGAGGCGTAGGTGGACGCCATCGGCAGGTCGCCGTTGGTGCGGTTGATGTAGATCTGCATCGTCATCGTCTGGTCGACGCCGAACAGCAGCGGCGCGGTGTACGACGCCAGCGACGTCATGAAGACCAGCAGCGAGCCGCTGACCAGGGCCGGGGTCAGCATCGGCAGCAGGATGGTGCGCCACACCCGGACCCGGCTGGCACCGAGGTTGTACGCGGCCTCCTCCACCGACGGGTCCATGCCGGCCAGGGCGGCGGACGCGGCCAGGTAGAAGAACGGGTACATGGTGAAGGTGTGCACGACGAGCACGCCGGCGATGCCGTCGAACGGCAGCACCGGGTTCGCGGTGCCGAAGAGCTGTTGCAGGCCGCGGGGCAGGATGCCGGTCTCGCTGTAGAGCAGCTGGAACGAGATCGCGCCGATCAGCGGCGGCAGCGCGGCCGGCACCAGGATGATCGCCTCGATGAGCCGCCGGCCGGGGAAGGTGAACCGCTTGAGCAGGAACGCCATGCCGACGCCGACGATGCCGCAGAGCAGGACGCTGGCCGCGGAGATGGCGAGCGAGGTGAGCAGCGAGGCGCGGGCGACGCCGGCGCTGCCCAGGAAGCTGAGGTAGTTGCCGGTGCCGTCCTCGGCGACGCTCTCCCCGAAGGTGGCGAGCATCGGCTGCACGACGTAGCCCCACAGGACCAGGGCCAGCGGCAGGACCAGCAGGTACGGGAACCAGCCGGCACCGGATCCGCCGCGCAGCCGCCCGGTGAGGACGGCGGCACGGGCGCCGAGGGTGGTCGAGCTCACGGCCGCACCACCCACATGCGGTCGGCGGGCAGCCGTACCTCGAGGCGGTCGCCGACCGCGACGGTGGCGGGTACGTCGATGGCCGACACGTTGACCGTGGTGCCGGCGACGTCGAGGGTCAGGTTCGTCGACATGCCGGTGAACTCGACGTCGGTGACCTGGCCGGGCAGGGTGTCCTTGTCGCCGGGCCGGGCCAGCGCGACGTGTTCGGGGCGGATGGAGACCAGGGCGGTGTCGTTCTCGGTGAGCCCGTGGCCCTCGGGTGCCTTGGCGGTGGCCCGACCGCCGCCGGGCAGGCCGACGTCGACGGTGGTGTCGGTGGCGCCGAGGACCGGCAGGGACAGCACGTTGCTGCGGCCGATGAAGCGCGCCACGAAGGTGGTCGCGGGCCGGTGGTAGATCTCCTGCGGGCTGCCGACCTGGCGGACCCTGCCGGACTCCATCACCGCGATGCGGTCCGACATGGCCATCGCCTCGGCCTGGTCGTGGGTGACGTAGATGGAGGTGAGGCCGGCGTCGCGCTGGATGCGGCGGATCTCGGCGCGGGTCTCCTCGCGCAGCTTCGCGTCCAGGTTGGACAGCGGCTCGTCGAGCAGCAGGGTACGCGGCCGGATGACCAGGGCGCGGGCCAGCGCGACCCGCTGCTGCTGACCGCCGGAGAGCTCGTCGATGCGGCGGGTGCCGTAGCCGCCCAGGTGCACCTGGGCCAGTGCCTCGTCGACGCGGCGGGCGGACTCGGCCCGGCCCACCTTGCGGATCTTGAGGCCGTACGCGACGTTCTGGGCCACGGACATGTGCGGGAAGAGCGCGTAGTTCTGGAAGACCATGCCGGTGTCACGCTTGTTCGGCGGCCGACGGGTGACGTCCTCGCCGCCGAAGCGGATGTGTCCCGAGGTCGGGAAGTAGAACCCGGCGACCATCCGCAGGGTGGTGGTCTTGCCGCAGCCGCTGGGTCCGAGCAGGGTGAAGAACTCGCCGGCCGCGATGGTGAGGTCGACGTCGTCGACCGCCGCCACGTCACCGCCGCGGGCGAAGCGCTTGCTCACCGACTCGAGCGTGACATCGATCATGATGTGCCTTTCGGAATGTGCCTGAGCGCCCACGATGGGGGCGGGCGCGGGTGGTGCGCGGCCGGGCCGGTGCCGGGCCCGGCCGCGTACCGGTCAGCCCTTGTTCTTGATCTCCGCGTTCCAGTGGTTGATCCACTCGGTTTCCTTGGCGGCCACCACGGACCAGTCCACGTTCATCGGCTTGAGGTCGAGCTCGGTCAGCCACTGCGGCTGCTCGGCGATCTCGACGGCCGGGATCTGGAAGTAGTCGCGGGCCAGGTCGGCGCGCAGGCCGTCCTCGTAGAGGAACTCGAGGAACTTCTGGGCCCCGGTGCTGTTGCCGCCCTTGACCGCGCCCACGCCGTCGACGAGGACCGGCGCGCCGGAGGCCGGCATCACGAAGCCGAACGGCATGTTCGACTGGTTGGCCTGGAGCAGCACGTCCTGGAGGTTCCAGGCGCTGACCACGCCCTGCTCGCGGGAGAGCTTCAGGTAGAGGTCGGCCGGGTTGGCCGCGTAGTCGGCGGTGTTGGCGTCCAGCTTGAGCAGCCAGTCGAAGCCGGGCTGCGGGTTGGAGCCGTCCGCCGAGAACCGCTGGATCATCGACGAGTAGATGGAGCGCATGCCGCCGGAGGCCGGCACGTCCCGGATGATGATCTTGTCTTTCCAGGCCGGGGTGATCAGGTCGTCCCAGTCCTTCGGCGCCTGCTCCGGGGTGACCGCCTTGTTGTTGTAGACGATGACCTGCGGCAGCAGGATCTCGCCGAACCAGCGGTTCTCGGCGTCCTTGTAGTTGGCGTCCATACCCTGCGCGAAGGTGGGCTGCCAGGGGGCGAGCAGGTCCTCGCCCGCGCCGGCCGACAGGCCCTGCTGGGTGCCGCCCCACCAGACGTCGGCCTGCGGGTTGGCCTTCTCGGCGCGGACCCGCTCCAGGATCTCCTGGGCGCCCATGTTCAGGACCTCGACCTTGCCCTGGTATTCGGGGTTGGCCTCGGTGAACTTCTCGATGACGAAGTCGGTGACCTTCTTGTCGCGCGCGGTGTAGATGACGATGTTCTCGACCGATTCGGACGACGACGACGTGTCGTCGCCGCCTCCGCCACATGCCGTGGTGACGGTCATGAGCGCGGCGAGCGCGCCGGCCAGAGCTAGGCGACGTCTCATGGGGAACCTCCGGTTGAGGGACTGGCGGGGATGAACTACGACGGGGAGGACTGGTGGGTGGCGGCGGCGGACAGCGCGTAGCTGACCGCGCCGTGCAGGACCGCCCGGTCGCCGAGCACGGCCCGGCGTACGTCGGTCGCCGCGGGGGCACGGGTGGCGACGAGGTCCTGGAGGCGGTCGAGCGCGGCGTCGTCGAGTTGTGCCGCGGCGCCGCTGAGCAGCACCCGGCCGGGGTCGACGACGCAGACGCAGGAGACGATCAGCCGGGCCCAGGCTTCGAGTACCTCGGCCAGGTAGTCGGCAGCGGCCGCCTCGGTGTCGGCAAGTTCGACGAGGGTACGCACGGCCTCGGCCGGTCGACGACCGGGACGCAGCGCCACGACCCGCTCGGCGATGGCGTTCTCCGACCAACGGGCCTCGAACGGGCCGACGCCGTCGTAGCCGCGCTCCTGGCCGTCCAGCGGCAGGAACCCGACCTCGCCGGCGGCACCGGCGGCGCCGCGGCGGACCCGGCCGTCGAGGATCAGGCCGGCGCCGACGCCGTCGGCGACGTGCAGCAGCAGCAGGTCGTCGACGTCGGCACCGGCACCGGCGGCGTGCTCGCCGGCGGCCATCAGGTTGACGTCGTTGTCGACGACGACGGGTACGCCCAGCCGCTGCCGTACCGATTCTCCTATCGGCCGGTCCTCGACCAGGCCGACGGACGGGGCGAGCCGGACCGCGCCGCCGGACGACACGCCCGGCGCGGCGATCGCGACGCCGCGCAGCGACGGCAGCGCCGCGCCGACCAGTTCGGGGACGAACGTGCAGACCGTCTCGACGATGTCGGAGCCGATCCGGGCGGTGCGGTGGGCGATGACGGCGCCGTCGCTGTCGGCGATCTCGCAACTGATCCGGGACGGCTCGAGTGACACGGCGGCGACGAGTTCGGCGCGCGGGTTGAACTCGAGCATCGTCCGGGGCCGGCCGGACCGCGACGCGGCGGTGCCCCGCTCGACGAGGTATCCCTCGGCGATCAGCTCGCGCACGAGCGGGGTCAGGGTGGCCGGGCTGAGCCCGGTCAGCTCGGTCAGTTCCGCACGGGACAGCACGCGTACCTGCCGGGCGGTGGAGATCACGGACATCCGTTTGATCTCTCGGGCCCGTTCCCGGCTCACGGGGCTGCTTGGTGGAGTCACCACGTCGGTCACACTTTCTTCCTACGGCGAACGAAGTATGGCGTCAAGTCACGGGTTGATCTCGAAGGCCCAGCGACACCCCACTGAACAGGACGAACGCCACACACCGGCGGATGCCGGGCGGCGGGTGCCACCTCGGCCGCCCGCTCGCCCGCCACCCAGTTGCTTCCTCGTGGAAAGAAACAGCGGGCCCGGAGTATCGACGCACGTCCCTAACGATCTCTACCGTCACCGGACGAAAGGCACTCGGCAGTCTTCCCGGGACACCCCGGACACCGCCACCCCTGATCGGTCGCCGTCGACACGCCTACCGACCACAGTCGACAGACGCCGGCCCCCCGGCCCCCCACCTCGACGAACCGGGCGCCAGCGGGGTCATCCGGTCGTGATGACTCCGCTGGCGCCCGGTTCGGGGCGACGGCCGCCGGTCAGGTGGCTGCGGCGGTGGAGGCCTTTCCACGCCCGGGCTCGGCCACCAGCACGGCGAGGGCGGTGGTGATCGGCACCGCGGCCACCAGGCCGATCGTGCCGACCGCGCTGCGGACGATCTCCTCGGCGAGGAACTCACTGGTGAGCAGGTTGCCGACGTCCTGGCCACCGGCGGCGATCAGGAGCAGCAGCGGCAGGGACGCGCCGGCGTACGCGAGCACCAGCGTGTTGACGGCGGACCCGACGTGGGAGCGCCCGACCCGGGCCGCCGCCCGGTAGAGGTTCCGCCGCGACGTGGGGTGCCGGGCGAGTTCGGCGACCGTCATCGCCTGGGTGACGGTCACGTCGTCGAGCGCACCGAGCGCGCCGATGATGATCCCGGCCAGCAGCAGCCCGCGCATGTCGACGTTGCCCTGCATGACGGCGAGGTAGGCACTCTCCTCGCTGCCGACCCCGGTCAGTTCGATCAGCGCGGTGAAGCCGGCCCCGAGCAGCCCGGTCAGCACGAGGGCGACCAGCGTGCCGAGGATCGCCACCGACGTGTGCACGCTGGTGCCGTGGGTCAGGTAGAGCACCGCGAACATGATCGTCGCGGCGCCGACGACCGCGACCAGCAGCGGCGACGAGCCGGCCAGGATCGCCGGGATGACGAAGAGCAGCAGGACGCCGAAACTGACCGCGAGCCCGGCGATCGCGCTGAGGCCCCGCCAGCGCCCGAATCCGATGATCACCGCGGCGGTCAGGGCGATCAGCCAGATCATCGGCTGGCCGCGCTGGTGGTCGGTGATGGTGTAGGCGACGCTGCCCGGCACCATCCCCTCCAGCACCAGCAGCACGACGTCGTCACCGACGTCCACACTCGGTGAGCCGGGACCGCGGGGCAGTTCGACGGTGGCGGTCTGGCCGGCACCGGCGCCCTCGCCGATCCGTACGTCGGCACTGCCACACGGCCAGCCGCCGAGACCGCCCGGATCCTCGGTCGACTCGCCGACCGTCGGGTCGCCCTCCGGGCAGGGTTCCTCGACAACGCGGACCACCTCGCCGTAGGCGCGTTCGGTCGGGTCGGCGGCGGCCGAGGTGGCCCGGTCGCCCGGCCAGAGGACGAGCAGACCGACCAGGGTCGCCACCGCCGCCGGGATCAGGATGGCGAAGACGGCACGCCGGGTGTGGGCGCTCGCCGGTCCGGCCGGTCCGTGGTGGTGATGGTGGCCGTCGCCCGGCACCGGGCCGGCGCCGGGCCCGCCCGCGGTCACCGTCGGTTCCCCGGCTCCGGGCCCGGCCGGCCCGTCGGCCGACGCCCCCGGCCGACGCGCGGTCGGGGCGGGGCCCGGGTGGCCGGCCGGCGGTGCCTCCGGGGCGGGCTCCGCGGGCGGCGGCCAGCCGGTCGCGGCGGGTTCACCCGCCGGTGCGGCCGCCGGCGGCGGGTCGGTGCGGCGCTGGCGCGGCGTACGGTCGTCGGTGCCCGGGTCCCACATCCGCGGCCCTCGATCCGCCCATGGATCGTCCCGCGTGGCCCATCGGTCGTCGGTCACGTAGCCCTCTCGGTCGTCCGGCCGGCCGGCGGCGCCGGCCACCCCGGGCCGCTGGCCGCGCCGCAACCTGGGCCGGTGACCTGCGCGTCCGCTCCGGGGCAGCGCCGAGCCTAGCCGATCGGCGGGCCGCCGCCCCGCACCGCAGCCGGTGCCGGCGGCGGGCCGGACCGGCCCCGCGTCACCTGGCCAGACCGGCGATCAGATTGATCGCCGCCGCGATGATCACCGCTCCGAACAGGTACGACAGCAGCGAGTGCCGCAGCACCGTGGCGCGGATCCCGCTGTCGGTGACGTTGGTGTCGGAGACCTGGAACGTCACGCCGACGGTGAACGCGACGTACGCGAAGTCGGCGTACCGGGGCGGCTCCCGCTGATGGAAGTCGATGCCGCCGTCCGGCCCGGTGTAGTAGAGGCGGGCGTACCGGGCGGTGAAGACGGTGTGCACGACGGCCCAGGAGAGGATGACGCTGCCGATGCCGGCCGCGACGTACGGGTTGGTCAGCCGGCCGTCCCGGGCGCTGGCGTCGACCAGCACGAACCCGACCGCGACCAGGCTGGCGACACAGGCGGCGAGCAGCAGTACGTCGGTGACACCCCGGCTGGGGTCCTCCCGCAGCGCCAGCCGGGCGGTCGTCGCCGCGTCCATCCGCCAGATGGCGGACCAGACCCAGATGAGATAGACGACGGCGGTCACGTCCCAGCCGATCAGCGGGGCCGGCAGCGGCGAGTCGAGCAGCGCCGCCACCACGCCGGCGACCAGCCCGAAGGACGCGATGACCGCGAGGTGGGTCACCGACGCCCTCGGCCGGTCGTCGCCTGGTTCCGCCATCGCGTCGTCCGGTCTCCCGAGCCGGGCGTCGCCCCTCCCCTGCCTGCCACCCTGCCCGACCCGACGCCATGATCGCCCGGTTCCGGGCGGATTGGCGCCGGGTTCAGCGGTAGCGCCACACCCGCACGGTGTCCCTGTCGACCTGGCAGGCGACGTACGTCCGGTTGGACCGGCAGTCCTCGACGGGGTACGGGACGCTGCCGAGGAACCGCAGGCTGGCCGATTCGCTCTCGAGCAGCGCGAACGACGACCACCGCCAGACGTCGTCCACCTGGACCAGCACCTGCCGCGCCCCGTCGTCGGCGGCTGCCGTCCCCTCCCAGCCGGGCAGGTCGAGCAGCGTACGGCCGTACCGGTCGACGAGGCGGTGCGACCACGGCCGGTCGTCGATCCGCTCCAGAACGAGCAGGTGACCGGCCCGGTCGCCGGCCAGGACCTGGGTGGAACCGTCGACCGGGAAGCCGCCCAGCTCGGTGCCGTCGGCGGGGTCGAGCACCGTCAGCCGGTTCTTTCCGTGGAGGCAGACGTGCGGACCGCACGGCGCCGCGAAGGCGAGCCCGGGCCGGGCGACGCGCCACCGCTGTTCCAGGGTGTCGACGGCGTATCCGGCGAGCGCCTCCTCGTGATGGACGATCAGCAGGTCGCCGACGCTTCCGCCGTCGATCACCAGTTCCCCGGGGCGGGTGGGCAGGGTCGCCCGGACGGCACCGGTACGCACGTCCCGGACCTCGATGCCGGGGCCCATCGTCTCGACCACCAGCACCGTCCCGGTCGCACCGGCCGCGAACCGGCCCGCGATGACCGACTCCATGGCCCACAGCTCCCGGCCGGTGTCGAGATCGACACCCCGCATGAACCGCCCGGCCGGACCGGAGCCCGGGGATGGCCGGTGGCCGGGCGGGCCGTCGTCCTCGCCCAGTCCCACCCCGCCGGAGCTGAAGATGATCGCCGGGCGGGTCGACCACCGGACCTCACCCGTCTCCGGATCGACTCCGGAGGTGAACTCGTCGTTGTTGCCGACCAGGAGCTGGGTCCCGCCCGGCCAGACCGCCAGTTCGACGTTCAGGCCGAGCCGGTCGCTGGCGGACGACGGGCCGACCGGGCTCGTCCAGCGGACCGTGCCGGTACGCAGGTCGTACGCGGTGACGACGCGCCGCGCGGTGGCCAGGTCGAGTTCGGCGCTGTAGAGGGCGTCACCGGCCAGCACGTAGTGGTGCATCGGCGAGATCGGCACCGTCGCGACCTCGGCGAACGCCGGCTCCGGCGGGGGTGCGCCGCCACCGGTCGCCAGGACCAGCAGGGCCGCCAGCCCGGCCAACACCGTACGCCGGTGCCGGACCGCCGGGCGGCGGGATCGACCGGTCCACTCCCGACGAACCGGCCGGACCCCGAGATCGATCACTGTGGACACTGCCCGGGACCTCCCCGTCGACGACGTACGACGGCGCGAAGCGTAGCGGGCCGGGGCACCCCGCGCCGGCTCAGCGGTAGCGCCAGACCCGCAGCTCCTCCTGGCCGGTCTGGCAGGTGATGTAGGTGTCCGACGCCCAGCAGTCGGCCGGCCGGTACGGCACGGACCCGAGGACGCGCACGGCCGCCACCACGGGGTCGAGCACCGCGAACCACGACCGCGGCTCGTCGGTGGCCCGGCCCAGCACCGGTCGGGTCCCGAACTCCGACCCGACCGGCATCGACCACTCCGTCAGGTCGACCAGGATCCGTCCGGTGTGCGGATCGACCACCCGGCCCTGCCCCCCGTTGCCGTAGAGAACGACATGTCCGGCATGCACGGCCGGCGGCCCCCCGCTCACCGGGCCACCCACCGCCGCTCCGGTGGCGGCGTCGAGGAACCACGTCCGCCTGTCCTTCACGAAGCACACCTGGGCGCCGCATGGCACCCCCACGCCGTCGCGGGCCGGCGCCGGGACCCGCCACCTCCGGGTCAGGGTGTCGACGTCGTACGCCGTCAGCGTCGTGTCCGCGCCGATGTAGACGAGTTCGCCGTCGGTCATCGGGACCATTGCCGCCGGACGGACGCCGTCGACCAGCCGGGCGCGCACCGCGCCGGTGTGCCCGTCCCACACCTCGATCACGCCGGCGACGGTCACGACCAGCAGGAGCGGACCGGTCGTCCGGTCCAGCGGCTGGTAGGACCGGATCGGCGCCGACCGCCACAGTTCGGCGCCGGTGTCCAGGTCGATGCCGCGCACTACCCTCCCGAGCTGGCCGACCGGCTCCCCCTGCTCCCCGTCGACGGTAGGGTCGCCCGGGCCGGGCAGGACGACCTCCTCGGTGCTGTAGCCGGTGCCGTGGCCGCCACCGTCGACCCGGTGGCGCGCCGTCCACAGGACCCGGCCGCTGGCCGTGTCGAGCGCGACGGTCGAGAGCCCCCGGCTGACGAGGACCCGGTCGCCGGCCACCCGCACGCCTTCCATGACCACGCCGCCCGAGTCGTCGAGCACGGCCCCGGTCAGCGGCGTCGTCCAGAGTTCGGCGCCGTCGACCAGGTCGTAGGCGGTCACCACGGCCGGCGACGGGTCCATCCGCACGCTGTAGAGGATGTCGCCGGCCAGCGTGTGCAGGTGGAACGGGGAGGTGGGCCGGATCGCGACCTCGACCAGCGGCGACCGCGCCGGCGGTGCCGAACCACCGGCCGCCGCGATCATGAGCACGGCCAGCGCACCGGCTGCCAGACGGGCGTACCGGCCCACCGGGAGCCGGGCACGGTCGGGCCGCCGGTCCTGGCCCTGCGGTCCGAGTTCGATGGTGACCGGCGTGCTCATCCGCCGCCTCCGTCCATCGCCGACGATGCCCGGATCCTAGCCACGTCGGCCCGCCCGTACCTGCCCGTCGCCGGCGGCGCGGTCCGGGCCCGGGTCAGCGGTAGCGCCAGATCCGCAGCTCCTCGGGGGCGGTCTGGCAGGCGACGTGGGTGGCCGACGACTGGCAGCGGTAGGAGCGGTGCGGCACCGATCCGACGATCCGGACGGCGGTGGCGCCCGGATCCAGCACCCCGAACCACATCCGCGGCTCGTCGCTGCTCCGCATCAGCACCGTCGGTGACCTGCCGTCCGACCAGACCGGTTCCGGCCACTGCGTCAGGTCGATCAGGGTACCGCCGGTCGCCGGGTCGACCGTACGGGTCAGGTTGCCGTTGTCGTCGTGCATGAGCAGATGGCCGTCCCGCTCCTCGGCGGCCCAGCCGTCGACCATCCCGCCCACCGGTCGTCCATCGGCGGCGTCGAGGAAGATCGTCCGGCCCCGCCCCTGATCCGGATACCGGTCGCCGGCGGCCCGCCAGTGGCAGACGTACCGGCCACAGGGCATGCCACCACCGTCGTCGCCGGGTGGCACCTGTGCCCGCCACCGCGGTTCCAGGGTGTCGGCGGCGTACGCGGTCAGGGTCCAATCCACGTCGGTGACGTAGATCAGCCCGTCGCCGGCCGTGACCTCACGGGGCCGATCGTCGGGGCCGGTGATCCGCTGCCGGACGGTCCCGGTGCGGGCGTCCCACACCTCGACCCGGTGGTCGGCGGTGACCACGAGCAGCGCCGCGCCCGCGCCGGGCAGGGAATCCCCGGACCGGACCGGCGGCGAGACCCACAGTTCGGTGCCGGTGGCCAGGTCGAAGCCGCGCAACTGGACCCGTACCTCCTCCGGCGGGTAGTCGCCGAGCGGGGCGACCAGCGGCCCGCCGTCCCTGCCCGCCAGGACCGGCCGGATGCTGTAACCGATGCCGTCGGTGCCGGTCGGGATGATCCCGTGACGGACCGTCCACAGTGTCCCGCCGCTGGCGGCGTCGACGCCGATCGTCGAGTCGGCGCTGGTCAGCAGGACCAGGTCACCCTCCACCCGGAGGTAGAGGTTGACCCACAGGCCGGCCCGGTTGAGGAGGTTGTCGCCGACCGGCACCGCCCACCGTACGGATCCGTCGCGCAGGTCGTGGGCGGTCAGGGTGCGCGACGTCTCGCCGTACTGGGCGCCCAGGCTGTAGAGCACGCCGTCGCTGATTGCATGCCGGTAGGCCGGTGCGGTCGGCACGACGGCGACCTCGGTCAGTCGTGGCTCCGCCGGTCGCGCCGACGCGGCGGTGATCCCGACCAGCAGAACGGTCAGGGCGGCGAGCGCACCACGCACCTGCCGGGCGCGCGACGGCCGGGACGGTGCGGCCTCGGGTTCGGGTTCGTGTTCCCGCACCCCGAGTTCGATCACGGTCATCACCGCACCTCCGTCGATCTCGGTGCCGGCACCGGCAGTGATCAGTGGTGACACCGGACCCGCAACCAGTCGGAATCGGTCCGGCCGGCGACGTGCGTCTCCGACGGACCGCAGTCGACCAGTCCGTACGGTACCGACTCGAACTTCTGCGCGGAGGACCCGCCGGGTTGCCGGCGGAGCGGAGCGGGGCCGCGACGTCGCCCGATCGTATCGACGCATGGAATTGCCTGAACAGGCCAGGCATTGACGATGTTCGCCACGCATGATCTGATCGCGATTGCGGAGAATCTTTCATGTTTCGATGCTCGGATTGGAGATCCCTCGATGTTTCGTCGCACCGCGATCGCCGCCGCGATACTCCTCACGGCGGCATCGGTCAGCGTTCCCGCCGCGTACGCCGCACCCGCCCAGGTCGCCAGCCTGCCCACCGCGGCGGTCGCGCTCGGCGACAGCTTCGTCAGCGGCGAGGGCGCCGGGGCGTACGCCCCGGTCGTCGACGTCAACGGGACGGCCCAGAACTTCCCCGGCTGGTCCGCGCCGAACAGCAACGCCTACTTCTGCCACCGCTCGGCAAACGCCTCCCTGCACCAGGCGAACCTGCCGGGCATCCAGGCCAGGTTCAACCTCGCCTGCTCGGGCGGCCGCCCGTACGACATCGCCAGCGCGTCCAACACCCGCGACAAGGGCCGTACGGTCGCCTCGCAACTCGACCAGTTGCGGGCCGTCGGACAGACCCACGACATCGACCTGGTCCTGATCGGGCTCGGCTCCAACAACAGCTCGTTCACCTTCGGCGACGTGGCGACCAAGTGCGCCAACCGGTTCATCGCCGACGCGTGGACCGGCTGGTGGGAGTTCTGGGCCTACCTCGGCGGACCGGTCGAGCAGGCCCCCTGCGCCTCCGGCGACCTGGCCACCGACGCCCAGATGGCGGCGGCCACCGCGGAGACGACCAACGCGCTGCGGTCCCTGCTCACCACGCTCGCCGAGATCGACGCCGACGGGCAGCACCGGGTCGTCTTCCAGGACTACACCAACCCGCTGCCGTTCGACCTGCAGTCGTCGTACCACACGGCCGACGGCCGCGACGACAGCCGGGACAAGTTCCGCGACCTCGGCGCCGTCCGGTACGCCGCCGGCTGCCCGATCCACCGGGCCAGCCTGTCCGCCGGCCACATCTTCTCCGGCAACCTCGGCAACCTGGTCCGCTCGGCGCACACCACGCTGTCGGCCGAGTTCCCCGGCGCCGACCTGGTCTACCTCAACGTGCAGCGGGCCTTCGACGGCGCCCGGCTGTGCGAGAACACGGGCAGCCCGACCGGCACCCTGGCCACCCCGATCCGGCTGATGGACGGGCCGACCGGGGTCTTCGTCACCAGCCTCTCCGGCAAGGACAAGATCGCGATCCAGCGGATCGCCAACGCCTGCGTCACGTACTTCCAGACCTGCCAGGAGTCGTGGCACCCGAACGCCGCCGGACACGCCGTACTCGGGCAGTGCCTGTCGGGCGCGGCGACGACCGCCAACCGTACGGTCGCCTGCGTGCGCTCCGGCACCGGATCGATCACCGTGAGCTGACCTCCGGGCGACGACGGGGCCCGCGCCGACCACCGGCGCGGGCCCCGTCGCGTTCCGGCGGGTGTGTTCCGCCCGCCCGCGGGTACGCGAGCCGCCGGCAGGCGGACACGGACGCGGGGCGGTCGGATGGGCAGGGACGGACGGGACGGGACCGCCCCGGCCGCGAGTCCGCTCACCCCGGGCGCCGAGTTTCCCCCGCTGACCGAGCAGGAAACGGCCGCCCTGCGACGCATCGGCGAAAGGTGGACGGCCACCGCCCCGGGCCGGGCCGGCCGCGACGCCCCGATGCCGGTCGACCCGGCGCTCGGCCTCGCCCCCGACCACCGGCCGACGCGGCTCGCCCGGCTGGCGCCGATCCGGCTCTTCCGGGCCGTACCGGACCGGCCGGGACGCGACGAACTGGTGACCACCACGCCGGCCCCCGCCCCGGCCTCGGCGGTCGGCCGGGCGGTTGTCCGTCTCCGCCGGCTCGTCTTCGGCCCGCCGCTGGCCAGCACCGCGATCGTGCGCGAACGCATGCGCAAGCTGGTGGCGCTGCCGGTGCTCTCCTCCGACCTGCTGTCCTCGGTCGCGTACGGCCCGGAGGCCATGCTCACCGTGCTGGCCCTCGCCGGCACCGCCGCCCTCGGCCTGTCCCTGCCGCTGGCCGCCATGCTGATCGGCCTCATGATCGTGGTCGGGGTCTCCTACCGGCAGACGATCCCGGCCTACTCGCACGGTGCCGGCTCCTACCTCGTCGCCAGCGACAACCTCGGCCCCCGGGCCGGCCTCGCCGCCGGCGCCGGGCTGCTGATGGACTACATCCTGACCGTGTCGGTGTCGGTCGCCGCCGGCGTGCACACGGTCACCTCGGCGGTCCCCGCCCTCGCCCCGTTCACCGTGCCGCTCGGGCTGCTGTTCATCGGTGTGCTGGTCGCCGGCAACCTGCGCGGGATCCGGGCCGCCGGCAACCTGTTCGCCGCACCCACGTACCTGTTCGTCCTCGCGATCGGCGCACTGGTCGCGTTCGGGCTGGCCGACGCCGCCGGGCGCGGCTTCACGCCGGTGCCACCGCCACCGGTCGCCGCCGCCGAAGGGATCGGCCTGTTGCTGGTCCTGCGGGCCTTCTCGTCCGGTGCCACGTCGATGACCGGGATCGAGGCGATCTCGAACGCGGTACCGGTATTCCGCCCGGTCGAGTGGCGCAACGCCCGCACCACGCTGACCTGGATGATCTTCATGCTGGTCGTGCTGTTCGCCGGGCTGATCGCGCTGTTCCACCTCAACGGGCTGGTGCCCCGGGCCGACGAGACGCTGCTGTCCCAACTCGCCCGCACCACGTTTCCCAGCGGCCCCTGGTATCTGCTCGTCCAGGGAGCCACCGCGCTGATCCTGATGTTCGCCGCGAACACCGCGTTCAACGACCTGCCCCGGCTGCTGTTCTTCGTGGCCCGCGACGGTTACGCCCCCCGCCGCTTCCTGCACATGGACGACCGGCTGGCGTTCGGCAACGGCATCCTGCTGCTCGCCGGCGCCTCGGCGCTCATCTTCGTCGCCTTCCGAGGGCACACCGAGTCGCTGATCCCGCTGTATGCCGTCGGCGTGTTCCTGGCCTTCACACTGTCGCAGGTCGGCATGGTCGTGCACTGGCGGCGGCACCGGGAACGGCACTGGACCCGCAAGCTGACCCTCAACGCCGCCGGCGCGGTGGCCTGCGCCCTGGTGCTGGTCACCGCGGCGGTCACCAAGTTCACCGAGGGCGCCTGGGTGGTGGTGGTCGCCATCCCGCTGATGATCGTCGGGGCGATGCGGATCCGGCGGCACTACGACACGGTGCGGGCCGCGCTGGCGCTGCGCCCGCCGGGCCCGGACACCTCCCCCGCCGGGCACCCGCCGGCGGACCGGGCGGCGCCCACCGATCCGACGGCGCCCACCGATCCGGCCGCGTCCACGGGTCGGGCGCCGCCCACGGATCAGGCGCCGCCCACGGACCGGGGGACGGGCAGGAGGCAGAGGAGGTCCCGCAGCAGGTCCGGCACCTCGTCGTCGTACCGGTGGTGCGGCTCGATCTGGCCGCCCTCCGGGCGCTGGCGTACGCCGCCTCGCTCGGGCAGCCGTGCCTCGCCGTACACATCAGTCCCGACGACGCCGAGGCCGACCGGTTCCGCGCGGAATGGCAGGCGTGGGGCGACCACCTGCGGCTGGAGGTCGTCGTGTCGCCGTACCGGGCGGTCATCGCCACCCTCGCCGGCTACCTGGGGGCGCTGCACGCACTGCGCCCCGACGTCGCGTTGACGGCCGTGGTGCCGGAGATCGTGGTACGGCGGCGGTGGCACCGGCTGCTGCACGGCGGCACCCCCCGCCGGCTGCGCCGGGCGCTGCGCGACCTGCCCGGGCTGGTGATCACCAGCGTGCCGATCCACCTCACCCGCTGACCGGCCGCCGGCTACCGTACTTCGTCGTGGGCAGGCGTACGACGCGGACCCGGCAGGCCGGGATCGAGCAGGCCGTGGATCTCGGCGTGGCCGAACTGCGGCCGGATCCGCAGCGCACCGGCGGCGTCACCCTGCTCGTCGACGGCGTACCGCAGTCGTACGTCGACCCCGCCGACCCGACCTACCTGCACTTCGACTACGTACGCCGGATCGCCTCGGTCGTCGACGCGATCGCCCCGGCCGGCGCGCCGTTGCGGGTGCTGCACCTCGGCGGCGGCGCGCTCACCCTGCCCCGCTACGTCGCCGCCACCCGCCCCGGCTCGACGCAACTGGTCGTCGAGCGCGACGCCGCCCTGGTCGAACTGGTCGGCCGGGCACTGCCGCTGCCCGCCGACTTCGACGTGCGGATCCGCGTCGACGACGTACGCGAGGTCGTCGGCCGGTCGACCGACGGACCGTTCGACCTGGTGATCGGCGACGTCTACCGGGGTGCCGCGATGGCCGGCGGGGTCGGCACGGCGTCGTTCGCCACCGGGCTGCGCCGGATGCTGAGCACCGACGGCGTCTACACGCTCAACGTCACCGATCTGCCGCCGCTGGTCCTCTCCCGGGTACAGGCGGCCACCCTGCGGGCCGCGTACGGCGACGTGTGTGTGCTGGCCGCCCGCACGATGCTGCGCGGCCGACGGTACGGCAACGTGGTGCTGGCCGCGTCCGGCACGCCGGGCCGGCTGCCGGTCGACCGCCTGGTCCGGGCGGCGCTGCGCGACCCGGTACCCGGGATCGTGCTGCACGGCCCGGCACTCGACGAATTCACCGCCCACACCCAGCCGTCCCCCGACTGAGATCCACCCCGGCCGCCCGTTTCCCCTGCGCGCCCCAGCCGCGCCCCAGCCGGGCGCCGGTCAAGGAGTCGACGTCGTCACGGCGGGCGGATCGTCCGCCATGTCCCTCGATCGACGGGCTGGAAGGGTACTGGCTGTCGTGGTGATCGTCTGAGGACGACCGCGCGTAGTCACCGTCAGGCTCCACAGCGACTTCGCTGTGGATACGCCGAATTCGCTGTGGCCCACAACAGTGACACCCAACCCCCGCCGCGCCGGTCTGGGAACGGCAAGCGTCCGGCTGCACCTCAGGTCCCCACCTCGATCGTCTGCGGTTCAGGCACTCGACACGCCGAGATCGCAGTGCCCGAGCCGCAGACGATCACCTCCCCCACGGGCCAGCCCGGGAACCGGCGCAGCCGGGATCAGTCCCAGTCGGCCTGGGGTACGGCGACGACGACGCGGTGGTCGGCGTACTCGGTCTGGGTCCACAGGTAGTCGGCGACGCCCTCGGTCGGGTCGTACCAGTACGACAGGTCCTCCGGCCCGAACGCCCAGGTGTACGACGCGGTCCGGCCGGTCGCGCTGTTCCAGTGCCGCAGCGTGCCGAAGTGCGACGCCACGGTGCCGCCCCGGCAGCCGTTGCTGCTGCCGAACCAGTACCTGCCGTTGTACGCCGCCACGCCCTGCATCTGCCGGTAGCCGGTGTTCCAGGCGGCGGTGGCGGTGACCGTACGCCCGTCGGCGCCGGTCGTCAGCTTCGAGTCGGCGCCGAGCGGGAAGCGGACCAGCCGGGACGCGGTCGCGGCGGTGGCGGCGTCCTCGGCGTACTCGCCGACGACCAGGGCCCGGTTGGCGGCGGCCGGGCCGCGGTCCACGGTGAGGAACGAGAACCGCAGGTCGTTCGTGCCGGTCGGCCGGACCCGGCCCACCTGCGGCATGACGTAGCGGTAGTCGAAGGCGTGGTAGCTGCCGTCGGACTGCCGCCCGACCGCGCCCGCCAGCCCGGTCGACACCTCGTAGATGCGTTCGAAGTCGAAGACCCGGAAGCCGCCCCGGGTGTCGGCGACGTAGAGGTGACGGCCGTACCAGCCGATGCCACCGGCGTGCAGGGCTTCGCCGTTGCCGCTCAGCAGCGGCTTGTACGTCCCCCGCCCGGCGCTGTCGAGGGTGGGCTCGACCAGCAGCAGGTGGCGGTAGGTGTTGGCGAAGTCGGCGTCCCAGTCCACCAACGACAGTCGTACGCCCTTGATCGGCAGGCGGGCGGACTGCGGCACCTCCGGGTCGCGCGGGCAGCGCCCGTCGAGCGTCACCCCGGTCCCCTTGTGGTACGCGGCCGAGGCGACCAGCTGGCGTCCGGCGTAGTGGCCGCCGTCGACGGCCTCCCGGGTGGTGGTCAGCCCCTGCGGGTACCACTGGGCGGTGGCGTCGTCACCGTCGTTCCAGCAGAACCCGATCGTGTCGGCGCCGGAGCGGTCCCGCAGCGCCTGCCACGTCGACTGGTTGCACAGCGCGGTCCGGTCCCGGTTGGCCGCGTCCATCACCTGCGGAACGGTGCGCCGCCGCCCGGCCAGCGCGGTGTCCAGCGCGGACAGCGCGGGATCGAAGGCGGTGAAGTCCTGGTCGAGGGTGAACCCGGCCGGGTTCAGCGTCGCCGGGGCGGCGAGGGCGGGCGCGGGCACCGCGAGCGCGGCACCGGTGACCGCCAAAACCGTCAGAGCAGCCGCTACAGGTCGAAAACGCATCCACACATCTTAATGCAACGCCGACCCCCCTCCCGCCCCGACCAGCCCGCCCCGCCGCGCCCAACCGACCCGCCCGACCCGGCCCGACCGGCCGCCCCGACCCGCCCGACCGCCCCGCCCGACCCGTTGATCAAGGAGTTGTCGTCCCCAGATCGGGGCTGAATGCCCGAAGTATCCCCTTGATCGCGCCAAAGTGGGGGGCGCCCACGCGGGGGCGCCCACGCGGGGAGGGGCGGGGGTTACGGGAGGACGATCGCGGTGATCAGGAGGCCGTCCGCCACCAGGTAGCGGCCGGCGAACGTGGTGACCGGGGTGTCGGCGACCACCGGGCCGGGCACCAGCAGCCGGGCGGTGAACGTCTCGGCGTCGGCGTCGAAGACGATCTCCGCCTCCTCGAACCCCAGCCACCTGCCGGTGAGCGGGAACCAGGTCTTGTAGACCGACTCCTTGGCGCTGAACAGCAGCCGGTCCCACCAGACCTCCGGGCGGGCGGCACCGAGTTCGGCCAGCCGTTTGCGCTCCACCTCCAGTGAAACCGCGTCGAGCACCCCGGACGGCAGCTCCTCGTGCGGCTCCGCGTCGATGCCGACCGAGACGACGTCGCCGGTGCGGGCGAGGACCGCGGCCCGGTAGCCGGCACAGTGCGTCATGCTGCCCAGCACCCCGGCCGGCCAGCCGGGCGCGCCACGCTCACCGGGCACGATCGGCGCCGCCGGTAATCCCAGGGCGGCGAGTGCGCCACGGGCGCAGTGCCGCACGGTGCTGAACTCCCGCCGTCGCTTGTCGACCGCGCGGGCGACCGCCGCCTCCTCCTCGGGGAAGAGAACCACGCCCGGCGGGTCGTCGAACGCCTCGACGGCCACCACGGTCGACGGCAGGATCCGCTCGATCACGTCACTGTCCTTCGTACGGCAGGATCTGGCGCGGTGCCGGCGGAGTGGCCCCCGGTGCTTCCACTCCCGCGGGTAGCCGACCGACACCTCCTGGAAGCGCACCCCGTCGTGCCAGGTGGTACGCGGGATGTGCAGGTGCCCGTAGACCATCGCCGCGGTGCGGTAGCGGGTGTGCCAGTCGGCGGTCAGGTCGGTGCCGCACCACTGGGCGAACTCGGGATAGCGCAGGATCCGGGTCGGTTCGCGGACCAGCGGGTAGTGGTTGACGAACACGATCGGCAGATCGGGGTGCTCGCGTTCGTCGAGCCGGCGCAGGGTCTCGTCGACCCGGGCCCGGCACCAGTCGTCCCGGGTCGGGTACGGGTCCGGGTGCAGCATCACCTCGTCGGTGCACACGATCCCGGTCTCGTACGCGTACGCCAGCGACTCCCGCTTGTCGCGGGTGTGCTCGGGGCGCCACGTGTAGTCGTACAGCAGGAACATCGGCACGATCAGCACCGGGCCGCCGGGCCCGCTCCAGATCGGGTACGGGTCCTCGGGCGTGACGACGCCGAGCCGCCGGCACAGCTCGACCAGGTGCTCGTAACGCTGCACCCCCCGGGCCTGCACCGGGTCCTCGCGGGGCGTCCACAGCTCGTGGTTGCCGGGAACCCAGACGACCTTGGCGTAGCGCCGGGCGAGCACGGTCAGCGTCCACTCGACGTCGGCGACCTGCTCGGCGATGTCACCGGCGATGAGCAGCCAGTCGGCGGGCGACTCCGGCCGCAGCCCGGCGACGTGGTCACGGTTCTCCTGGTAACCGATGTGCAGGTCGCTGATGGCCATCAGCTTGCCCGCCGGGGGCGGGGTGGTCGACGAGGTCAGGACTCGACCCACCCGTGCGTCTGGGCCAGCCGGGTGATCCGCTGCCGGATCAGAGCGATCTGGCTGCCGGTCAGCGAGGGCACCTCGTCGATCAGCAGCTCGGTCAGCTCGTTGCGGAACTCGTCACCGGAGAGCACGTCGCACAGCCCGTCGTCGTCCTCACCGGTCGCCGTCTTGCCTGCGAAGCGGGCCTCGACGGTCTTCGCCACCGCCGGCCGGCGCGGCGTACGGTCCAGTACCCGGACCGACGACGCCTTGAGCCCCCGCTCGCCCTCCTCGAGATCGAACTCGACCGCGACCCCGGGACGGATCAGGTATTTCTCGTCCCGCAGGTCGTTGGCGTGCAGGAACACGTCCTCGCCACCGGAATCCGGCGCGATGAACCCGTACCCGCGGGTCTCGTCGAATCGCAGAACCTTGCCAACAGCCACCGCTTCCCCACCACCCTCTACACCCGAACATCTGCTACACCCGAACATCTGCCTACACCCGAACATCCGCATCGGTGCGATACAGCCTAGAGGGTCCGGGCCCGTTCCGCGCCCCACGTCCCGGGTCGCGGCGAACGGGCACCGCGGGCGGACAGCGCGGGCGGGCCGGGGTCAGCCGGCCCCGAGCCGGCGGTCGAGTGCGGTGTGCCGGCGACCGGCGCCGACGGTGCGCACGGCGGCCGCGAGTGCCCGCCGGGACCCGACCAGCACGACGAGCTTCCGGGCCCGGGTGACCGCGGTGTAGAGCAGGTTCCGTTGCAACATCATCCAGGCGCTGGTGGTCAGCGGTACGACCACCGCCGGGTACTCCGACCCCTGCGACCGGTGGATCGTCATCGCGTACGCGTGCGACAGCTCGTCGAGTTCGTCGAAGTCGTAGTCGACGAGTTCGTCCTCGTCGGTGCGGACCTGCAGGGTCTGGTCCTCGGTCGACAGGGCGGTGATGACGCCGAGGGTGCCGTTGAAGACCCCGGCCACGCCCTTGTCGTAGTTGTTTCTGATCTGGGTGACCTTGTCGCCGATCCGGAAGATCCGTCCGCCGGACCGGCGTTCCGGCAGGCCCTCGCGGCCCGGCGTCAACTTCTGCTGCAGCAGCCCGTTGAGGGTGCCGGCGCCGGCCGGTCCGCGGTGCATCGGGGTGAGGACCTGGATGTCGCGGCGCGGGTCGAGGCCGAACTTCTTCGGCATCCGCTCGCAGGCGACGTCGACGGCCAACGCCGCGGTCGCCTCGGTGTCGTCGCAGGGGAAGAGGAAGAAGTCGGTCAGCCCCTGGGTGACCGGCGGGCGGCCGGCGTTGATCCGGTGGGCGTTGGTGACCACGCCGGACTGTTGCGCCTGGCGGAAGATCTGGGTGAGCCGTACCCGGGGAACGGCCGCGGCGGCGAGCAGGTCGCGCAGCACCTCACCGGCGCCGACCGACGGCAGCTGGTCGACGTCGCCGACCAGCAGCAGGTGCGCCCCCGGTGGTACGGCCTTGACCAGCTTGTTGGCCAGGATCAGGTCGAGCATCGACGCCTCGTCGACGACCAGCAGGTCGACGTCGAGCGGGTTGTCGCGGTCGAAGCTGGGATCGCCGCCGGGCCGCAACTGGAGCAGGCGGTGCACGGTCGCGGCCGGGTGCCCGGTCAGGTCCGCGAGCCGCTTCGCCGCCCGGCCGGTCGGCGCGACGAGCGTGACCTTGGCCTTCTTGGCCAGGGCGAGGGTGACGATGGAGCGTACGGTGAAGCTCTTGCCGCAGCCGGGACCGCCGGTCAGGACCGCGACCTTCGACGTCAGTGCCAGCCGGACCGCCTGTTCCTGCTCCGGTGCCAGGTCGTTGCCGGTCCGGGTACGCAGCCAGGCCAGCGCCCGGTCCCAGTCGACGTCGGCGAAGACCGGCATCCGGTCGGCGCGGTCGCGCAGCAGCCGGGTCAGGGTGCCCGCGAGCGAGGTCTCGGCCCGGTGGAACGGCACCAGGTAGACGGCGTCGACCGGCCCGCCGTCCGGTCGAGGGACCGGCTCGCGGACCACGCCCTCCTCGGCCACCAAGTCGTCGAGGCAGGTGGTGACCAGGTCGGCGGGCACGTCGAGGATCTTCGCCGCATCGGTGACCAGGTCGGGAGCGGGCAGGTAGCAGTGTCCGTCGTCGGTCGCCTCGGACAGCGTGTACTGCAGGCCGGCCTTGACCCGTTTCGGGCTGTCGTGCGGGATGCCGACCGCCTGGGCGATCGTGTCGGCGGTCTTGAAGCCGATCCCCCACACCTCGGCGGCCAGCCGGTACGGGTCGTCGCGGACCACCGCGATCGACTCGTCGCCGTACTTCTTGTAGATCCGGACGGCGAGCGAGGTGGAGACGCCGACCCCCTGCAGGAAGATCATCACCTCCTTGATCGCCTTCTGTTCCGCCCACGCGGCGGTGATCTTCGCGGTCCGTTTCGGCCCCAGGCCGGGCACCTCGACCAGCCGGCCCGGGGTCTGCTCGATCACGTCGAGCGTGTCGAGTCCGAAGTGGTCGACGATCCGCTCCGCGAACACCGGCCCGATCCCCTTGACCAGCCCCGAGCCGAGATAGCGGCGCAGCCCCTGCACCGTCGCCGGCAACACCGTCGTGTACGACTCGATCTCGAACTGCCGGCCGTACTTCGGATGACTCGACCAGCGGCCGACCAGCCGCAGGCTCTCCCCCGGCTGCGCGCCGAGCAGCGCCCCGACCGCGGTGAGCAGATCGGAGCCGCGGTCGGTGGCGATCCGGGCGACGGTGTAGCCGGTCTCCTCGTTGACGTACGTGAACCGCTCCAGCACCGCCTCCAGCACGGCCCCGCGCGGCGGCGGGCCGGTCGGCGCCGACGGGGATCCGGACGTACGGGGCGGCGACGTGGTCACGGCCACATGCTGCCGCCTACCCCCGACATCCGCCAAGCCGACGCCGCCCACCGACGCACGGGCCGCGTGGTGCCCGCCTCGTTCGCGGCCGGGGCGGTGCCGGCGGACGTGCCGAGATCCTCGGGCATGATTTCGAGGTCGCCCGAAAAGCGGTCAGATCCTGTCCGCTTCCCCTGCGAGGCTCGTCCTCGTGCCAGCCGCCGAGAACGACCACGAGGACGCGCGATGACCGTACTGGACACCAGGGCGCTCAACCGCGCGACGCTCGCCCGGCAGTTGCTGCTCGACCGTGCCGCCCTGCCCGCCCACAACGCCGTCGCGCACCTGTGCGGCCTCCAGGCGCAGGAACCACAGGAACCGTTCGTCGGGCTCTGGTCGCGGCTGCGCGCGTTCGAACCGGCGGCCCTGTCGGACCTGCTGACCGGGCGACACGTGGTACGGATCCACCTCATGCGCCGCACCGTCCACCTCGTCACCGCGCAGGACGCCCTGGCCTGGCGGGCCCGACACGCCACCATGCTGCGCCGGCAGGTACTCGGGGTCTACCGCGGCGAACTCGACGGGATCGATCTCGACGAACTCGCCGCGGCGGGCCGGGCGGTGCTGGCCGACGGCGAGCCCCGCTCGATGGCCGAGGTCGTCCGGGTGCTTGCCGGACGCTGGCCGACGCCCGGCCACCGGGCCCTGGGTGAGATGGTCATCGCCGCCCTCGTACCGGTGGCGCAGATGCCGCCACGTGGGCTGTGGCGCGCGAAGGCGGGAGTGCGCAACGTACTGCTCTCCTCGTGGCTGGGGCGCGAGATCGACCCGCCGGCTCCGGACGGCGACCCGGTCGGCGAGGCGCTGGTACGGCGCTACCTGGCCGCGTTCGGCCCCGCGACAGCCGGCGACCTGCGCGCCTGGTGCGGCCTGGCCGGGCTGCCGGCCGCGGTGGCGGCCATCCGCGAGGAACTGGTGACCTTCCGCGACGAACGCGGGCGCAAACTGCTCGACCTTCCCGACGCGCCGCGCCCCGACCCCGACACACCGGCGCCGGTGCGCTTCCTGCCGGCGTTCGACAACGCGATCCTCGGCTATCAGGACCGCGGCCGGATCATCGACGACGTCCACCGCGGACTGTCGGTCGCCGGCGAACGCGTCGTCCTGGTCGACGGCCGGGTGTCCGCGACCTGGACCGTCGAGGCGGACACCGTGGTCGTCACTCCGCTCCGCCGCCTCTCCCGGGCCGACCGCACCGCCGTCGCCGAGCAGGGGCGGGAACTGGCGTCGTTCCTCTCCGACGACGGGAGCGACCGGGTACGGGTCGCCGCTTCTCCCCGTTGAAGGCGTTCCACGTAGGCAGCGGAACGTAGACCTCAGCCCGGAAGAATGCCGTCGTACGCCTCGTCGTACCACTCGTCGGGATTGTGTCGTACGACCTGTCCACCCAACCTCGTCAACAACAACCAGTTGCCGTTCAACACCAGTGCCGCGTCCTCGGTCAGTCCGGCCAGGAGCCGACCGACGGCCACCATCATGTTGCGCTTTCCCTCGTGACCCGGAGCATCCTTGGCGATGTCGAAATCGACGTCGACGTAGGCGCCCGGCTCCCACACCCACGAGGTGTCGTCATCGATCTGCGCGTCGTAGTAGCCGCCGGTACCCGCGATGATCGTGACCGAGTAGCCGAGCCGGTCGTTGAGGTCGGCGCCGAACGCCCGGGGGTACCCCGCCTGCGCAGGCAGCTCGGTCGCCTCCGGGGCGGCAAGCTCTGCCACCCGCTCCAGGGGAAGCTCACCCGCCAGGGTCAACCGATACTCGATGCCCACGTGGTCCCTTCTTCAATCCCGCTTCCCCCTGCCTCCCGACCTGCCCGACGGCCGCGGCGGCGGTGTCCCGGGCCTTGGCGAGCGTTCCCTGCACCGCCGTCAGCCCGGCGATCGTCTCCTGCGGCGAGGTTTACTGCCGCTCACCGCCCGGCCCGGAACCGAACAGGCCGTCGAAGTCCTTCCCCCGCCACCAGTCTTCGCTGCGTTTACGCAGGACACCGCTGATCCGGGTCAGAAGCAACACGTCGTCGTTGTAGAACAGCGCCGCATCTTCGGTGGTGCCCGCGAGAACCCGCGCCACAGCCTTGAGCATGTTGGGCCTGCCGAGTTCCGGCAGCACGTCCTTCCGCATCGCGAAGTCGATATCCACGTATCTGTCCGGCTCCCACTCCCAGGTCACGGCGCCGTCCTGCGCCGAGTAGTAGCCGCCCCGCCCCGCGTCCACGCTGACCGTGTAGCCCAGACGTTCGGTCAGATCGGCGCTGAGCAGTCCCGGACTCCCCGGCACCTCCCGAAGTTCGGCGGTGCTCTCAACAGCAAGTTCCGCAATCCGTGCCAGCGAAATGTCGCCGCCCAGCATCAATGAGTATCCGATCGACAAGCCCGCCTCCACCTCGGTCCCATCGCAGCAACTGTGCGATCGCACCGCCACGTGTCACCGCAACCACTTCCTTGACGTTGGGGAGTGGCCACTCGTCGAATTGTCGCCGCAGCGCCTTCAGGTCGCCGCCCCAGGCGGACAGGTTCAGCCTCGGACGCTCATCAGTAGCGGAAATTTTGGTAGTCCGTCTCCTCCCACTCCTCCTGGTTGTGTTTGTGGAGCACGCCACCGACCCGGGTCAGCAGGAGAACGTCGTTGTTCACCAGAAGTGCCGCATCCTCCGCCGTGCCACCGAGCACCTTGGCCACCGTCCCCAGCATGTTGGGCCTACCCAGATCGCTCAGGGTGTCCTTGCGCATGTGGAAGGCGAGTTCGACGTAGTCTTCCGGCTCCCACAGCCACCGGGTACCGCGGTCGGCCCGAGCCTCGTAATAGCCCTGCCGCCCGCCGTAGATGGTCACCGAATACCCGTCCCGTTCGGGCTGCCCACCGGCCAGAAGGCGCCCGTACCCAATCCGGGCCGGTCGCTCCGCGACCGTCACAGCGGCCAGTTCACCGACCCGTTCCAACGGCATGTCCGTCGCCAGGGCCAACAGATAATCGATCGACACAACCAATCTCTCCTCAGTCCGTCCGCAGAATCTGCACGATCGAACCATCCCGTTTCACTGCGACCACTTCCTTGAGATCGACCACAGGCCAGTCGTCGAACTGTCTTTGCAGGTCGACCAGACGACCGCGCCAGTCCGCGAGATGGACTGCCACACGCTGGGTCTGTTCCTCCCTGACCTTCCTGACCACCGCAGTCCAGACACCTCGAACTGAGGTTTTCGGCCTCCGGGGCATAACAGTCGAAGACATGCCCTTCGACCAAGTAGTCGGGTGCCTTCTCGGGATTACCGGTGTCCCCGGTATCTCGGCGGGCCTCCGCGACCTCCGCCCGCGTCGGGTTCTGGTGGACCAGGTAGCCCCGATCGGCCAAGACATCGGCGCACTCGTTCTCGAGTTCGTACGAACGTCGTCCCCGTGGCTTCTCCTTCGGAGAGATGCTGGTCCGGGGACCGGTCGGTTTGCCGCCGGGAACGCCGGTCGCCGGCCGGGACCACGGCACCCCGGCGGCCGGGTGTGAAGTCGAGCCGGCAGGGCTGGCCGGTGTGGGTCCGCCAGCCCCGGTCAGTTTCCCGCCGCGCCCAGCCGCCGGGCCTCCGCGATCGCGGCGGTCACCTGCTCGCCGGCGGTGGCGACACGCTGGCCGAGTTGGCCCAGCACCTCCCGGATGCCGCCCAGCGCCGACAGCAGCGGACCGGGGTCGCCGCCACGCAGAACCATCGCGACCAGTCGCTGCGCCTCGCCGACCTGGCCGGCGGTGGCGGTCACCGTGTCGCGGGCGGTGGCCAGCTCCCCCTGCACCGACCCCAGTACCGAGATCGTCTCCTCGGAGGAGGCCTGCCGTGGTACGGCCGCGCAGGCCGTCGCCGCCTGGCCGAACGTCTTCCCGAGGCCGGACAGGCCACTCTGGATACTGCCGATCGTGGACCGTACCTGGGCCATGCCGGCCGCGACCGCGATGAACCCGGCGGCGGTGGCCCGTACGGCCGCCTCCTGCGCCCGGTTGTCGGCCGTCGCGGCCAGGTTGTGCGCCGCCTCGACCCCCGCTGCCAGAGCCCGCAGCTCATCAGTGATCTTCTCGACCTGCGACACGCGATCCACCCCCGACGGTTCCAGCCTCCGGGCTACAACGTATCCGGCGACGCCCGCCCCGTCTCGCGCCGCGCCCCCGTCTCGCGGGGCGCGGCCGCGGTGATCGTCTGCTGTTCCGCAGCCTCGGGCACGGCGTGTCGAACGGTGGAACAGCAGACGATCATCAGGGGCCGGGCGGGCCGGCCCCGTCCGGGTCAGACGTTGGCGATCAGGACCGCCGGTTGTTCGACGCAGTCGGCGACGAAGCGCAGGAAGCCGCCGGCCACGCCGCCGTCGCAGACCCGGTGGTCGAACGTGAGACTGAGCTGGCCGACCTTGCGTACCGCCAACTGCCCGTCGACCACCCACGGCTTGTCGACGATGCGACCGACGCCGAGCAGCGCCGCCTCCGGGTGGTTGATGATCGGCGTCGAACCGTCCACACCGAACACCCCGTAGTTGTTCAGCGTGAACGTGCCGCCGGTCAGCCGCGCCGGCGGCAGGGTGCCGGCCCGCGCGTCGGCCGTCGTACGTGCCAGCTCGGCCGCGAGTTCCGTCGTGGTCATCCGCTGGGCGTCGGCGATCACCGGCACGACCAGCCCGCGGTCGGTCTGCGCGGCGATGCCGAGGTGCACCCGGCCGGAGCGGACGATCTCGCCACGTCCGGTGTCGACGCGCGAGTTCAGGTCCGGGTAGCGCCGCAGCCCGGCCAGGCAGACCCGGGCCAGCAGCGCGAGTACGCTCACCGGCTGCTCCGGGTTCGCCGCGTTGATCGCCGCCCGGGTGTCGAGCAGGCCGGTGGCGTCGACGTCGACCCAGATGGTCACGTCCGGAATCTCCCGCCGGCTGCGGGACAGCTTGTCGGCGACCACCTTGCGTACGCCGCGCAGCGGAACGACCACGTCGTCCTCGGACCCGGGTACGACACCGACAGCCGGCGCCGCGACGGCCGGTGCGAGGGTAGCGGTCGCAGGCGCCGCGGCGGCCGGTGCGGCAGTGGCCGGCGCCGCAGTGGTCGCCTCCTCGACGTCGGCCCGGCGCACGACGCCGCCCGGCCCGGTGCCGCGCACGGTCGTCAGGTCGATCCCGCGGTCCCGGGCCAGCCGCCGCACCAACGGCGAGATCACCAGCGGTGCCCCACCACCCGCGCCGGCATCCGCGGCGAGCACCCGAACCACGCCAGGGACCCGGGCGTCAGGCACCCGGACCGCGTCCGGCACCCGAAGTGCGTCGATCGAGGAGAAGTCGTCGCCCGGAACGGACGAATCTCCCACGACTTCCCCTTGATCGGCGCGCGGCCCGGTGCGCGCCCCGGTGCGCGCCCCGGTGCGCGCGCCCACGCGCGTCCCGACGGGCGTGCCGACGCGGCGGCGTCGGCGGGTGGTCGGGGCGTGGCCGGTGCCGTACCCGATCAGGACGTTGCCGGAACCGGCCCGTTCCTGTTCGCGGTATGCCGCGTGGCCGGGCGGCTCGGGCCGTCCGTCGCCCGGCAGACCGGCGTCCGGCGAACCGCCGGCCACGTCGAGCGGGGCGATGGTGACCAGCGGCTGGCCGACCGGTCGGCTCTCCCCCGCCGTCCCGTGCAGGGCGACGACCCGGCCGGCGTACGGGCACGGCACGTCGACGACCGCCTTGGCCGTCTCGACCTCGACGACGATCTGGTCCACGGTGACGGTGTCGCCGACCGCGACCCGCCACGAGACGATCTCCGCCTCGGTCAGCCCCTCGCCGAGGTCGGGCAGGTTGAAGACGCGGCTCATGCCGCCACCGCCGGCAGCCAGCGGGGGTCGGGGCGGTCGTCCCACTGGAGGCGGGCCACCGCGTCGAGGACCCGGTCGACACCGGGCAGGTGGACGTGCTCCAGCTTCGGCGCGGGGTACGGGATGTCGAGGCCGCTGACCCGCAGCACCGGGGCGTGCAGCGAGTGGAAGCAGCGTTCCTGCACCCGGGCGGCGATCTCGGCGCCGACGCCGGCGAAGCCCTGCGCCTCCTGGATGACGACGCAGCGGCCGGTGCGGCGGACCGAGGCGGTCACCGTCTCGTCGTCGAACGGCACCAGGGTGCGGCAGTCGACGACCTCGAGGTCCCAGCCCTCGGCGACCGCCGCCTCGGCGGCCTCGAGCGCGACCGGCAGCGACGGGCCGTACGCGATCAGGGTGGCGTCGCGGCCGGGGCGGCGGACGGCGGCGGTGCCGAACGGCTCGGTCCGCACCGGTAGGTCGGCCTCGGCGCTGGCGAAGTAGAGCTTCTTCGGCTCGAGGAACACCACCGGGTCCGGGTCGGCGATCGCCTCCCGCAGCAGCGAGTACGCGTCGGCGACGGTCGCCGGGGTGACGACCTTGAGTCCGGGGGTGTGCGCGTAGTACGCCTCGCTGGAGTCGCAGTGGTGTTCGACGCCGCCGATGCCGCCGGCGTACGGGACCCGGATGACGATCGGGACGCTCAGCGCGCCACGGGTCCGGTTACGGATCTTGGCGACGTGCGAGGCGATCTGCTCGAACGCCGGGTAGGCGAACGCGTCGAACTGCATCTCGACGACCGGCCGCAGCCCGGACATGGCCATGCCGACGGCGAAGCCGACGATGCCGGCCTCGGCGAGCGGGGTGTCGAAGCAGCGGTCCTCGCCGAAGTCGGCGAGCAGCCCGTCGGTGATCCGGAAGACGCCGCCGAGCTGGCCGACGTCCTCACCGAAGACGACGACGCGGTCGTCGTCGGCCAGCGCGTCGCGCAGTGCCGCGTTGAGGGCCTTGGCCATGGTGAGCTTCGCCATCAGCGCTCCCCCTCACCGGCGAGCTCGGCCTCGGCCGCCAATTCGGTTTCGGCGGCGAGTTCCGCCCGGACCTGCTCGCGCTGTTCGCGCAGCTGCGGGGTCGGCTCGGCGTACACGTGGTCGAAGAGGCTGAGCGGGTCGACGGCCGGTTCCTCGGCCATCCGGGTGCGCAGGTCGGCGGCGTACGCCTCGGCCCGGTCGTGCACGGCCGCCACCGCGGCGTCGTCGAGGGCGCCGACGCCGCGTAGGTACGTCTCCAGCCGGGCGATCGGGTCGCGCCCGAGCCAGGTCTCGACCTCGTCGCCGGTGCGGTAGCGGGTGGCGTCGTCGGCGTTGGTGTGCGGCTCGATCCGGTAGGTGTGCGCCTCGACCAGGTAGGGGCCGCGGCCGGCGCGGGCGTGCGCGACGGCGGCGTTCACGACCGACAGCACGGCGAGCGGGTCGTTGCCGTCGACCTGTTCGGCGGGTACGCCGTACCCGACGCCCTTGTGGGCCAGCGACGGGGCGGCGGTCTGCTTCGACAGCGGGACGCTGATCGCGTACTTGTTGTTCTGCACGAAGAAGACGACGGGTGCCTTGAAGACGGCGGCGAAGTTGACCGCCTCGTGGAAGTCGCCCTCGCTGGTGGCGCCGTCGCCGATGAAGACCAGCGCGACGGTGTCGCGGCCCTGCCGGGCCTCGCCGTACGCGAGGCCGGCGGCGTGCACGGTCTGGGTGGCGAGCGGGGTGCACTGCGGCGCGGTACGGTGCGCGGCCGGGTCGTAGCCGCAGTGCCAGTCGCCGCGCAGCAGGGTCAGCACCTCGACCGGGTCGATGTCGCGGGAGACCAGCGCCATCGACTCGCGGTAGGTGGGGAACATCCAGTCGGTGGGGCGCAGCGCGAGAACCGCGCCGACCTGGCAGGCCTCCTGGCCGCGCGACGACGGATAGACGGCGAGCCGGCCCTGCTTGGTCAGCGCGGTGCACTGGATGTCGAAGCGGCGGCCGACCACCATCCGGCGGTGCAGTTCGACGAGCTTCGCGACGTCCGGCTGGTCGCCGGCGGGGCCGACGAGGGTGCCGGTCTCGTCGAGCAGGCGTACGGGTTCGGGGCTGGGCAGCAGCGCGGCGGCGGGGTCGGGCCGCTTGACCGTACGGCGGCTGCGCGGGGTTGTCCCGCGGACCGCCTGTCGTGTCGTGGTCACAGGACCTCCTGGGTCGGCGTGGGCCTATGCTCACGCTGTCGGATGATTGCCTCAACCTCGCCGGAAAACGCGGGACGGATGACCGACAGGAGCCCTCGCAATGAGCCAGATGTCCGCAGATGAGACTGAGGTCACCGCGGCACCGGGACGAACGGCACGGCCGCCGGACGACGTCGACCGCCGGCTGCTGGACGCGCTGGTCCGCGACGGCCGGGCGTCGATCCGTACGCTCGCCGAGCGGCTGCACATCTCCCGGACCAACGCGTACGCGCGGGTGGAGCGGCTGGTCCGCGACGGGGTGATCACCGGCTTCCACGCCCGGGTGGCGCCGGAGCCGGCCGGGCTGGGCACGTCGGCGTACATCGCGCTGCGGATCGAGCAGAACACCTGGCGGGAGGTGTCGGCGGCGCTGGCCCGGGTGCGCTACGTGGAGCACGCCGCGCTGCTCGGCGGCGACCACGACGTGCTGGTGCTGGTCCGGGCGCCGGACAACGCCGCCCTGCGCGACCTGGTCCTGGGGCGGGTCCAGGGCATCCCGGGCGTGCTGTCCACGACGACCTGGCTGGTCTTCGACGAGTTCGACGGCGTCGACACCCCGTGGACGTGAGGCAGCATGGGAGCGTGAGCGAACCGATCGACGCCCTGACGGAGCTGGTGGGGACCGGCGACGTCGTCGTCCTCAGCGGGGCGGGCCTGTCCACCGAATCCGGCATCCCGGACTACCGGGGGCCGAGCGGGGTGGCCCGCCGGCACACCCCGATGACCTACCAGACCTTCACCGGCGACCCGGACGCCCGGCGGCGTTACTGGGCACGCAGCCACCTGGGCTGGCGGACGATCGCCCGCGCCGCCCCGAACGCCGGGCACCGGGCGGTCGCCGACCTGGAGCGGGCCGGCGTGGTCACCGGGATCGTGACGCAGAACGTCGACGGGCTGCACCAGGCCGGCGGGGCCCGATCGGTGGTCGAACTGCACGGCAACCTGGACCGGGTGGTCTGCCTCGGCTGCGGCGCGGCCGGCCCGCGCGAGGAACTCGACGGGCGGCTGCGGGCGGCGAACCCGGAGTTCGCCGGGCGGGCGCTGGCTGTCAACCCGGACGGTGACGTCGAGCTGGGCGACGACGACGTGGCCCGGTTCCGCACCGTCGACTGTGCCGGCTGCGCCGGCGGGATGCTCAAGCCCGACGTGGTGTTCTTCGGCGAGACGGTGCCGCCGGGCCGGGTCCGGGACTGCTTCGAGCTGGTGGAACGGGCCCGGCTGCTGCTGGTGCTCGGCTCGTCGTTGACGGTGATGTCCGGCCGCCGGTTCGTGATCCGGGCCGACCGGCTCGGCATCCCGGTGGCGATCGTCAACCAGGGCCCGACCCGGAGCGACGGGTGCGCCACGCTGACGGTCGACGCGCCGCTGGGCACCGTCCTGCCCGAGCTGGTCCGCCGGGTGGGCGCGACCGCCTGCCTGCCGGGACGCTAGACCACGGCGTGGATCTCGTCGGCGTGCCCCAACGGGGTCGCGGCGTCGATCCAGAGTCCCAGCCGGCGGCGGGAGAAGAGCTTGTCGGCCACCATGACGGCGGCGCCGGCCAGGCCGGCCCGGTCACCGAGCAGGGACAGTTCGATCCGCAGGCCGCGGGTGGCCAGCGGGAGCGCGTACTGGTAGACCGCCCGCCGGACAGCGGCGAGCAGCGGGGCGCCGGCGGTGGCCAGGCCACCGCCGATCAGGACCAGGTCGGGGTTGTGGGAGTTGACCAGCCCGGCCAGCATCACCCCGACCCAGCCACCGGCCTGGTTGATCAGGTCGACGGCGACCGGATCGCCCTCGGCGGCGGCGGCGATGACGTCCGCGGCGCCGATCCCGCCGCCGGCGGCCTGGACCGCGGCGAGGTGCGGGCTGCGCCCGTCCGCCGCGGCGGCCGTACCCGCCCTGGCCAGGGCCCGTCCGCTGGCCAGGGCGGAGAGGCAGCCGGTGTGGCCGCACCAGCAGCGGACCGGTGACGTGGGATCGACCCGGACGTGGCCGACCTCGCCGGCCGCGCCCCGGGCGCCGCGGTGCAGCCGGCCGTCGCAGATCAGGCCGGCGCCGATGCCGGTGCCGATCTTGACCAGGATCAGGTCGCGGCATCCCCGGCCGAGCCCGGCGCGCAGTTCGCCCAGGGCCATCAGGTTGCACTCGTTGTCGGCCCAGACCGGTACGCCGTACCGGCGGGCGAGCCGGTCCCGGACCGGGTAACCGCCCCAGTCGACCAGGACCGGCAACTCGGCCGGTGCCCCGGTGGCCGCGTCGACCGGGCCGAGGACCCCGATCCCGGCACCCCAGATCCGCGGCCCGCCGGCGGGCCGGCGCGCGAGCAGTCCGTCGAGAAGTTCCTCGACCCGGCCGAGCACGGCGTCGGGCCCGTCGGACATCCGGGCCGGTTCGTGCCGCTCGTCGAGCAGGCGGCCGGCGAGGTCGGTCGTACCGACGCTGATGCTGGTCGCCCCGAGTTGGGCCACCAGCAGGTGTCCGGCGTCGGCGTGGAACCGCAGTTCGCGGGGGGCCCGGCCGCCGGTGGAGGGCCCGTAGTCGCCCTCGGCGACGAGCCCGGAGTCGGCCAGCTGGACCACCCGCTGGGTGACGACCTTGCGGCCGAGTCCGGTGCGCTGCACCAGCTCGGGCCGGGTGCGCGCGCCCTGTCGTACGAGGTCGAGCACTGCCACGAGCGTGTCCAGTTGCTCCGACGGTGGTGCCATCGCTCTGTTGCCCCCGAGTGTGACGCCGGACGACGACCGGAGGGGCGTCCGCTCCGCCGGTTCCGTCCTGACGAGGGTACGGCGTGCGGAGATATCGGGCCGCGGCCTGTTTACACGACCGAAAACTTCTCCTAGATTGATCACCACTTTGGTTCCCGGTGAACCAAAGTGAGTTCGAAAGGAACCTTACTTTTCGCATCGGCGTCCCTGCGAGGAGTCCGGATCCCGGCGTGGCACCCGGGATCGCCCCCTTCCCCTCGATCGGAGAGCCATGCCCGGACGACGCCGCCTCTTGGCGGCCCTGACCTCATCGGTCCTGCTCGCGGCCCTACTGCCGGCCGCCGCCGCGACCGCACACCCCGGCCCGCACGACGACCCACCGCCACCGGACGAGCGCTTCCAGAAGGTGCTCCTGGAGAACACCGGACTGACCCAACCGATGCGACTGTCCGTCACCCCCGACGGCCGCGTCGTCTACATCGAACGCGACGGCCGGGTGAAGGTCTGGGATCCGCAGACCCGCAACTCGGTGGTCGCCGGCTCCGTACCGGTCCGCGTCACCGGCGAACTCGGCATGGTCGGGCTCGCCCTGGCCCGCGACTTCGCGCAGACCGGCCACCTCTTCCTGCACTTCTCGCCCCCGCAGTGGGACACCACCTGGATCTCCCGGGTGTCGCGGTTCACCCTCGGCGCCGACAACACGCTCGACCCGGCTTCCGAGAAACTGGTCATCGACATCCCGCACCCGCGCGGGGTGGGCGGCGGGCACAGCGCCGGTGACCTGCTCGCCACCGAGGACGGATACCTGTTCATCGCCACCGGTGACAACACCAGTTGCTGCGCCTCGCGCGGCTTCCCCGGCACCGACGAGCGGCCCGGCCAGGCGAACGGCGACGCCCAGCGTACGTCCGCGAACACCAACGACCTCAACGGCAAGATCCTGCGGATCGTCCCGAAGGCCGACGGCGGCTACGACATCCCGGAGGGCAACCTCTTCCCGGTCGGCACCGACAAGACCCGCCCCGAGATCTACGCGATGGGCTTCCGCAACCCGTTCACCATCGGCGACTGGGACCCGGCGACCGGCCGGCTCTGGATGGCCGACTACGGACCTGACGCGGTGCTGCCCGACCCCGAACGCGGCCCGGCCGGGCACGTCCAGGTCTTCCTGATGGACGGCCCCGGCAACTACGGCTGGCCGTACTGCACGATGAACAAGGTCCCGTACAACGACTGGAACTACGTCGAGGACAAGCCCGGCCCGTGGTTCGACTGCGACGCCCCGGTCAACGACTCGCCGAACAACACCGGCCTGGTGAACCTGCCGCCGATCAAGGGATCGACGATCTACTACACGTACGACAGGCAGGAGTACTTCCCCGAACTGTTCGGCGGCGGCGCGATGGCCGGCCCGATGTACCACTACGACGCCGACAACCCGTCGACCACCAAGTTCCCGCAGTGGTTCGACGGCCGCCGGTTCCTCTACGACTGGACCACCGACTGGATCCAGACGACCGGCTTCGACGCGCAGGGTGCGCCGTACCAGATGCACGAACTGCTGCCCGACCTCGACTTCCGCAAGCCGATGGACATGGAGTTCGGCCCGGACGGAAGTCTCTACCTGCTGGAGTACGGCAACGGCTGGGGCGCCAGCAACGACGACGCCGGCATCTACCGGATCGACTACGTCGAGGGCAACCGGGCGCCGCTGGTGAGCACGTCGCTGAGCGCCGACTCGGGCGCGCTGCCGCTGACCGTACGCTTCGACGCGTCCGCCTCCACCGACCCCGACGGCAACGCGCTGACGTACGCCTGGGACTTCGACGGGGACGGCACCGCCGACGCCACCGGCGCCGTGGCGACCCACACCTACACCACCGCCGGCGAGTTCCAGCCCCGGGTGACCGTACGCGACTCCGGCGGCGCGGAGTCGATCGCCAACCTGTCCGTGGTCGCCGGCAACACCCGGCCGGTCGTCACCATCGAGACGCCCGTCGACGGCGGCTGGGCCGAGTTCGGCGAGAACCTGCCGTTCCGGGTCAGGGCCACCGACGCCGAGGAGGGCGTCATCGACTGCACGAAGATCAAGGTGGCGTACCAGCTCGGCCACAACAGCCACGGGCACCCGATGGCCGAGGCCACCCCGAACGCCGACTGCACCGGCGTGCTGGTGCCCGGCCGGGACGCCTCGCACGGTCCCGGCGCGTACGTCTTCCACGTGCTGGAGGCCAGCTACACCGACGGCGGCGGGGTGGCCGGCGCCCCCGCGCTGACCGGCTCCGGCGACATCGTCCTGCACCCGCGCCAGTACGCCGCCTCGACGTACCAGAAGGGCGAGGGCGTCGGCCTCTACACCGGGCAGCTCTTCGTGCCCGGCACCGGCAACTGGTTCATGTTTCCCCGGATCAACGTCGCGGGGATCACCCACCTCAACGTCGAGTTCGCCACCCGCCTGCCCGGGGTCAACCTGACCGTCCGGGCCGGCTCGCCGACCGGGCCGGTGGTGGCCACCTTCTCCAACGTGCCCGGCACCGGATCGACCTCGCTGTCCAACCGGGTCTACAAGTGGTTCGGCGCCCCGGTGCGCAACCCCGGCGGCGTGCACGACCTGTACTTCGTCGCCGACTGGACCGGCCAGACCCAGCCGGAACTGTTCGTCCGCGGCATCCAGTTCCAGACCACACCGACGGTGACCGCGACGGTGTCCCCGCCGGAGCCGACCGCCGGCTGGTACACCGGCGACGTCACGCTGACGTACGCCGGACTGACCGCCGGGCTGTGGACCGGGCAGCACTCCGTCGACGGCGGCACCACCTGGATCGACGCGGCCGCCGACGGCACCGCCACCATCGGCGACGTGAAGGGCCAGGTGCTCTACCGGGCCGTCGACCGGGCCGGCAACACCAGCCGGCAGCGCTCGCTGTGGCTACGGGTCGACCGGACCGGCCCGACGGTCGACGTCAGCGGGATCACCGACGGTGCGTCGTACGGCAACTCCGGCACCCTGACCCCGGACTGGACGGTCACCGACACCACCTCCGGCGTCGCAGGCAACACCAACCTGGCCCGGCTCGACGACCGGGAGATCCGGCGGGGCCGCACGATCCGGCTGGCCGACCTCCCGCCGGGCGAACACACCCTGGTCGTCACCGCCACCGACCGGGCCGGCAACACCACCACGAGGACGGTCCGGTTCACCACCACCACGTCGGTCGCCGACCTGCGGGCGCTGGTCGACGGCTACGCGGCCGCCGGCACCATCTCCGCCACCAGGGCGGGACAGCTCACCGGCAGCCTCGACCGGGTGGCGACCGCACTGGCCGCCGGTGACCGGGCCGGGGCGGTCGCCGCCCTGGACACCTTCCTCAACCAGGCCAACACCCTCAACGCCCCCGGGCCACGGGCGCAACTCGTCCGCGACGCCCAGGTCCTGATCGTCGAGATCCGCTGACCGTCGTGCGGGCCGGCCCGGCCGGGTCGGCCCGCACCGCCGTGCCTGTGGTCTGATCAGGGCATGAGCCGGGCCGTCGAGGAGACCAACCGCCGGCTGCTGCGCGCCCGCGACGCGATGGACCGGTCGTACGCCGAACCGCTGGACATCCCGGCGCTGGCCCGGATCGCCCTGGTCTCCGAGGCGCACTTCATCCGTTCCTTCCGCGCCACGTTCGGCGAGACCCCGCACCGCTACCTCCAGCGCCGCCGGGTGGAACGGTCGATGTCGCTGCTGCGGGAAACCGACCGCAGCGTCACCGACATCTGCATGGCGGTCGGCTTCAGCAGCCTCGGCACGTTCAGCCGGACCTTCCACGGGATCGTCGGCGAGTCGCCGAGCGCCTACCGGGCGCGGGCCGCCGTGACCGCCGCGCCGACCTGCTTCACCCGGCGCTGGATGCGACCGAGCAGTTTCGGAGAAGCGCCGGCCGGCGACCGGCCAATAGCGTGAACAGCATGTTGAACAGCATCCGACTCTCCCAGATCTACGTACTCGACCAGGACGAGGCGCTCGACTTCTACGTCGGCAAGCTCGGCCTGACGGTCCACACCGACGAGGACCTCGGCTTCATGCGCTGGCTCACCGTCTGCGTACCCGGCGAAACCGACCGGCAGATCCTGCTGGAGCGGCCCGGTCCGCCCGGCCTCGACCCGGCGACCGCCGACCAGGTCCGCGAGCTGGTGACCAAGGGCGCGACCGGCGGGACGCTCGGCTTCACCACCGACGACGCACAGAAGACGTTCGAGACGCTTCGGGACCGGGGCGTGGAGATCACCGACGAGCCGACGCAACGGCCGTACGGAACCGACTTCGGGGTGCGGGACCCGTTCGGCAACTCGATCCGCATCCTCCAGCCGCCGTCGGCGCCCGCGGCCTGACTTCGACGGACCGGACGCGGTGGACCACCGCGTCCGGCCGGGTGATCGCCGACCGGCGTGGTGCCGGTCAGGCGGCGGCCGGGCGCTGGCCGGCGGACCAGGGCCAGGGGACGTCGCGGAAGGCCGCCTCGACCAGCAGCCGCTCCAGGTCGAGCAGGAACTCCTCGGCGGGTCCGGGTGGCAGGTAGCGGGTGTTGACGGTGAGCACCACACCGAGCGCGCCCGGTACGTCGATCACCTGCATCCGGCACCGCCACAGGAACGCCGGCGGCGGGTCGAGCCAGGTGATCGTGGTACGGGCGGTCGCCGTACGCACGGTCGCCTCGTCCGGGGCCGGGCCGACGAAGCCGGGGTGGCGGGGCAGCCGGATGTCGTTGAGATAGCAGTACGGCTCCAGCACCGTCCGGGGATTGTGGCCCAGGTCGGCCATTGCCTGGTCGAGTGCCAGCGGGTCGTAGTAGGCGTACCGGTAGGCGTCCAGCGCCGCCGCGGCGGTGCGGTGGAGCAGGGCGGTGAAGTCGGGGCGGTCGGCGAGGTCGACGACGCACAGGCCGATCTGGTTGAGCTTGGCGACGGCGTCGCCGTACCCGGGTTGGAACCGGTTGCCGGCCATGGTGAGCACGCCGCAGGTGGCGGCGTCCTGCCGGGCGGCGACGACGGCGGTGGTCGCGGCGAGCAGGACGGTGGAGGTGCTCACCCGGTGCCGGCCGGCGACGAGGCGGGTGGCCAGGTCGAGCGCCTCGGAGGTCAGCAGCGCCTGCCGGTACGGCGGTTCGAGCGCCGGCCCGACCGGGTCGAACATGCTCGCCGGCAGCCGCCGGAAGCCGTCGCTCCAGTGGGCGACGGACCGGGTGGAACGGTGCCGTTCCCGGCCGGCCTCGCGGCGGGCGACGTCGATCGTCTGGAGGCCGGCGGGACCGGACACCGTGCCGCGTAGGAGGAGTTGCCGCAGGTCACGCAGGACGATCTCGGCGCCGTGGAAGTCGACGGTGCCGTGGCTGAAGACGATCACGAGGTGCCGTACCCGGTCGTCGACGACGACCAGGGCGACCCGCAGCGGCCATTCCTCGGCGAGGTCGAACGGGGTGGCACCGAGCCGGTCCATCAGTTCGCGCGCGGTGGCGGCGCCGCCGTCGGGGTCGTCGCCGCCGTCGGCGACGAGCAGCGGCAGCCGACCGTGCTCGGCCGCGACCTGGACGGGTTCGCCGTCGACGGGGCGGATCCGGGTACGCAGCGACTCGTGCCGGCCGACCAGCGCGCCGAGGGCGGCGGCGACGGCCGGTACGTCGGCCGGGGCGCGGGACGGGACGCTGATGCGGCGTGGCAGGTGGAGGAAGATGCCCTGGCCCGCGAGGTCGGCCGGGGAGCGCCACATCGACCGTTGCCCCCAGGTGAGCGGCGCGGTCGCCGACCTCGCTCCCTGAAACGGTGCGTGGACGATCTCGCCCGTCACCAGGTCTGTCGGCACCTTCACCCGCTCATGTCGACCGTCCCCGCCGGCATCGTCGCGTCGCCGGGGCCCCACATCACAACACAGCCGGGTCGCGGTCGACAACACCGGTCCCGGTGACGCCCGGGCGACGACCGTCTTAATTTCGGTCCTATATGGATGGAATCGATGGTTCGGGTTCAATGTGGTGCGCCGTTCGGCCGATCCCACCCAGGGTGGTAGGCCAGGCACACTGCGAAGCGGGTCACCGGGAAGACCCGTCATTGATGATCAACTACGCCGCCGGCACGCGGCACACCACCGGTGTGTCCGGCGAAATGAGGGCAAACGGTAATGACAGGTGTCGACCTACCAACCCGTCCCGAGGCCGCACCTGAACGGGTGATCCCGGAAGTGGCACCCGGGGCCGCGCCGCCGTCGTTCGGGCAGGAACGACTGTGGTTCATGGAGCAGTTCGCCCCGGGCACGGCCGCCTACGTGATCCCCTCGACGATCCGGCTGCGCGGACCGCTCGACCCCGACCTGCTACGGAACGCGTTCGACGCGGTCGCCGCGCGGCACGACAGCCTGCGGATGCGGTTCACCCAGACCCCCGACGGCCGGCCGGTGGTCGAGGTCGCCGACACCGTACGCGTCCCCGTACCGGTGGTCGCCGCCGACGACGAGGACCACGCCCGCGCCCTGGTGGCCGACGCCGCGCGGCAGCCGTTCGACCTGACCGTCGCCCCGCTGGTGCGGGCCCTGGTGGTCCGGCTCGGCCCCGACGACCACCTGCTGCACGCCGCCACCCACCACATCGTCAGCGACGGCTGGTCGCAGGACCTGCTGTTCGCCGAGGTCGCCGCGCACTACGCCGCGGCCCTGGGCGGCGATCCGGTGCCGCCCGGGCCGGCCACCCGCTACACCGACTACGCCGCCTGGCAGCGCGACCGGGCCGACGGGCCGGCCGCCGCCGGCGAACTCGACTACTGGCGCGAGGCGCTCGCCGGCGTACCGCCGCTGGACCTGCCGACCGACCGGCCCCGCCCGGCCGAGCAGCGCTACGACGGCAGGTCGCACCACTTCCAGCTCGACGCCGAACTGACCGACGGGCTCCGGCGGCTGGCCCGCACCCGGCGCGCCACGCTCTACATGACGCTCCTGGCCGGACTCCAGGCGGTGTTCTTCCGCTACACCGGGCAGCGCGACTTCGCGATCGGATCACCGGTCGCCGGCCGGGTCGTCCCCGAACTGGAAAACATGATCGGCCTGTTCGTCAACACGCTGGCGCTGCGCGCCGACGTGTCCACCGACGACGGTGCCGAGCCCAGTTTCGCCACCCTGCTCACCCGCACCCGGGGTACCGCGATCAAGGCGCTGACCCGCCAGCAGGTGCCGTTCGAGCGGCTGGTGCAGGAGCTGAACGTCACCCGCGACGTCAGCCGTACCCCGGTCTTCCAGGTCCTCTTCGCCCTGCAGAACTACCAGCGCGGCGCCAAGCGGTGGCCGGCCGGGCTCACCGTGGAGCCGTTCAACACCCGGGTCCGCAGCGCCCGCTTCGACGTGTCCTGCTATCTCACCGAAACCCCCGACGGGATCCGGGGCGAGTTCCTCTACAACACCAACCTCTTCGACGCCGACACCGCCGGCCGGCTCGCCGCCCACTACGTCAACCTGCTGCGGGCCGCGGTCGCCGCCCCCGACCGGCCGCTGGTCGACCTCGACCTGCTCGACCCGGCCGAGCGCGAGCGGGTGCTCGGCTTCGCCACCGCACCCGAACCGCGGCCGGCCGCCGCGGGGACCCTGGCCGACCTGGTACGCCGGCACGCGACCGACACCCCGGACGCCCCGGCGGTGGTCTGCGGCGCCGACTCGATCACCTACCGGGAGCTGGACCGGCGCGCCAACCGGCTCGCCCACCACCTGCGCGGACGCGGCATCGGCCCGGACCACCTGGTCGGCGTCTGCCTGGAGCAGTCGGTCGAGCTGGCGGTGGCGCTGCTCGCCGTACTGCGGGCCGGTGGCGCCTACGTGCCGCTCGACCCGGAGCAGCCGCCGGCCCGGCTGGCCACCATGCTCGCCGACGCCGGGCTGTCCCTGCTGCTGACCGGCAGTGACCTGCGCGAGCCGCTCGCCGCGGCCCGCGCCGGACTGCCCGCCGGGGCGGTTCCCGAACCGGTCTGCCTCGACGGGATCCGCGCCGAGATCGACGCCAACCCGGACGGCCCGCCGGACGGCGGCCCCGCCCCGGACAACCTCGCGTACGTCATCTACACCTCGGGCTCGACCGGCACCCCGAAGGGTGTCGCGGTCGCCCACCGCCAGGTGGTCAACTACCTGGCCGACGTACGCCACCGCTTCGAGATCACGCCGGCCGCCCGCTACGCGCTGCTCCAGTCGATGTCGTTCGACTTCAGCGTCACCGTGTTCTACCTGGCGCTGTCCACCGGCGGCGTCGTGCACCTGGTTCCGCGCCGGTGCACCGGCGCGGAACTCGCCGACGAACTGGCCCGCAACGACATCGACTACATCAAGATGACGCCGTCGCACCTGGCCGCGCTGGCCGCCGACACCGGCGCCGGTCCGCTGCTGCCGCGCCGGGCGCTGATCCTCGGCGGCGAGGCGTCCGACCTGGAATGGGCCGCCGGCCTCGCGGCCGGCCCCACCGCCGTCCTCAACCACTACGGCCCGACCGAGGCCACCGTCGGCATCACCACCGACCGGGTACGGCCCGACGACGCCGGCCCCGGCATGGTCCCGATCGGCCGGCCGCTGCCGCACGCCCGGGTGTACGTGCTGGACGCCACCGGACGGCCCGCCCCGATCGGCGTACCCGGGGAGATCTTCCTCGGCGGTGACCGGCTGGCCCGCGGCTACCTGGGCCGGCCCGACCTGACCGCGCAGCGGTTCGTCGCCGACCCGTACGGCCCGCCCGGCGCCCGGATGTACCGCACCGGTGACCTCGGCCGGTGGCTGCCCGACGGCCGGCTGGCGTTCCTCGGCCGCGGCGACCACCAGGTCAAGCTGCGCGGCTACCGGGTCGAGCTGGGCGAGGTCGAGGCGGCGCTGCGCGACGCGGCCGGCGTCGGTCAGGCGGTCGTGGTGCTGCGCGACGACCGGCTCGTCGGCTACCTGGAACGGGCCGCCGACGGTGCCGACGTCGAGCCCGCCGAGCTGCGGCGCCGGCTCGCCGACCGGCTGCCGGAGTACATGATCCCGGCCCGCTACGTGTGGCTGGACCGGCTGCCGCTGCAGGACCACGGCAAGGTCGACCGCAGGGCGCTGCCGGAACCGGTCGACGACCGGCCGGCCGGCGAGCGGGTGCCGCCGCAGGGGCCGGTGGAGTCCACGATCGCGCGGGTCTGGGAGGAGATCCTGCGCCTGCCCGAGGTCGGCGTCACCGACGACTTCTTCGAACTCGGCGGGCACTCGCTGCTGGCCACCCAGGTGGTCGCCCGGCTGCGCCGGGAGCTGCCGGCGGCCACCGGCACCGAGCTGCGGCCGCTGAGCGTCATGGACCTGTTCAAGCACCGCACCGTACGCGAACTCGCCGGCCTGGTCACCGGGGACGCGGGGCAGGCCGGGGGGCTGCTGCACGAGCTGACGCCCGCCGTACCGGCCGGGCAGGTGGTCCGGTCGCTGGTCTGCGTGCCGTACGGCGGCGGCAGCGCGGTGGTCTACCAGCCGCTCGCCGAGGCACTGCCGGCCGGCCACCGGCTCTATTCCGTGGCGGTGCCCGGGCACGACATCGGGCTGGAGGACGAGCCGGCCCCGATCGAGGAGGTGGCCCGGGCGGTCGCCGACGAGGTGCTGGCCACCGTCGACGGGCCGCTGGTCCTGTACGGCCACTGCGGTCCCGGTGGCGCGCTCGCCGTCGAGGTGGCCCGGCTGCTCGAGGCCGCCGGCCGCGACCTGGACGCGATCTACCTCGGCGGGGTCTTCCCCTTCGGCCGCCCGGTCGGCGGGGTGCTCGGCCCGCTGATGCGGCTGCGGATTTCCGAACGGATCCGCAGCGACCGGATCTACCGCACCTGGTTGCAGGCGCAGGGCGCCGACATCGGGGCGCTCGACGCCGACCAGGCCGCGTTCCTGATCCGGGCGATGCGGCACGACGCCGAGGTGTCCGAGGACTACTTCACCGCGCTGATGCACCGCAAGGTCACCCCGCTGCGGGCGCCGATCGTGTCGGTCGTCGGCGACCGCGACCGGGGCACCGAGTGGGCCGAGGAACGCTACCGGGAGTGGCACTTCCTCAGCGACCGGACCGCGCTGGTGTCGATCGACGAGGGCGGACACTACTTCCTGAAGTACCGGGCCGAGGAGCTGGCCGAGATCGTCACC
This sequence comes from Polymorphospora rubra, assembly GCF_018324255.1. Lineage (GTDB taxonomy): Bacteria > Actinomycetota > Actinomycetes > Mycobacteriales > Micromonosporaceae > Polymorphospora > Polymorphospora rubra. The sequence continues at coordinate 7,835,652 of NZ_AP023359.1, forward strand.
ACCGTCGACGGCCGGCTCGACGGGCCGGTGCCGGAGTCGCCGGCGGACGGTGGACCGCCCCCGGCCGGGGCGGCGGCACCGGACGGCACCGACCCGGACGACGGCGGCCCCGACGACGGCCTCGAACCGGCGTGGCGGCTGGTCGAGGTGTCCCGCCGGGACGGCTCTCCGACCCCGGCGAAGTCCGCCACGGACGCGAAGGTCGCCGCCCGCAAGGCGCGCCGGGAGCCGGCGCCGAGCATGAAGCGGTTCGGGCTGGTCGCGGCCGGCCAGATCGTCACGATGGCCGGCACCGCGCTGACCAGCTTCGCCGTACCGCTGTGGATCTTCATCGAGACCGGGTCGCTGGCCCGGTTCGCGCTGTTCTCCGTACTCGGGTTGGTGCCCGGCCTGGTCATCGCGCCGTTCGCCGGGGCCCTGATCGACCGGACCAGCCGGCGCCGGGTCATCCTGCTCGCCTGCTGCGCGGCCGGCGTCGCCAAGCTGACCGTCACCGGGCTGCTGCTCACCGACCGGGCCGAGACCTGGCACTTCTACGTACTGGTCGGCTGGCTGTCGGTGACCCTGGCGTTCCAGCGGCTGGCGTTCGTGTCGGCCGTCCCGCAACTGGTGCCCAAGCGCTTTCTCGGGCACGCCAACGGCGTCGCGCAGATGGCCACCGGACTCACCCAGTTCATGGTGCCGCTGGTCGCGGTCGCCCTGCTGGAGGCGATCGGCCTGGACGGCATTCTCGTCGTCGACGTCGTGACGTACGCTCTCGCGATCGTGATCCTGCTCGCCATCCGCTTCCCCCGCACCATGGCCCTGCGCCGCCGGGAGACCCTCACCGCCGAGATCGTCGGCGGGGTGCGCTACTCGCTGCGCCGCCGCGAGTTCCGCGCCATGCTGGCGTTCTTCGCCACGCTCAACTTCTTCCTGTTCCCGGTGCTGTTCCTGCTCTCCCCGCTGGTGCTCGGCTTCGCCGACCTGGCCGAGGTGGCCCGGATCGCGATCGTCGGCGGGATCGGCGGCGCCTGCGGCGGCCTGGTGATGCTGGTCTGGGGCGGGCCCCGGCACTACCGGATGCGGGCGGTGCTGATCGGCACCCTGGCCATCGCCGCCGCCTGCGTGCTGACCGGTATGCGGCCGTCGCTGGTCGTCATCGGCGCCGGCGCGTTCGGCATGTACTTCGCGCTCGCCCTGGTCAACGGCATCTACAACACCGTCGTGCAGACCAAGGTGCCGCAGCGCTTCCACGGCCGGGTCTTCGCGCTCAACCAGATGGTGGCCTCGTCCACGATGCCGATCGGCTGGGGAATCGTCGCCCCGCTGGCGTCGACGGCGGCCGAGCCGCTGCTGCTGCCCGGCGGCGCGCTGGCCGGCAGCGTCGGCGCGGTGATCGGGGTCGGCCCCGGCCGCGGCATCGGCCTGCTCTACCTCGTCTTCGGCCTCGGCATCGCGGCGACCGCGGCGATCTCGATGCGGACCCGGATCCTGTCCCGATTCGACGACGAGGTCCCCGACGCGCCACCGGAGGACGTGATCGGGATCGAGACCCGGCGGGCCCGGGCGGTACCCGGGCCACGCCGGCCGGCCGACGACGACCCGACCGGACCGGCGGGCGACGACAGTGCCGACCCGGCCCGGCGGCCGGTGTCGATGGCGAGCGGGGGCTGAGATGGCATCCACGGTCACCCCGGCCCGGCGCGCCGCGCGTACGGTGCCGGACCTGCTCGCCTGGCGGGCCGAGGCGCACCCCGACCGGGTGGCGATCGAGGTGCACGGTGTCGCCACGCTCACCTTCGCGGCATGGGAGTCGGCGGCCGGCGCGGTCGCCGCCGCCCTGCACCGGCGTGGCGTACGCCCCGGCGACCGGGTCGGGCTGGTCTTCGGCGCCCGCGACTGGGTCGACTTCGCGGTCGCGTACTGCGGGGTGCAGCGGGCCGGCGCGGTCTCGGTGCCGCTGTCCGACCGGCTGGCGCCGGGGCAGCTGCGGCACGCCCTGGACCACTGCGAGGCGGTCGCGGTGCTGCACGCCGGTGCCGCCGGTGCCGGGCCGGACGGGGGCGGCGGGCTGCCGGCATACACCGTGACCGAACTGTCCGGCGAGCCGGTCGACGACGCGTCGGCGGTCGGGCACCGGGTCCGGCCGGGCGACCTGGCGCAGATCCTCTACACCTCGGGCACCACCGGGCGGCCCAAGGGGGTCGGCGCGACGCACGCCAACCTGACGGTGCACGCGCCCAACCACCCGCGCCGGCTGGCGCTCGGCCACTCCGAGCGCTTCCTGCACGCGTTCGCGATCGGCACCAACGCCGCGCAGACGATGCTGTTCAACGCACTGGCCGCCAAGCCGACGGCGTTGACGCTGGCCCAGTCCACGCCGGGCCGGTTCGCCCGGCTGATCGCCACGCCCGGCACCGGCACGGTGTTCCTGGTGCCGTCGATGGCGATCGAACTGCTGGACTCCGGTGCGCTGTCCGGCCGCGACCTGTCACACGTACACCTGATCGGGTCGACGGCGGCGGCGCTGCCGCCGGCGGTCGCGGCCCGGCTCGCGGCGGCGTTCCCGTCGGCGGCGGTGGTCAACTACTACTCGTCGACCGAGGCCGCCCCGGCCCAGACCACGATGATCTTCGATCCGGCCCGCCGGGACGCGGTCGGCAAGGCGGTCGGCGGCACCCTCATGATCGCCGACGACGCCGGACAGCCGCTGCCGGCCGGCGAGACCGGCCACGTCTGGCTGCGCTGCGACCACCCGCGCGCCTACTACCGTGACGCCGAGGCCAGCGCGGCCACGTTCCGCGGCGAGTGGGTACGGATGGGCGACATCGGCCGGCTCGACGCCGACGGCTACCTCTACCTCACCGACCGGCACCAGGACGTGATCAAGTCCGGGGCGTACAAGATCTCCAGTCTGGAGGTCGAGGCGGCGCTGCACGAGCACCCGGCGGTCGCCGAGGCGGCCGTGGTCCCGATCCCCCACCCGGTCCTCGGGTCGGCCGTCGCCGCCGTCGTGGTGGCCCGCCCGGACGCCCCGCCGGCCGACCTGGAACTGCCCGCGCTGCGCGGCTTCCTCGCCGGCCGGCTCACCGACTACCAACTGCCCACCCGGGTGCTCCTCGTCGAGGACCTGCCGCGCAACGAGGGCGGCAAGGTCGTCAAACGGGAGCTGATCACCCGCTTCGAAACCCAGGCCGAAACTCAGGAGGGTCCGTGACCACCGCCGAGGCGACGTACGCCCAACACGCCGTCTGGTTCACCGAGCAGGCCGGGGTCGCCGGCACCGCCTACCACATGGCGCTCGGGATCCACTTCGACGGCGCGCTCGACGAGCGGGCGCTGACCGAGGCGTGCACCGCCGTCACCGCCCGCCACGAGGGACTGAGCACCGCGGTCGAGACCGGCGCCGACGGGGTGCCGCACCTGGTGACCGCCACCGAGAAGATCACCCTGGCCGGCGGCCCGCTCACCGACGACCGGGTCCGGGCCGAGATCGCCCGGCCGTTCGACCCGCGCCGGGGACCGCTGGCCCGGTTCACCCTGCTGACCGGCGCCGCGGACCGGCACCTGCTGCTGGTGACCGCCCACCACCTGGTCTTCGACGGCATGTCCAAGGACGTACTGGCCCGCGACCTCGCGCACGCGTACGACGCCGCCGTCGCCGGCCGCCCCGCCGACCTCGGGCCGGCTGCCGACCACAGTGGACACGCGGCCGCCGAACGGGACCGGGTCGCCGCCGCGCTGCCGGCCGCCCGCGACTACTGGGCGAGCCGGTGGACCCCGCCCGGCGACGTCGTTCTGCCCGGTCTGAGCCGCCAGCCGGTCGCCGCCGCGCCGGGCGCCACCGTCGAGTTCGACCTCGACGCCGACCTGGTCGCCGGCACCGCACGGCTCGCCGCCGACCTCGGCGTCAGCCGGTTCGAGCTGCTGCTGGCCGCCGTCCACGCCCTGCTGCACCGGTACGGCAACGAGGCGCTGCCGGTCGGCGTGGGCCTGTCGACCCGTACGGCGGAGACGGCCGGACAGATCGGCCTGTTCGTCAACGAGCTGCCGGTGCCCGCCCCGGCGCCGGACGCCACCTTCCGGGCCTACGCGTGCGCCCTGCGCGCCGAACTGCGCCAGCTCTACAGGCACCGGGACGTGCCGCTGGCGCAGGCGGTCAGCGGGCTGCGCCCGGCCACCGCGCTGACCCCGGTCTCGGTCGGCTACCGGCGCCGTGCCCCCGAGCCGGCGTTCACCGGCGTGGCCACCACGATCGACTGGACGGTCTTCGGCGGCACCGCCCGCAACGCGCTGCACGTGCAGGTCGTCGACAGCGGCACCGGCCTGACCGTCGGGCTCCAGCACAACCCGGACGTGATCCCGACCGACGCGGTGGCCCGGATCGGCGCCCACCTGCGCACCCTGCTCGCCGGGGCGGTCGCCGCCCCGGACCGGGCCGTCGACGAACTGCCCATCCTGCCCGACCGCGAACTCGACCTGGTGTTGGAGATCTTCAACGGCACCGCCCGCGACTACGCCGCCGACAGTGTGCCGGCCCGGTTCGCCGAGCAGGTACGGCAGCGTCCCACCGACATCGCCCTCGTCGACGGGGACCGGGAGTTGACGTACGCCGGGCTGGACGCGGTCAGCGGCCGGCTCGCGGCGGCGCTGCGCGACCGTGGGATCGGCGCCGGTTCGCTGGTCGCGGTCGGGCTGCACCGCTCGTGGACCGCGGTGGCGACGCTGCTCGCCGTGCTGCGCTCCGGTGCGGCGTACCTGCCGGTCGACCCGGACCTGCCGGCGGCCCGGCAGGCGGCGATCCTCGCCGACGCGGCCCCCGCCCTGGTCGTCACCACCGCGACCACCACGACGGCCGACGTCGCCGCGGAACTGGCCGGCGGACCGGCGGTGCTGCCGGTCGACGACCTCGACACCATGCCGGAGCCCGCCGGCCCCGAGGTCACCGCCGACCCGGCCGGCACCGACCTCGCGTACGTGCTCTACACCTCGGGCTCGACCGGCCGGCCCAAGGGTGTGCGGGTGCCGCACGCCGCGCTGGCCAACCTGCTGTACGCCATGGGCGACGCGCTCGACAGCCGCCCGACCGACCGGTGGCTGGCGCTGACCTCGATGTCGTTCGACATCTCGCTGGTCGAGATGTTCCTGCCGCTGGTCACCGGTGGCCGGGTCGTCGTCGCGGCCGGGGTCAGCGCCGCCGACGGTGCCGCCGTCGTCCGGCTGGTCGAGGCGTACGCGGTGACGAACGTGCAGGCGACCCCGTCGGGCTGGCGGGTGCTGCTCGCGGCCGGCATCGGCGGCGACGACCGTGACCTGGTCGCCCTGGCCGGCGGCGAGGTGCTGCCGACCGCGCTGGCCCGCGAGCTGCACGACCGGGTCGCCCGGGTGGTCAACGGGTACGGCCCGACCGAGGCGACGATCTACGCCACCACCGAGGAGGTGACCCGGGGCCGGGAGGTGACCATCGGCCGGCCGGTCGCCAACGCCCGCGCCTACGTCCTCGACCCGCGGCAGCGGCCGCTGCCGATCGGCGTACCCGGGGAGCTGGTCCTCGGCGGCGCCGGAGTGGCCGACGGCTACCTCGGACGGCCCGAACTGACCGCCGAACGGTTCCTCGACGACCCGTACGACGCACCGGGCGGGCGGCTCTACCGCACCGGCGACCTGGCCCGCTGGACCACCGACGGACGGCTGGAGTTCCTCGGTCGCGCCGACCACCAGGTCAAGATCCGCGGCCACCGGGTCGAGCTCGGCGAGATCGAGACGCGACTGCTGGAGCACACGGGCGTCGCCGGCTGCGCGGTCACGCTGCGCGACGGCGACGAGGGCGACAGCCGGCTCGTCGGCTACGTGGTGCCGGCCGGTGCCGAGCCCGATCCGGCCGCGCTGCGTGCCCACCTGGCGCAGACGCTGCCGGCGGTGATGGTCCCGGCGACCTGGGTGTTCCTCGACACCCTTCCGCTGAACCCGAGCGGGAAGCTCGACCGGGCGGCGCTGCCCGCCCCGGCCCGCGAGCGGGCCGAGCCGGCCACGGCCGGCCCGGACGCGGCGGTGGGTACCGGTCCGGACGACGACGCGCCGGTCGTCGACGAGGTGGTCGAGGAGATCCGGACGATCTGGCAGGACGTGCTCCAGATCGACGATATCGGTCTCGACGAGGACCTGTTCGACCTCGGCGGCCACTCGCTGACCATCACCAGGATCAGCAGCCGTATCCACCAACGTCTGGGAGTTGAATTGTCACTGGAGGTCTTCTTCGAAATGCCCACGATCGCGGAGATCGCCGAAGTGGTCCGGGAGGCCCGCGGATGACCGCGCCCAGCCCCCTGCACCAGCGGCTCGCCGAACTCGTCAACGAGGCGACCGGCGGCTCGGTTCCGGTCGCCGAGGCGCTGGCCGGCGACGTTCCGCTGGTCGCGCTCGGTCTGGACTCACTCGGACTGCTGCGGCTGATCGATGCGATCGAAACCGAGTACGGCGTCGAGATCGATCTCCAGGGCAACACCGGCAGCCTCGACGAGATCGCCGCCCACCTGGCCGAACGGGTTTCCGCGACCGCTCCGACGGCCCGGCTAACGTAGGAGACAGCCGCCGGATGTCGGCCCGATACCGGCTCGGCTACCGTAAACTGCCGACTTTCCCGGGTCACCGGGCAACTGTGAGGTGGTGCTGATGAGTCCTGACAGGGAGCATCCGCTGCTCGACGTCACGTCGACGTTCGATCTGCGATCGTTCGCCGAGTTTCGTGAGACGCGGAGCCGGGATTCCGCAACGGGTGGGATCGCGGCATCGCTACCGCCCGGCGCGGCGCTCCTGGCCATCCACCAGGGTCCGAACGCGGGCGCCCGGTTCCTGCTCGACACGGACCTGACGACGAGCGGCCGGCACCCGGACAGCGACATCTTCCTCGACGACGTGACCGTGTCCCGGCGGCACGGCGAGTTCCACCGCAACGGTGACACCTTCACCGTGCGGGACGCGGGCAGCCTCAACGGCACCTACGTCAACCGTGAGCGGGTCGAATCGGCCACCCTCAACGACGGCGACGAGGTGCAGATCGGAAAGTTCCGGATGACCTTCATCGCCGCGCAGCGCCGCCCGCACCACGACGCCTGACCCCGGGTCCGACACGCGGACGGTCCCGCATCCGCCCTCCCATCCCCGGGTGGCGGGTGCGGGACCGTCCGGTACCCGTGACCGCCTGACGGGGTGGCGCCCACCGGTGCCGAAAACGATCATGCTTGGATGGGGGCATGCCTACTCGAGGTGAGCGTGGCACGGGTGACGGAAGCCGCGGATCCGGCGACCGGTTCGTCCCGGTCGACCGACTGTCCGCCCTGGCCCGCGCTCTGCTGAGCGACGATCTCGGCGGCCGGGACGTCGTACCGGCCCGACTCGCCAACCGGGTGACCGAACAGGCCGACGAGTGGGCCGCCCACGGGTTCACCGAGGACACCGTACGGCCCTGGCGTGAGCTGCCCCCCGAAGCCGCCGGCTACCTGGCCAGCCGCGGGGTCGACCCGGCCGTGCTCAGCCTCTCGGTGTCACCGGGCGGAATCGGCCCGGTGCCGCTGGCCACCGCGATCGCCGCCCAGCAGATCCCGGTGCAGCGCGCGTACGAACTGCTCGTGCTGACCGGTGAACATCCGCGTACGCCGCTGGCCGACGAACCGGCCGCGCCGCAGCCTCCGCCGCGGGCGGTCGCCCCGGTGGTCTTCTCACACGTGCCCGCCGACTCCGACACCTGCCGCTAGGCCCCGGGTGGCCGTCGGTCCACATCGGACCACCCCGGCCCCCGGCCGTTCGGCACGCTGTGAGACATGTAACGGGCTCGTTGACCGTGGCCCGGGGCGGGCCGACCGTGGGAGTCATGAGCGATCGCCCAGCGTCCGACGACGATCAGATCTCGCCCGCCCTCGCCCACGTTCGCAACGAGGTGGCGTCCGAGCTGTACGCGCAACTCGCCCTGCGCGGAGAAACGATCGACCTGGCGGACGTCTGTGGGGTCGCCTACTCCGTGGCGGTGCGGCTCGGCCGGGGGTTCCGGATCGAGGCACGCGGATTCGACGACGGTCCGACGGACGACGACTCCCTGGGCCCCGACGGTGCGACCTTCCACGGCTCGGTCCTGCCCAGCGGGGACGGCCGGGGATCGCCGGAGCGGTACCCGGTATTCGACCGGGCCTGGCCGCCCCACCCATGACGCGCACCGGAGCACCGCCTACGACATGATCGTCTGCTGTTCAGCCGTTCAGCGCGCGGCGTGTCGAACGGCTCAGCAGCAGACGATCATGATTGCGCGCCGAGGGCCGGGCGGCCGTCAGTCGAAGGTGACGTGGGCGAACGCGAACGGCTCGGCCAGGTCGCCGGACCGGCGGTGCAACGCGGCGAGTTCGCGCGCCAGATCCGATCGGGCGGACAGCTCCGGTTCCACAGTGGGCAGCTGCTTCAGGCGTTCGCCGACCGCCAGCACCGCCAGGTCGGCGGCGAAGCGGGCCGGGTCCACGCCGCAGGAGAAGTCGTGCTGCCAGACCCGGACCCGCTCGAAGACCGACCGTCCGGGGCGTACCTCGACCCAGGCCCAGCCCTCGGCTGGCCCGTCGGTCCACCGTACGTGCAGGTCACGGATGATCGGGTCGGTGAGCTGGCGGCTGGCGTACGCCTCGACCGCGGCCGCCCGCGCGAGCGCGCCCAGGTCGTTGACGTGCCCGGTACGCCCGTCCGGCAGCCGGCCGAGGATGTCACGGAAGCCGGGCAGCCCGTCGCTGGTGTCACCGGCGGGCTCGGCCGTCGCCCGGTGGAAGGCCCGGGCGTCGAGAACGTACTCCACGACCCGCCGGGCGACGGGCAGCAGGGCCGCCGACTCGAACCGCACCAGGCCGAGACCGGCCGCCGCGCACACGGTGCCGGTCATCCGGTCGGCCCGCGACGCGTCCGCCTCCCGCCGGCCCGGATCCTCGAACCGGATGCCGGCCAGCGCCGGGCCGTCCCCGGCCTCGTGTACGACGTAGTCGAGCCGGGTCCGCAGCGCCGACGACCACTGGTTGCCGGTGATACCGGCCGGCCGGCGGTGCAGGACGGTGCTGAGCCGGCGGTCGACGTGCACCAGGTGACCGCCACGCTCGAAGCTGTCCGCGCCGACCGGTGACTCGTCGGCGCGGCGGGTCACGGGAACCGGCCGCGTCTGCGTGGCGTCGGCGGACTTCACCATCTGTCCCCTGTCTTCGTCGGAGCGCTGGGCGGGCGGCGGAGCGCCGGGCGGGCGGCGGCCCGCGCCCATGGTAGGGCCCGTACCGGAACACGGATCGGACCGGATGTCGCAGGGCGTGGTTAGAGTGCGGCCGACGATCATGTGGCGGGAAGAGGGGGCGACGGGTGCGTGACTTCGAGTTCGTCGAAGGCGGATCGGCGAAGTTCTGGCGGATCGACCGGAGCGGCTCGACAGTGACGGTCAGTTACGGGCGGCTCGGCACGGACGGCCGTACCCAGGTCAAGCACCTGGGGTCGGAGCAGGCCGCGATCGCGCACGCCGACCGGCTGGTCACCGAGAAGGTCCGCAAGGGGTACGTCGAGGCCGGCACCGCCCGGCCCTCCCCCGGGCCGGCCCCGGCCGGGCCGGGCAGCACCGGGCCGGACGACAGCGGGGCCGGCGTCGCCGGGCCTGGCGACAGCGGGACGAACGACGGCGGGACGGGCAGCACCGGGCCGGGCGAGAGCGGGACGGACGACAGCGGGACGGACGACGCCGGCCGGGGTGACCCGGAGCCCCGGCCGGACGAGGACACCCTCGTCATCCCGGTGGCCTGGCGGCGCCGGATGCACCCGCGCCGCGGCGGGCTGGCCAGCTCGACGACCGTCGACCGCAAGGCGGTCGGAGTGGCGGCCGGCCTGTTCGAGAACCACCGGAAGCAGATCGAGCGGATGTTCGCCCGTACCGACGCCGACCCGGCGCTGGTCGCCGAGGTCGCGCCGGTGCTACGCGACGGCCTGCGGGCCGGGCTCGCCGACCCGGCCCTGACCCCGCTCGGCGCGGCCGCCGTCGCCGCCGCCGTCGCGAAGGCGGTGCCCTGGTCTGACGAGGACAAGCTGCGGGCCTTCGCCGACGCGTGGGCGGCCACCCGCGGGCTCACCTTCGCCGCCCGCGCCACCGTGGAGGTCTACGGGCTGGCGATCAGCGCGTCGTCGCGCCTGCTCCACATGAGGGACGTACGGGTCCGGCCGATCACCGAGGACGAGGCCAGGTCGGTGTGGAAGTGGCCGGCGGAGCCCGTCACGGCACGGATGCGGAGCCTGCTCGCGGCGGCCTCCGACGACGACTACCGGGCGGCGACCGCGGCACTCGCCGAATACCGGGACAGGCTGGGCGTGCAGCGGGTGACCATCTCCTACCTGGTGCCGACCCGCACCGACTGGGTCGACGAGGACCTCACCGGCACGGTCAACCGGTCGCGGCTGCTCTGGTCGCTGTACACGCGGGAGCAGTTCGAGACGTTCATCGCGAGCCACCTGCAGGGACACGGGGATCCCACCTTCGGCGACCTCGCCACCGTGCTGGAAGGGGTCGGGCCGGCGCCGGTCACCACCTACCTCGCCTGGTTCGGCGACCACATGGCCGCCGACGGCGAGAAGCGGCTCTACACGCTGCTGTCGACCCTGCCCACCGACGAGGCGTTCGCCACCCTGCTGGACCGGGTCGACAACCGGTACGCGCAGCCGGCGCTCACCGAGGCGATGGTCCGGTTCCCGGTCCGCGCGCTGCGCCTGATGCCGGCCGCCGCCACCGGCCAGACGACGAAGGCGAAGGTCGTCGCGGACCTGCTGCGGATGCACGTATCCGGCAACCCCGAACTGGTCGCCGCAACGCTGCCCGACCTGCCGGCGGCCGACCGGGCCCACCTCGCCGGGCTCGCCGACGACGCGGTGCGGGTCGCCGAGGCCCCCGCCGAACTGCTGCCGGAACTGCTGCGTACCCCGCCGTGGACGGCGCGGTCGACCGCCCGGCCGGTGGTGGTGACCGGGCTGGCGCCGGTCGAGGAGGCGGCCGTCGCCTGGCGGCCGGGCGAGCGCGACGAGTGGCTGGCCACCCGCTGCAACTGGATCGCGACGACGCCCGACAAGGGGAGCACCTGGGAACAGACCCGTGACGCCTACCTGGCCGGCAACCTCCGCCACCACCTGCGGGTCGGTCTGATGATCGGCGCCCCGGAGGAGATCGTCCGCCCCCTGCTGGCCGACTGGAATCCCACGCACAACTGGGATGCCGCCGAGTGGGGTCGGGTCCTCGCCGGCCGGTACGAACTGGACGCGCTGCCGGCGATCCTGCGGATGGCCCCCTCCACCCCGACCGCCGTGCTGCCACTGCTCGCCCCGTACGCCAGCAGTGCCGCCGCCCCGCTGGTGGCCCGGTGGCTGCAACGGCTCAAGTCGGCCCGCCGGCCGGCGCTGGCCTGGCTGACCCGGCACCCGGCGGTGGCGGCGCGGGCCCTGGTGCCGGACGCGCTCGGCAAAGCCGGACCCGCCCGGCGCAACGCCGAGGCCGCACTGTGGGCGATCGGCGCGGCCGGCCACGAGGAGCCGGTGCTGGCGGCCGCGGGAACGTACGGTGAGCCGGCCCGGGCCGCGATCGCCACGCTGCTCGCCACCGACCCGCTGGAGGTCCTGCCGCCGAAGCTGCCGGTGGTGCCGGCCTGGGTGGACCCGATGATGCTGCCGCCGGTGCTGCTGCGCGACCGCCGACACGCGCTGCCCCGGACGGCGGTGACGCACCTGACGATGACGCTCGCGCTGTCCCGGCCGGGTGAGGTCTACGCCGGGGTCGACGTCGTACGCGACCTCTGCGACCCGGTTTCGCTGGCCGAGTTCGGCTGGGGGCTGTTCCAGCGCTGGCTGGCGGTCGGCGCCCCGGCGAAGGAGAGCTGGGCACTGGACGCGCTGGGTCTGATCGGCGACGACGACACCGTACGCCGGCTCACCCCGCTGATCCGGGCCTGGCCGGGCGAGGCCGCGCACGGTCGCGCGGTGGCCGGGCTGGCGGTGCTGGCGTCGATCGGCACCGACGTCGCCCTGATGCACCTGCACAGCATCGCGGAGAAGGTGAAGTTCAAGGGGCTGAAGGAGCGGGCCGCCGAGAAGATCGCCGAGGTGGCCGACGACCTGGGGCTGAGCCCGGAGGAGCTGGCCGACCGGCTGGTGCCCGATCTCGGGCTGGACGCCGACGGCAGCCTCACCCTCGACTACGGGCCGCGGCAGTTCGTGGTCGGCTTCGACGAGCAGTTGCGGCCGTACGTCGCCGACACCGCCGGCCACCGGCGCAAGGAGCTGCCGAAGCCGGGCGTACGCGACGACGGGACGCTCGCGCCGGAGGCGTACAAGCGGTTCGCGGGCCTGAAGAAGGACGTCCGTACGATCGCCGGCGACCAGATCCGACGCCTGGAGCGGGCGATGGTCGGCCAGCGACGGTGGACCGGCGCCCAGTTCCGGGAGCTGTTCGTCGGGCATCCGCTGCTGTGGCACATCGTGCGCCGGCTGGTCTGGGCGGTCTACGACGACGCCGGCACGGTCGGCTTCCGGGTGGCCGAGGACCGCAGCCTGGCCGACGTCGACGACGAGACGCTGACCCTCGCCGACGACGCGACGGTCGGCATCGCGCACCCGCTGCACCTGTCCGGGTCGCTGCCGGCCTGGTCGGAGCTGTTCGCCGACTACGAGATCGTGCAACCGTTCGCGCAGCTGGGCCGGGAGGTCCACCGGCTCACCGACGCCCAGCGGGAGGCCGCGGAGCTGGCCGATGTCGCCGGCACCACGGTTCCCACCACGGCCGTGCTCGCCCTCGAGCGGCGCGGCTGGAGCCGGGGCGAGCCGATGGACGGCGGTGTCCAGTGCTGGATGGAACGGCCGCTGCCCGGCAACCGCACCCTGGTGGTCAACCTGGACCCCGGCATCATCATCGGGTTGGTGACGGAATGGAAGGAGCAGAAGCTCGCCGAGGTGTGGATCAAAGACGGGCCGGGCGGGGACTTCGGCAGGTGGCGCAAGAAGGAGCTGCCGTTCGGCGTACTCGATCCGGTCACCGCCTCCGAGGTGCTGCGCGACCTGGCCGAGCTGACCACCGCCCAACCCTGACCGAGGTGTGATGGGCGGGCGCAGCGAGCAGGTTCGTGAGCGAACGAAGTGAGCGAACCGGCAGGCTCAGGCACTTACCCGACAACTGCGAGCGCAGCGAGCAGGTGTCGTGAATCATGACGGGGTGGCGCTGTGTCATGGTGGGGCGTGACGTCACGCCAGACCCCGGTGCCTGCCCAGGACGCTGACCGTCCGGGGCGGGTGCGGCAGCTGCTGCGCGAGTTGCGGGGCTGGCGGCCGACGCTGGCCCGGCTGCGGCAGCTGGTCCGCAGCATGGTGACGTCGTTCCTGGTGCTGAGCGGCACGCTGTGGCTGATGCCGGGGGTCAACGTCAACGGCGTGGTCGCGATGCTGTGGCTGGTCGTGCTGGTGGCGGTCGTCGGCGCGCTGCTGCGGCCGCTGCTGCTGGCGCTGGCGACCGTGCTCGGCGGGCTCGGGGCGCTGGTGGTCGGGGCGAGCGTGCAGACCATCGTCATGTACGTGGCGCTGCGGCTGGATCCGGCGTCGCATCTGTCCGGTCTGCCGGCCGCGTTCGCCGCGGCCTGGATCGCGGTCGCGCTCGCGGCGGTGGTCAACTGGTTCGCCGACGCCGGCACCGATGACGCGTTCACCGCCGAGGCGTTGCGGCTGATGGGCCGGGTCCGGCGGGTCCGGGCCCGGTCCGGGGTGCCGGCGGCCGGCCGGGGCGAGCCGGGTCTGGTGGTGGTGCAGCTCGACGGGGTGCCGACGCCGTTGCTGCGGTGGGCGGTCCAGGCCGGCAACCTGCCCAACATCGGGCGGTGGCTGCGGTCGCGCAGCCACACGTTGACCAGTTGGCACACCGGGCTGCCGGCCACAACGCCTGCCGGGCAGGCCGGCATCCTGCACGGCGACGCCAGCTCGGTGCCGGCGTTCCGCTGGTACGAGAAGGACACCGACCGGCTGATCGTCACCAACCGGCCGCGGGACGCCGCGGAGGTGGAGCGGCGGTTGTCGGACGGCGACGGGCTGCTGCGTGACGGTGGCGTGAGCATCAGCAACGTGTTCTCCGGCGACGCGCCGACGACGCTGTTCACGATCAGCCGGGCGGCGTTGCCGGGGCGGCGGACGCGCGGCTACGCGGCGTTCATGACGAGCCCGTACGGCTTCACCCGGGCGGTGGTCCTCGGGTTCGGCCGGATGATCAAGGAGGTGCACCAGGCGCGGATCCAGCGGCGCCGTGACATCCGTCCCCGGGTGGGGCGGGCCGGCGCGTTCCTCGCCCTGCGTCCGCTGACCGCGTTGCTGCGCGACCTCAACGTCACGCTGATCGCCGAGCAGATGGCGCGCGGCGCCCCGGTGATCTTCTGCGACTTCGTCGACTACGACGAGGTGGCGCACCATGCCGGCCCGGCGCGGCCGGAGGCCCTCGAGGCGTTGACCGAACTCGACCAGATGCTCGGCATGTTGCAGCGGCTGGCGACCGAGGCCGACCGGGACTACCACCTGGTGGTGCTCTCCGACCACGGTCAGAGCCAGGGCGCGACGTTCCAGCAGCGGTACGGCGAGACCCTCACCCAGTTGGTCGGCCGGCTGACCGGCACGCTGGCCACGCCCGAGCCGGACCCGGAGCCCGCCGAGGGCCTGCCCGCACCGGACCGGCCGGTGCGGGTCGGGCACACCGACCAGGCCGTCCGGGCACCGGTGACCCGCTCGACCCAGGTCGACCAGCCGGCGCCGGGCACGACCACGGAGGTGGACACCGACGACGGCCGGCCGGTCGTCGGGGCGGCGCCGCCGCTGCGGGCCGCCCGGCCACGCCACCCCCGGCACCGGCACCGGCCGATCGGGCACCGGCTCGGCGACGGCGTGCGGGCCGCCCGGGCCGACCGTTCGCAGCCACCCCGGGCCGCCGCGGCGACCGGCGCCGTCGAGACGTGGGGACCGGTCAACACGCTGCTCACCGAGATCGCCGGCCAGCCGGGGGCGGGTGCCGCGGCGACCCGGGCGGCGGTGCGGTCCCGCACGACGGACCGCCAGGTGACGCTCGGGCCGGCCGGAGCGGAGACCCGCGCCGCGGCCCGCCCGGAGACCGACTCGGTGGTGGTGGCGTCGGGCAACCTGGCCATGATCTATCTCCCCCACCACCCGGGACGCCTCGACCGCGACGAGATCGAGGCCGCGCATCCCGGGCTGGTGGCCGGATTGGCCGCCCACCCCGGCATCGGGCTGGTGGTCGTCGACGACGGCGAGCGGGGTCCGGTGGCGGTCGGTCACCGGGGCGAGCACCGGTTGGGTGACGGCGTGGTCACCGGAGAGGACCCGCTGCGGGGCTACGGGCCGCGGGCCCGCGCCGACCTGCTACGCCACCAGGGGATCGACCACGTCGGCGACCTGGTGGTGATCAGCGCGATCGACCCCGGCACCGACGAGGTGGCGGCGTTCGAGGAGTTGGTCGGCAGTCACGGCGGGCTGGGCGGCTGGCAGACGGACGCGGTGCTGCTGCACCCGATCGGCTGGCGGGTCGAGGAACCGGAGCTGGTCGGGCCGGACAGCGTCTACCGCCAGCTGATCCGCTGGCTGGAACAGCTCGGCCTGCGCGAGCGGTCAGTGCCCGCGGCGGGCCTGCACGAAGCTGATCAACTGGGTGGCGAGCAGCACCACGACCACCGCGACGAGAACGCTCTGCCACGGTTCGGGGAAGATCGCGCCGCCGAAGATGCCGATTCCGGCGTACACCGCTGACCACAGGAGGCAGGCGGGTGCGTTGGCGAGGGCGAAGCGTCGCCAGTCGACGCCGGTCACGGCGATGGTCAGCAGCACCGGGATGCGCCCGCCGGGCAGCAGCCGGGAGACGAGCAGCACCGGGATTTCCCGCTCCCGCAGCCGGTCGGCGAGGTCGTCGAGCCGGTGGCCGGTGCGCAGCCACCGCACCCGGCGGGCGAACTGTTCCCCGCCCCACCGGCAGACGAGGTAGGTGACCGCGTCGCCGACGTAGGCGCCGACCGCGCCGGTCAGCACGACGACGACGGTGGTCAGCGGGTGGCCGTGGAAGGCGAGGGCGGCGGCGGCGCTGACCGCCGCGCCGGTCGGCACGACCGGTACGACCGCGCCGAACGCCACGACCACGAACAGCCAGGGCAGCCCGTAGAGAACGTCGGTCACGGGTACGGGTCCAGGGTCAGGCTGGCGCCGGGCACGAGTTCGGTGACCCGGGTGTCGGGGGCGGTGGCGGCGGCGTGCCGGGCGAACCGGGCGCCGGGTTCGTGGAACATGTACGGCCGTACGCGGGCCATGCCGACCGGCCAGAACGTACCGAAGTGGATGGGTACGGCGTGCCGGGGCGAGCTGCGCCGGACGGCCTCGGCGGCGGTGACCGGGTCGAGGTGGCCGTGGCCGAGGGTGGGTCCCCAGCCGCCGACCGGGATCAGGGCGAGGTCGAGGGGGCCGAGGTCGGACATCTCGTCGAACAGCCCGGTGTCGCCGGCGAACCAGGTGTCGGCGGCGCCGTGCACGGTGTAGCCGACGGCCAGCGCGCGGTGCCGGGACCAGGGGCCGCGGCCGCCGTGGTGGGCGGCGGGCACGGCCCGGATGCGCAGCGCGCCGACGGTGGTCTCCTCGCCGGGGGCGAGTTCGACGCAGCGGCCCGCGGCGGCGGGGCCGAGGGCGCGCCGCAGGAAGGTGCCGGCGCCGGCCGGTACGACGATCGTGACGTGTGGCGGCAGGCGGCGCAGGGACGGCAGGTCGAGGTGGTCGGCGTGCAGGTGCGAGACGATGACGGCGTCGGGGGCGCCGGGCAGCAGCGGGGTCGGGCCGCGCATCCGGCGCAGGTGCGCGACCCGGTTGCCGAGCACCGGGTCGGTCAGCACGCGTACGCCGGAGTCCTCGATCCAGACCGTGCTGTGGCCCCACCAGGTGACGTGGACGGTGGTTGTCACCCCGACACCGTACGGCTCCCGGCCCGCTTGCGTTGATCAAGGGCTAATCGTGGGAGTTTTGTCGGAATCCACCCACGACAACTCCTTGATCAGCGGGTCGGGGCGGGTGAGGGCGGGGCGGGGGCGGCGGGGGGTGGTTCGGCGCGGGCGGCCCAGGCGCGGGCCAGTGCGGCGCAGACGATCAGCTGGATCTGGTGGAACAGCATCATCGGCAGCAGGAGCAGCCCGAGGTTGGCCCCACTGAACAGTACGGTGGCCATCGGCAGACCGGTGGCCAGGCTCTTCTTCGAGCCACAGAACACGATGGTCACCCGGTCCGCGCGGGAGAAGCCGAGCAGCCGGGCGGCCCCGTACGCCAGGCCCAGCACGGTGGCGAGCAGCGCGCCCACGACGAGCAGCAGTCCGGCCAGCCGGCCGGGCGAGATCTGCTGCCAGATCCCGGCGACGACACCGGCGCTGAACGCGGTGTAGACCACCAGCAGGATCGAGGACCGGTCGACGATGCCGGTCAGCTGCCTGTGCCGGTCGAGCCAGTCGGCGGTCCAACGCCGGGAGATCTGCCCGGCCGCGAAGGGCACGAGCAGTTGGAGTACGACGGCTCCGATCGCCCCGCCGGTCAGCGCCACGCCGCCGGTGCCGGCGAGCAGGGCGGCGGCGAGCAGCGGGGTGATCCCGATTCCGGCGATGTTGGAGAACGAGGCGCTGAACACGGCGGCGGGCACGTTGCCGCGGGCCATCGAGGTGAACGCGATCGAGGACTGGACCGTGGAGGGTACGGCGCACAGGAACAGCAGGCCGAGGTGCAGGTCGCTGGTGAGCAGGGCGGGTACGAGCAGGCCGGCGGCGATGCCCAGCAGCGGGAAGACGGCGAAGGTCAGCAGCAGGACGACGATGTGCAGCCGCCAGTGGCGGGCGCCGGCGAGGGCGGCCCGGGGCGCGATGCGGGCCCCGTGCAGGAAGAAGAGCAGGGCCACGCCGAGCTTGGTGGCCGTCCCGGCGACGTCGGCGGCGGTGCCGCGTACGGGCAGCAGGGTCGCCACGACGACGACGGCGAGCATCGCGACGATGAACGGGTCGAGGACGAGCCACCGCGGCCACCGCACTGCGCCCATCCCCTTCCTCGGGCCGGCGCCGGTCGGCGTGTCCCACCCTGCTCGTCGCGGCCGTGACCTGCTCGTTCGCGGCTCGGCACCCATTCTGTGGGGCACGTCGGTAATCGGGAAAGACGATCAGCGAACTGACTGTCATCACGAAATGCGATAACCTTCGGCTGATGTACGACACGGTGCAGTTGCGCAGTTTCCTGGCCGTGGCGCGGTCGCTGAGCTTCACCCGGGCGGCCGAGCGGCTCGGCGTCCGCCAGTCGACGGTCAGCCAGCACGTCCGCAAGCTGGAACGGGACGTCGGACGGCCGCTGTTCGCCCGGGACACCCACGCGGTCGAGTTGACCGTCGACGGCGAGGCCCTGGTGGGGTTCGCCCGCGACATCCTGGCCGTCCAGGACCGCGCCCGGCGGCATTTCGCGACCCAGCCGGTACGCGGCCGGCTGCGGCTCGGGGTCTCCGACGACCTGGTCGCGACGCACCTGCCACGGGTACTGCGCGACTTCCGGCACAGCCATCCGCTGGTCGACCTGGCGCTGACCGTCGACCTGAGCGGCACGCTGCACCAGCGGCTCGACGCCGGCGAGCTCGACCTGCTGTTCGCCAAGCGGCTGGCCGGCCAGTCCCGGGGGCGGCTGGTGTGGCGGGACCGGCTGGTCTGGGTCGCCACCTCGGGGCTGCGGCTGGACCCGGACGAGCCGGTGCCGCTGGTGGCCTATCCCCCGCCGAGCATCTCCCGCGCGCAGGCCCTGGCCGCGCTCACCGGCGCCGGCCGGGCCTGGCGGTTCGCCTGCGTGAGCGGCAGCCTGGGTGGGCTCGTCGCGGCTGCCGGCGCCGGACTCGGGGTGCTGGCCCACTCCCGGGGGCTCGTCCCGCCGGGACTGGTGCCGGTGCCCGCCACCCACCGGCTGCCGGCGTTGGGCGAGGTCGAGGTGATCCTGCTGCACCGCCCGGGGCCGCCGACCCCGTCGGTGGCGGCACTGTCGGAGGCGATCCTCGGCGTGGGCGGTCCCGATCCGGGTCCGGCGGCGGCCACCGGCCGGCTGGGCTGAGCGCTCCAGGAAGCCTTCGGCAATACGTTTGGCCGACCCCTCCTCGTCCTGGAAACCCGCGATTTACCAGGAAGAAATGACAGGTCTACCTCTTGACGATGCTCAGTGGCGATGTTGATAGTGAGCGGCAAGGCAAAACGTTATGCCGTGGAGGTGTCGACGATGACCGCAGTGAACCCCGTCGCCGAACTCATCGACGTCTCCAAGAGCTATCCCGGCACCGAGGAATCCGCCGTACGCGGCGTTGACCTGCAACTTCACGAGGGTGAGTTCTTCTCACTGCTCGGTCCGAGCGGCTGCGGCAAGAGCACCACGTTGCGCATCGTGGCCGGTCTGGAGACCCAGACGGCCGGCACGGTGAAGATCAAGGGCGAGGACATGGGACACCGGCCGGCAAACCGGCGGCCAACCAACATGGTCTTCCAGCACCTCGGGCTCTTCCCACACCTGGACGTCGCCCGCAACATCGCCTTCGGGCTGCGGCTGAAGAAAATGCCGAAAGCCCAGCGTACGGCGGAGGTCGACCGGGTCCTGGACCTGGTCGAGCTGGCCGGATACCAGCGCCGCTATCCGGACCAGCTCTCCGGCGGCCAACAGCAACGCGTGGCAATCGCCCGCGCGCTGGTGAACCGGCCGGCCGTGCTCCTGCTCGACGAGCCGCTCGCCGCACTCGACCTCAACCTGCGCCAGCAGATGCAGCAGGTGCTGCGTGAGGTCCAGCGCAGCTCCGGCACCACCTTCCTGTTCGTCACCCACGACCAGACCGAGGCGATGACGCTGTCCGACCGGATCGGCGTCATGCGCGGCGGCGAACTGTGCCAGGTGGGCACCGCCGAAGACCTCTACCGGCGCCCGACCTCACGGTTCGTCGCCCGGTTCATCGGCGACGCCAACGTGCTGGACCTGCCGGTCACCGACGGCACCGCCCGGATCGGCGAGTCCGCCGTACGGGTCGCCGCCGGCGGCTCCGGCGCCGCCGTGTCGATCCGGCCCGAGGACGTACGGCTGGACGAGTCGCCGGCCGACCCCGCAACCGGTACGCCCCGCGACGGCCTCCCCGGACAGATCACCGGCGCCACCTACCTCGGCGCGCACATCCGCTACGACCTGACCACCACCGCGGGCATCGCGTTACGGGCGGTGACCCCGGCCAGCGCCCCGCGGCTGCCGGTCGGCGGCCCGGTACTGGCGCACTGGCGCCCGCAGGACGCCGTCGTCCTGCCCTCCTGACCCGGACCGACCGGCCGGCCCGACCGCCGGCGCCCCACCACCACCCGCGGTCCGCCGTCGCGGCTCCGCCCCGCCGGCGGGCGACAGCCATCCCCGAACCACAGATCACACGCCGGGCGGCCCGTGCGCCGCCCGTGGAAGGAGTCCTGGCGATGCGGAAAGCCCAGATGAGTCGCCGGAGCCTGCTCGGCGCGGCGGCCGCGGCGGCGGCACTGCCGCTGCTCAGCGCCTGCGGTGGCGAGATCGACACCGACACCGACGCGCCGCAGGCCGACAACACCGGCGGCAAGGAAACCATCACCATCTTCGCGTTCCTCGGCAACCGGCTGGCCGACATGCCCAAGGCGTTCGCCCAGGACTACATGAGCCGGCACCCCAACGTCGACATCAAGATCTACGAGGACAGCAACGCGGTCGGCTACCCCAAGATCCTGGCGGCGAAGCAGACCACCCCGGACAAGCCGCTGGTCAACATGGGCTTCTTCAACTCGCAGATCTCCGCGCAGGGCGACCTGGACGGCACCTGGAACACCCTCGACTACGCCGCGCTGTCCAACGCCACCGACATCAGCGACACGTTCCGCCGGCCCAACTCCAACGGCATCGGGATCGGCGCCGACCAGATCGGCATCGTCTACAACACCGAGAACATCAGCACTCCGCCGGCCGGCTGGGCCGACCTGTGGGACGACCGTCACCGGGGCAAGCTGACCCTGTTCGACTACTGGTGGCAGGTCGTGTTCATGGCCGCCCGGCTCAACGGCGGGTCACTTTCGAACATGGACCCCGGCTGGAACCTGTGGCGGGAGAAGGCCGGCAACATCCGTACCCTGGTCACCGCCAACCCGGAGTGGCAGCAGGTGCTCAGCAACGGCACCGCCGACATCACCAGCTGCTGGAACGGCACCGGCCTGCAGTTCAAGGCCGACGGCGCGCCGGTCGACTACGTCGTACCGGCCGAGGGGGCCATCGCGGTGCCGGTCTACCTGCAGACCGTGCAGGGCAACTCCGACAACCAGCAGGAGATCTGCCTCGACATCCTCAACGAGATGCTGGCCCCCAGGTGGTGCCAGATGTGGGCGGAGACCGCGGTGCAGGCACCGGCCAACTCCGGCGTGACGCTGCCGGCCGACCTCGCCGGGCTGCCCGGCTTCCAGCAGGCCAACGTCGACAAGCTCATCTCGGTCGACTGGGGGCTGGTCGCCCAGCAGAACGCCGCGTGGCGCTCCCGCTGGGACGCCGACGTCAAGGCGAACATCTGACCGGCATGGTCGACACGCTGACCCCATCACCGACCAGGGCGCCGGCGGGCTCCCGGGCGCGCCGGTCCCGGGTGGACCGGGCCCGCGCGGGAGCCCCCCGCTACCTGCTCGTCCTGCCGGCACTTATCCCGCTGGCGGTCATCTTCATCGGCAGCCTGGTCCAGCTGGCCGATCTCGGGCTGCGGCCGTACGAGGCGGGCCGGATCGGCACCGGCGTGACGCTGGACAACATCGGCCGGTTCGCCGCCGACCCGTACACCTGGCGGGTGCTCGGCGACACGGTCACCCTCGGCGCGGTCTGCGCCGCCGTCGCGGTGGCGCTGGCGTACCCGATGGCACTGGCCCTGCACCGGCTGCGCAGCCCGGCACTGCGCGGGGTCGGCCTGTTCCTGATCTTCTCGCCGTTGCTGACCAGCGTCGTCGTACGGGCGTACGGCTGGAACGTGATGCTCGGCGACGGCGGTGTGGTCAACCGGTTCCTGCTCGACGTCGGGCTGATCGACGCGCCGCTACGGATGATGTACGAGTTCCCGGCCGTGGTCATCGCCATGGTGCACGTACTGCTGCCGTTCGCGGTCTTCCCGCTGCTCGGTGTGGTGGCCCAGGTCCCCCGCTCGGCGATCGAGGCGGCCCACGACCTCGGCGCCAACCGGCACCAGGTGTTCTGGCGGGTCACCTTCCCGCTGACCCGGTACGGCGTCGTGCTCAGCCTGCAGCTCTGCTTCGCGTTGACGATCAGCGCGTTCGCCACCCCGGCGCTGCTCGGCGGCGGGCGGGTGCAGGTGCTCAGCGGACTGGTCTACACCAACGTCGGCGCGGTCGACTGGCCGATGGCGGCCGTGCAGTCGTACGCCCTGCTGCTGATCACGCTCCTCCTGGTCGGCGTGGTCAGCGTCGCCGGGCGGCTGGCCGGACGGAGCCGGCGATGAACCGCAACCGTGCCTTCACCCTCACCGTGCTCGTGCTGGGCCTGGCCTACCTGGTCGCCCCGCTGGTCTTCGTGGTGGTCAACTCGTTCAACGACTCCGGCTACGGCGCCTGGCCGCCGCCGGGCTGGTCGTTGCGCTGGTACCAGCGGCTGTCCGAACAGGAGGGATTCGGGCAGGCGGCGCTGGCCAGCCTCGGCATCGCCGCCGTCGCCGCGCTCGGCGCGGTCGCCGCCGGCACCGCGGCGGCCGTGTCGCTGACCCGGTTCCGCTACCCCGGCCGCAAGCTGGTCGAGTCGGTGCTGCTCGCACCGCTGATCGTGCCGAAGGTCGCGATCGGGCTCGGCGCGTTCATCCTCTTCCTGCAGGCCGGCTTCTACGGCAGCGGAACCGCGCTGGTCGGCCTGCACCTGGTGCTGCTGCTGCCGTTCGCCGTCAACATCATCGGCGGCGCGCTGGTACGCATCCCGACCGTCTACGAACAGGCCGCCCGCGACCTCGGCGCCGGCCCGGTACGGGCGTTCGTCTCGGCGACGCTGCCCCAGCTGCGCCGCTCGCTGCTCGCCTCGTACCTGCTCTGTTTCATGATCAGTTTCGACGAGGTGGACGCCACCGTATTCGTCATCTCGCCGGACCAGCTCACCCTGCCCGTGTCCATGTACCAGTACCTCCAGCGGTATCAGGACCCGACGCTCGCGGCACTGTCCACCATCCTGATCGGCGCCACCTTCGCGGTCGTCGCACTGGTGATGGCGACCGCCGGCGCCTCGGCCCTGTCCGGCCTGCACGGTGGAAAGGGACGTACCAAATGAGTACCGACAACGACCCGGTCGCGGTCGTCACCGGCGCCGCCGGTGGCATCGGCGCGGCGGTGGTCCGCTGCCTGGCCCGCGACGGCTTCCGGCTGGCCCTGGTCGACCGGCCCGGCCCGGCGCTCGACGCGCTGGCCGCCGAACTGGAGTCCGCCGGCCGTCCGACGCTCGCCGTCGCCGCCGACGTACGCGACCCGGCCGCCACCGAGGCCGCCGCCGAGCGGGTCACCGCGCACTTCGGCGGCTTCGACGCGCTGGTCACCTGCGCCGGGATCGGCCGGATCGACCCGATCGGGGAGACCACCGACGAGGTGTGGACCGACACCCTGGCCACCAACCTCACCGGCACCTTCTGGTGGTGCCGGTCGGCGGTACCCCGGCTGAAGGCGCGCGGCGGCGGCGTCATCGTCGCCGTCTCGTCCACCACCGCCCTGGTCGGACTGCCCGG
This sequence comes from Polymorphospora rubra, assembly GCF_018324255.1. Classification (GTDB taxonomy): domain Bacteria; phylum Actinomycetota; class Actinomycetes; order Mycobacteriales; family Micromonosporaceae; genus Polymorphospora; species Polymorphospora rubra. The sequence goes on from NZ_AP023359.1 coordinate 7,859,485, forward strand.
CCGGACCGCGTACGCCGCCGCGAAGGCCGGCGTGCTCGGACTGGCCCGGACGCTGGCCGTCGAGTGTGCCGCCGACCGCATCCGGGTCGTCGCGGTCTGCCCCGGCGCGACCCGCACCGACCTGGTCCGGCAGGGGTACGCCCGGGCCGCCGACCCGGCCGCCGCCGAGCGCGCACACGCGGCGCTGCAACCGATCGGGCGACTGTCCGAACCGGACGAGATCGCCGAGACCATCGCCTTCGCCTGCTCACCGAGGGCTGCGACCATCACCGGCGCGACGCTCGTCGTCGACGGCGGCTACACCGCGGGAGGCACGTCATGGAACACCTGAGGCGGCGGAAGGCGGCGCTGGCCGCGGCGGCCGAACTCGGCGTCGACACGCTGGTCGTCAACAAGCTCACCAACATCCGCTATCTGACCGGGTTCACCGGTACCGCCGGGGTGCTGCTGCTGTCCGCCGAGCCGCTGCTGGTCGTCGACTTCCGATACGGCGCGCAGGCCCGCGAGCAGGCCGACGGGATCGCCGTCGACGGCGACTGCGCGCCGCCGCAGCTGTGGCCGACCGTACGGCGAATCCTGGCGGACCGGCGGCCGGGACGGCTCGGCGTCGACCCGCGCAACCTGACCGCCGAGCAGTACCTGGCGCTTGCCGGGGTGGTCGACGGACCGGTCGACACGACCGGGCTGCTCGAGCGGCTGCGCGCGGTCAAGGACGCCGACGAGGTCGCCGCGCTGACCGACGCCGCCGACCTGGCCGAGGAACTGGTCCGCCGGCTGCCGGAGTGGCTGCGCCCCGGCCGGGCCGAGAACGAGATCGCCGGCGAGATCGAGTACGCGCAGCGGCACCTCGGGGCCGAGCGCAGCGCGGCGCCGATCCTGGTGTCGTCCGGCGAGCGGTCCGTGCTGCCGCACGGTGCCGCCTCCGGCCGGGTGATGCGGGCGGGGGATCCGGTGGTGGTGGACATGTCGCCGGTGGTGCGCGGCTACCGGGCCGACATCACCCGCACCTTCCACCTCGGTCCCGCGCCGGCGGAGTACCGGCGGCTGCACGACGCGGTGGTGGAGGCGCACGGCCGGGCGATGGCCGCCGTACGGGCCGGGGTACGCGCCAGCGCCGTCGACGCGGTGGCCCGTACGGTGCTGGCCGGGCACGGGCTCGACGGCTACTTCAAGCACTCGCTGGGCCACGGCATCGGGTTGGACCAGCACGAGCCGCCGCTGCTGTCGCCGTACGACGACACGGTGCTCCGGACCGGCATGGTCGTGATGATCGAGCCCGGCGTGTACGTGCCCGGGGTGGGCGGCACCCGCATCGAGGACGCCGTCGTGGTCACCGACACCGGGTGCACCCCGCTGACCAGTTCCGATCCCGCCCTGCGAGTGCTGTGAACGCGACGGATCCGGCCCCGCGCCGGCCACCGCCGCACCGGGTCGCGTTCCGGGGCGAGGTCGAGACCGCCGCGCTGGCGTACGGGGACGGCGACCTGGTTCTCGTCGATCCGGCCGGCGGCCGGGTGCCGGGCGTCGACGTACATCCGGCCCGGCCGTTGCCGCTGGTCGTCGAGGCCGGCTATCCACCACGGTGGACGGCGGTACGGTCGCTGGTCGGGCGGCTCGACCGGCACCGGCCGGCCCGGCTGGTCGTGATCGGCGACGGGGCCACCCTCGACGTCGGCAAGCAGGCGTGGCTGGGCGCGGCGTCCGCCCCGGAACTCGTGCTGGTGCCGGTCGGTGCCGAACCGTGGCGGGCGTTCGCCCCGTTCACCAGCCTCTACGACCCGGACGGGCGGCGGGTCAGCCGGGTCGATCCGGCGCTGGGCGGAGCCCGGGTGGTCATCGACACCGACGCGCTCGCCGGCCGGTCCGCCACCGTACGCCACCTGGCCCGCGCCGACACGGCCGTGCACGCGGTCGAGGTGCTGGTCAGCCGGCGTACGAGGGACTGGGGCCGGGCGCTTGCGACGGCCGGGCTGGCCGCGTTGCGCCGGGACCGCCCGGCCGACGACGTCGTGGCCGCCGGGCTGGTGACCGAGGCGTTCGCGTCGACGGGGCTGGGGTTGGCGCACGCGGCGGCGTCGCCGCTCGGCGCCCGGGCCGGCCGCACCCACGACACGGTCAACGTGCTGCTCGGGCCGTACGTGGTGGAGTTCTGGGGTGACCGGGTCGACTGGTCCGAGGTGGCGACGGTGCTGGGTACGGCCGCCGACGCCGGCGCGGTCGCCGGACGGTTGCGGGAACTGCGGAAGCTGGCCGGGGTGCCGGCCACCCTGGACGCCGCCGGATTCGGCTGGGAGCAGGTGGCGGACGTGGTCCCGGCGGCGCTGCGCAGTTCCGGGATGCCGTGGCTGCCGGAGCCGGTCGACGATGCGGCCCTGACCGGCCTGCTGCGTCGGGCGTTCGGATGAGCGGCCCGACGGCGCCGGGCCGTCCGGTCGCGCCGGCGCGGGGCTCAGACCAGGCTCAGCCCGCCGTCGACGGTGAGCGTCTGCCCGGTCAGGTAGCCGCAGCCGCCGGTGACCAGCAGTTGCACCAGGCCGGCGACCTCGTCGGGCTCGCCGGTGCGGCGCAGCGGAATCCGGCCGGCAAGCTCGGCCTCGACCGCCGGCTCGCGGTCGAACCGGGCGGCCAGCAGCGGGGTACGGATCGCGCCCGGCACGACCGTGTTGGCGGTGACGCCGTGCGGGCCGTACTCCAGGGCCAACTGGCGGGTGAACGAGATGACGGCGCCCTTCGCGGCCGCGTACGCGGCCCGGTCCGGGATGGGTCGCAGCGCGGTCAGCGACGCCACGTTGACCACCGCGCCGCCGCCCCGGCCGACCAGGTGCGGCAGGGCGGCCCGGCAGACGTAGAACGCGGTCGAGACGTTGGTGTCGAGGTTCCACCGCCAGTCGTCGTCGGTGGTGTCGACGACCGTGCCGCCACGGACCGCGCCGGCCGCGTTGACGACGCCGGACAGGTCGCCGTGCGCCTCGAGCGCCGCCGCCACGGCGGCCGCCGCGGCGGCCGGGTCGGTCAGGTCCGCGCGGTGGCCGCTCACCGCGCCGGCACGGCCGTCGGCGGCCCTGGCGCAGGCGTCGACCGCGGCGGCCAGCGCCGCGGCGTCGCGGTCGACGAGCGCGACCCGGTGGCCGGCGGCGGCCAGCCGGCGTACGCACGCGAAGCCGATCCCCGAGCCCGCCCCGGTGACGAGTACGGTCGCCGACGCGCTGCCCGGAAGCTGGAAAGGATCATCGGATGACGTCACCTGGCGAGGCTATCAGCGCAGCTCACGACCCGGTCTGGGTGTTGCGGGGCGGACGGTTGCTGTCCGCCGACGCGGCACCGGCGGTGGTCGACCTGGTGATCGGCGGGGAACGGGTGCTGGCCGTGGAGCCGGCCGGTACGGCCGACGCCGGCCCGGTCGTGGACGCGGACGGCCTCGACGTGCTGCCCGGCGCGATCGACCTGCACGTGCACCTGCGCGACCCGGGTCAGACGCACAAGGAGACGGTCGAGACCGGTACGGCCGCGGCCGCGGCCGGTGGCACCACCCTGGTCTGTGACATGCCCAGCACGCAGCCGCAGGTGGTCAGCGTGGCGCGGTACGACGACAAGCGCCGCTCGTGGACCGGACGGTCCATCGTGGACTACGCGTTGTGGGCCGGTGGTACGGATCCCGACGCGCTGCGGGCGATGGCCGCCGCCGGAGCCGTCGGCGTGAAGATCTACATGGCGACGTCGCCCGGGTTCGAGCAGCTCTACTCCCCCGACGCGGCAGCCGTACGCAGGGTGCTGGCGACGTCCGGCGAACTCGGCTGGGCGGTGTCGGTGCACGTCGGCGACCAGGCCGCCAGCGACGCGCACCGCGACGCGCTGATCGCCGTCGGCCGGCGCGACCCGGCCGCCGTCCTGGAGGTGACCCGGGGACCGGGCAACCTCGCCGGGCTGCGTACCGTGCTCGACCTCGCCGCGGAACTGCGCCAGCGGGTGCACTTCGCGCACCTGAGCGCGTACGGCACCGCCGCGCTGGACATGTTCCTGGCCGCCCGGGCCGCCGCCCCGGGGCTCGGGCTGACCGCGGAGACCTGCTTCCCGGCACTGTCCGAGGAGGAGGATCTGGTCCGGCTCGGCGTCCGGGTGCTGCCGACGGTCTTCGCCGCGCCGGCCCGCGACCGGCTGCTCGCCGCGCTGGCCGCCGGTGGGCTGGACGCCATCGCCACCGACCACGCCCCGCACACCGGGGAGGAGAAGGACCGCGGCCTGGCCGACGCCTGGGCGGCGCCGGCCGGCTATCCGGCCCTGGAGACGTCGCTGCCGCTGGCGTACGACGCGATGCTGCGCGGCGTACTCGACCCGCGACGCCTGGTCGACGCGACCGCGACCGCCCCGGCGCGGATCCTCGGCATCGGCGGGCGCAAGGGCAGCCTGGCCCCAGGGCGCGACGCCGACCTGGTGCTGGTCGACCCGGCCGGGTCGTGGCGGGTCGACGAGACGCGCCTGCACTCCAAGGTCGGCTGGAGCCCGTTGCACGGCCGGCTGCTGCGCGGCCGGCTCCAGACCACCTACCTCCGGGGCCGCCCGGTGGCCCACCGTGGTGAGATCCTGGCCGCGGGCACCGGCCAGTTCGTCGGCCGGACCGCCGGCGACGACACGGAGGGCGAGGCGTGAGCATGGACACCGGGATGGCCGGCCCCGACGGGCTCAAACCGACCCTGCGCGACGTCGCGCGGGCCGCCGGTGTGCACCTGGCCACCGCGTCCCGCGCGCTGAGCGACTCCAAGACCCGGCCGGTCAACCCGCGCACGGCCGCGCTGGTGCGCCGCGCCGCGGCCGAGATCGGGTACGTCCCCGACCAGGTCGCCCGCAGCCTGCGTACGCATCGCACGCCGGCCATCGGGGTGCTCATCCCGGACATGTCCAACCCGGTGATGCCGCCGCTGGTGCGCGGTGCCGAGCAGGTCCTCGCCCAGCACGGCTACACCACGCTGTTCGCCGACACCGACAACGACCCGGCCGCCGAGACCCAGCGCCTGGGCATGCTGCTCTCCTGGCGGGTCGCCGGTCTGATCCTGGCGACCGCCCGGCGCGACCAGCCGCTCGCGCCGGAACTGGCCCAGTCGAAGGTGCCGGTGGTGCTGATGTCCCGCAAGCTCGACGCCACCCCGGTGCCGTCGGCGACGGTGGACGAGTCGGTCGGCATCGCCCAGGCCCTCGACCATCTCATCGGTCTCGGGCACCGCCGGATCGCCTACCTCGGCGTTCCACTGTGGACATCCGCCGGTCACGAGCGGTGGGCCGCCTTCCGGGACGTCACCCGCGCCCGGGGTCTGGCGCAGCCGGAGCACCACGTGGTCGTGGGCGAGGGCTATTCGGAGCACGACGGCGAGGCCGCCCTGGCCCGCCTGCTGGCCGGCGACGACCCGCCCACGGCGGTGCTCGCCGGCAACGACATGATGGCATTGGGCTGCTACGCGGCGATCCGGCGGGCCGGGCTCACCTGCCCCCGGGACGTGTCGGTCGTCGGTTACAACGACATGCCGCTGACCGACCGGGTCGAGCCGCCCCTGACCACCGTACGGGTGCCGTACTTCGACGTCGGCCGGCAGGCGGCCGGGCTGCTGATCGAGGCACTGACGGTCGCCGACTCCACCGACCGCTCGGTCCGGCTGACCCCGCGCCTGGTGGTACGCGCCTCCACGACCACCAGCCCCCGCTAGGTCGCCGCCCGACGACCCGGGTGGTCCGGGGCTACTCGAACCGCCGGCCGACCAGATCGAGGGCGTGCTCCATCACCTCGGCGAGCGGGCGGGCGCCCTGGCCCTCCAACCAGGTCTCGACCGCGATCCGCTGGGCGGCAAGGAAGGCGGCGACCATCAGGCGGGCCGCCATCGGATCGGCGGTCCGCCGGCTGATCGCCTCCGCGAGGTCGCGTTCGGTGTTGGCGTGTACGGCCATCTGCTGCGCCCGCAACGACGGGTGCTGCCGGATCAGCCGGGTCTGGGCGACCCACCGCGGGTCCAGTTCGTCCCAGTCGGCGTACCGGGACGCGGCGACCTGGCGCAGCACCTGCCACGCCGACTCGTCGGCCGGGCGGGACCGGGCCTCGTCGAGCAGCCGGCGGACCCGGACCCGGTCCTCGTAGAGGAGCGCGTCCTCCTTGTTGGCGAAGTAGTTGGAAAATGTGCGCCTCGACACGTTGGCCTCGTCGGCGATCGCCTCGACGGTGACCTCCGACAGCCCGTGCGCGATCGCCAGCCGCATCGCCGCCTCGTGCAGCGCCATGCTGGTCGCCGCCTTCTTCCGGTCGCGTAGCCCCTGCCCGGCGAGGCCGTCGGGCCCGGACGGCGGCTCGCACGCCTGCCGCGGTCGCTCTGCGCCGTTCGCGATCTGCCCGGTCTCCACGGCGTGCACGATACCCAGCCCTCCTGAAAGCTGCCCACTGAGCAACTTTGCACACTGGGCAAGATCGTGGCAGGCTGGTCCCGGCCCCACCACGACCCATTGGGAGGCAGCGCGCGATGAGCGCCCCGACCACCGCCGCCCCGAGCGACCCCACCCGCACAGCCGCCGTTCCGCCGGCACACCCGGACCCGGGCATGACCCACCGCCAGACCCTCGAGTCGCTCAGCGGCCTGCTGCTGGTGCTGTTCGTGGCGATGCTCAGCGGCACCGTCGTCTCCACCGCGCTGCCACTGATCATCGGCACGCTCAACGGAACACAGGCCCAGTACACCTGGGTCGTCACCGCCACGCTGCTCACCGCCACCGCCACCACACCGATCTGGGGCAAGCTCGCCGACCTGTTCGACAAGAAGAAGGTCGTCCAGGTCGCCATCGTGCTGTTCGTCGCCGGATCGCTGGTCAGCGGCCTCGCCCAGACGGCCGGCCAACTCATCGCCGCCCGCGCGTTCCAGGGCATCGGCGTCGGCGGCCTCCAGGCCCTGGTGCAGATCGTCATCGCCGCGATGATCCCGCCCCGCGAACGCGGTCGCTACAACGGTTACGTCGGCGCGGTCATGGCCGTGGCCACCGTCGGCGGCCCGCTGCTCGGCGGCCTGATCGTCGACGTCTCCTGGCTCGGCTGGCGGTGGTGCTTCTTCGCCGGCGTACCGGTGGCGGTCCTGGCCTTCGCGGTCCTGCACAAGACGCTGCGGCTGCCGCACGTGCCCCGGACCGGCGTCCGGATCGACTACCTGGGCGCCGGCCTCATCGCCGCCGGGGTCAGCCTGCTGCTCGTCTGGGTGTCCTTCGTCGGCGGGTCGTTCGGCTGGCTGTCCTGGCAGACCGCGGCGATGGTCGGCGGCGGCGTGGCCGTCCTCGGCGCCGCCCTGGTGGTCGAGCGGCGGGCCGCCGAGCCGGTCGTGCCGCTCGCCATCATCCGCCGTCGCGACACCCTGCTGGCGATCGTCGCCAGTGCCGCGGTCGGCATGGCGATGTTCGGCGGGGCGGTCTTCATCGGCCAGTACTTCCAGACCGGCCGGGGCTACGGGCCCACCGAGGCCGGCCTGCTGACCATCCCGATGATGGCCGGCCTGCTCGTCTCGTCGACCGTCAGCGGAGCACTGATCAGCCGTACCGGCCGGATCAAGCCGTACATCGTGGCCGGCACCGTCGTACTGGCCGTCGGGCTCGCCGCGCTGGCGGTCCTCGACCACGAGACGCCGCTCTGGTTCGTCGGCGTCGGGCTGGCGCTGGTCGGGATCGGGGTCGGCCTGTCGATGCAGAACCTGGTGCTGGCGGTGCAGAACACCGTGCCGCTGCGGGAACTCGGCGCGGCCAGCGCCTCGGTGGCGTTCTTCCGCTCACTCGGCGGCACCGTCGGGGTGTCGGTGCTGGGCGCGGTGCTCGCCAACCGCGTCGCCGCCGGAATCGGTGGCGGCCTGGCCGGCGCGGACAGCGGCACCAGCAACCTCAACACGGCGGCCCTGCCGGAGGCCGCCCGGGAGGTGGTCCGGGCCGCGTACGGGGACGCCACCGGGCTGATCTTCGCCATCTGTGCGGGCATCGCCGTGATCGGCGTGGTCGCCGCACTGTTACTCAAGCCGGTCCGGTTGCGCACCAGCCTCGACCTGACCGCCCCGGCGGCCGGGGAGGCCGTCGCGGCGCCACCACCCGCCGTACCGGGCAAGGCCGGTACGGCGGTCCCGACGGGTGCCGGCACGCCGGTACCGACCGGTGCGGAACGAACCACCCGGCACACCCGCTGCTGACCGGTGCCGGGTCCACGGTCGGCGACCGTGGACCCGGCACTGTCGTCGCCCTACTTCGCGGCGGCCGCCGCGGCCTGCTCCTCCCGGCGCTTCAGCGTGCGGATCCACGCCTGCGCCGTGTGCCGGGGCACGTTGTAGTGATCGGCGATCGCACCCGCGCTGCCGGCCTGCTGGAGCACGAGCGCCAGGTCCTCCGGCGAGCGGCGGTAGTTGCGTCCGCTGCCGGCGGCCGGCGCGGCCTTCTTCGTCTTGGCCCGCCCGGCCTTCGACGCCGCCGCCCGGGCGGTCTTGCCCGCACTCTCGTCGGCGGCGACGACATCCGCCGCCGCCTTCTTGCCGGCGCCGCGGGTACGGGCCGCCGGGGCCGCCTTCTTCGGCGCCCGCCGGCCGGCGGGCGCCTTGCGGGGCCGCGGTACCGGGGCACCGGCCACGTCGGCCACCGGACCGGCCGGCGGCTCGTCGACCGCCTCGGCCACTGCCTCGACCGCGGCGTCCACCGCGACGTCGGCGTCGGCCGACACCGGCTCGGCCGGGGTCGATGCCTCGGGCGCGGACTCGACGGCCGGCTCCGCGGCGATCGTCGCGGCGGCCGGCGTGATCGCGGTGGTCGCCGGCGGGTTGACGGCGCGCAGCAGCAGATCCAGGTCGACGGCGGGCAACTGGTTGGCGGTCAGGCCAGCCCCCTCCGACGGCCGGACCAGCAGCTCGGTGATGCGCGCGCCGCCATCGGTGGCGTCGATGCGAAGTGTCGTGGTCGCCTGGGACGTGTCGTCCGGGGCGATGGTGATGGTGTAGGAACTCACCGCAATCAGATCCTCCGTTGAGTCTGCGGAAGGCAACCGCGGGCTCCGGCCGAGCCGACGGTCACCAGAAAAAGCCTTTGACAGAAGGTGCCGGCGGACAAGTTACCGCCGGCTGGCCTCGCCTGACCAGCACCGACGTCGGTAACCTGTGCCACCGGGGCGAACCTCGCCCCGGCCGCGCACCCTGTCGCACCCCGAATGGTGACAGTTACTCTACGTTGGACCCATACCGGCCGCAGCCGGACCCACCAATTCACCGGATCGGACCGTGGGACACCGCACCGGCAGGTCCGCCCGGGAGCGCTCTAGTCGTCCACCCGCACACCGTACGTCGTCGCCAGCCAGGCCAACCCGTGGCCGTAGCCCTGGCCCACCACCCGCAGCCGCCACGACGCCCCACGCCGGTAGACGTCGGCGAGGAGCATGGTGCGTTCGGTCGTGGCGGCGTCGAGGGTGGCCCGGGCGAACGGCTGCCCGACCCGGGGCACCGCCTGCACCTGGACAGGGCCGACGGCCCCGAACGTGGCGTCGCCGCTGAGTGCCGCGACGACGCGTACCCGGACACACCGGCCCGGCAGGTCGGCCAGGTCGATGCGGATGCTCTGCTCGGCGCCGCCGTCGATGCCGAGTTCGACGCCACCGCCGGCCGGCTGGTTGTAGAAGACGAAGTCCTCGGCGCCCCGTACCCGGTCGTACTCGTCGAGAAGGAACGCGGCCACGGCCGCCGAACCGCCGAGGGACGTGATCTGCTCCCGGGCCCGCGCGACGGCGGGATGCGGGCCGCCGAGCACCAGGATCCGCCGGCCGGCCAGCGGACCGTCGGGGCGGCGCCGGCCCCGGGAGGCCGCGACGGCCGGGACGACGCCGGCCGCCGGAAGCGCCCCGTCGGCCGGCGTCACCGCCGCCGGCGGAGCCGGGGTACGCCCACGGGCGACGCGGACCGGCGCCGGCTCCCCGGCTTCACCGCCGCGAGCAGCGTCAGCAGGGTCGCCTCGTCGATCACCGGTACGCCGTACCCGCGGGCCTGTGCCGTCTTGGTGGTGGACCGGTCCGGGTCGTTGCGGACAAGTACGCTCGACCGGCGGCCGACGGCGTTTCTTCACGTCCAGACCGGTGTCGTGGCAGCGGCGGTAGATCTCCTCGCGGGCAACCCGGTCGCACCGGTGACCGCGATCCGCATCCCCTGCACGAGGTTGCCGCCGACGTCGAGCCGACCGGGATTGAGCCAGCCACCCTCGTAGCGTGGCGGCCGGGCCCGGATCCACGGCGTCGCCTGCTCGCACGCCACCAGCGGCAGCGGGACCCCGTCCGCGTCGGCGGCGGCGAGGCTGTGCCGGAAGACCCCGGCCAGCGCGGTGGCGTCCTCGAGCGCGTCGTGCGCCCGGACCAGCAGTACGCCCCAGTGCGTCGCGACCGTGCCGAGCCTGAGGTCGGGCAGCAGGCCGTCGAGCAGATCGTCGAACTGTGGGGCGATCTCGCCATGCCGGGGTGCCCCGGCAAGCCGTTGCGGGGTGAGACCGTGGATGTGCACCGGGCCGGGGTCGCAGCCGGGATCGACCAGCGTGCTCCAACTGTCGGACACCGTGCCGTGCCGGTCGACCTGCACCACGGCCACCGACAACACCCGGTCCCGTTCCGGATGGAGGCCGGTGGTCTCGACGTCCACCACCGCGTACCGGGTGTCATTGGTCACGCACGGATCATGCCCGGCGGCCGGTGTCCGCAGATCGGTCCTTCGGCCCCGGCGGCGTCGTCCGTCCGACATGGACCATCGGCCGCCCCGCCAGGACCCGACGCCGGTGTCGCGGGCTCACTCGGCCCGAGGGCCGACGGCCGGTCCATGATGGAGCCGCAATGGCAGGCTCGGATCCGTTCACCGGTCGACCGGCCGCAGTGTCTCCAGGAACTGCTCCCAGGAGCCCGCACGCACGGCGATGTTGTCCTCGGCCGGCGCCCCGTCGCCGGCCTCCTCCTCATGATCCCAGAACCAGACGGTGCCCAGGTCGGTATCACGCAGCGAGAGACAGATCAGGTTGCCGTACTCGTCATCGGCGACTGGCAACAACCAGGCCGGCACCCGGTGCCGGTAGACGTCGAGGACTTCCCAAAGACTCGCGGAATCGGGAACGTCCCCCACCCCGAAGATGTTCTTCACCGCCCCGGTGTTGTCGGCGAGCCATCCACCATCGCTCTCGGTCAGATACCGCCGATAGTCAGCGGGCAGCGGTCGGCCAAGGCGTCGTTCGAGCAGATCGAGCCTGTCCGAGGGGGCCGGTGGTTCCTGTTCACGATAGATGGCACTCACCGCGCGACCTCAACTCGCTGTGCACGATCGCGCATACCACCAGGCCTCGAGATGCGCTCGCTCATGAGTCGGCGCTCCTGCCTTTCATGATTGCCACACCGCCGGCGCGGGGCCTTTGGAATCGGTACGCGGTGCGGCGATCGGGCTGGGCGCCGGATCGTCCGGACCGACGCCCTTGACGCTTTTCCCCGTCACCGATGCGTCTGGCCTCGATGACCGCTTGCTCGACGTGGCGCTGAATCTCGAGGACACGCGCGTTGACCGTGACCAGAACCTGTTGGATCGCCGCCAACCGGTTCGACATCGCTCCAGGTTCGGCGCCTTGCAGCGCCGATCTTGTCCGCTGCTTCGCCAACTCGATCTGGGCGACACAACTGATGGCACAGGCGCGCAGCTCATCCAGTTTTCCCGACAACGGTGTCAATACCGCGACGGTCTCCTCTGGCGTACGTTGCCGCGGAACGACGCGCACCGTCGCCGAGGCTTGACCTGCCAGTAGGGACAGACTCCCGATACCGACCTGGACCTGGCCGATCACCTCGCGGACTATCGCGATGTTCTGGGCAACTCCGATGAAGCCAGTGGCGATGGCGTGCTGAGCGATCCGCTGCGCAGCGTCCTCGGCAACAGCGGTCTCCAGCCGAGCACGGTCGATACCGGCGATCACCGCCTGGACGCCCGACTGGACGATGTCGACCAGAGACACCATGCACCTCCCAGGCCCGTTTCATCATGCACCGTTCGGGATGCCGGCGAAACCGTGGCAGGGAAGCGGGACCGCTCCGACGCGGGTGTCGGGGCAGTCCCGCCGTCTCGTCAACCTCGGCAGGTCGGGCACAGTCCCCAGAAGATGACCTCGGCCTCGTCCACGGCGAAGCCGTGGTCGTCGGACGGGGTCATGCACGGCGGCTCGCCCGTCGCGCAGTCGACGTCGGCGATCACCCCGCACGAGCGGCAGACCAGATGGTGGTGGTTGTCGCGGGTGCGCGTCTCGAAGATGGCGGGCGACCCGGCCGGTTCGATCCGGCGGACCAGACCCGCTTCGCCGAGCGCCCACAGCACGTCGTAGACGGCCTGCTTCGATATCGATCCGAGCTGCGCCCCCACCCGGGCGTGTACGGCGTCCGCGGTCGAGTGCGGATGGGCGGCGAGATCCTCGAGCACCTGGATGCGCTGGTTGGTCACCCGCAGTCCCGCACCGCGCACCATCGCTCGCGCGTCCATGTGCCGTCCGGGATCGGTCATGCCCACCACACTGCCGCCTTCTCTGGAGACGTTCAACTTTTTGCGCCTCCTCGCGTCGTGCAACCGCCGACCACTCCGCCCCATTCCCCCACCCCCGGGTCACGGCCGCATCTCGGATGCGGCACGCCGTGGGCGATCCAGGCCGGTGTGATTAGAATCGCACCTTTTCACCACTCTGACCGGCCAATCGGGCGACGCATCGGCCGAGGTCGTTGCCGAAACCGCCCGACAGGGGCCGTCGCACGCTCCCACCGCGCCCCCACGACACTCACCCCACCAATCGATCAGATAACGGTATAGCCGCAGGTCAAAGCCTTATGGCAGGTCCACTGCCGGCCCCCGTACGCTGGATCGTCGTGCCCCGTCCCGCCGTCCGCCGCCCCGGCCGACAGCGAGCCGAGCGGGGCCGCCTGTCAAACCGGGCGCCGTCGCGCACCGGGCGACCGATCCCGCGTCCTGGCAGGCTGCTCCGCGAAAAGAGGCAGTGGAGGAGGCACCGATGACCTCGTCACCAGACGCGACGGCCGCAGCACCCACCGCCGGCGCGCCGACCGTGGCACCCCCGGGGAGAAGAGCGCGCCGCACCGGCCCCCCACGGGGCGGGGCCGCGACCGCTATCTCGACCTGTGGCGCGCGGCGGCCCTGGTACGGGTCGTCTACTACCACATCTTCGGCGGTGCCTGGCTGACCCTGCTGTTCCCGGCGATGGGTCTGATGTTCACCCTCGGCGGCTCGCTCATGGCCCGGTCCCTGGACCGGGGCGGCCGGCGGGCGGTCGGCGCGCGGCTGCGCCGGCTGCTGCCGCCGATCTGGGCGTTCGGTCTCGTCGCCGTCGGCCTGCTGGTGTACGCCGGTTGGCGTACCCCGCCCCCGACCACGCTCGGCTGGGCCGACCTGGTCTGGTGGCTGTTCCCGGCCCGGGTGCCGCCGGTCGGCGGCGACGCCTGGGCCTGGACCTTCGTCGCCGTGCTCTGGTACATCACGACGTACCTGTGGCTGGTGCTGCTCTCGCCGGCCCTGCTGGCACTCTTCCGGCGCTGGCCGTGGCCGAGTCTGGCCGCCGCCGTCCTGCTGCCGGTCGCGATGCTGTTCGACGTGGTCACCGTCGGCGGCTACTTCGCCGAGCAGGCCGACCACGTCAGCGCCTACCTGGCGCTGTGGATGCTCGGGTTCGCCCACCACGACGGCCTGCTGCGGAGGATCCCGGCCCGCCGCTACGCCCTGGGGGTCGGGGTGCTCGCGGTCGCCGGTGCGGTCTGGGTCTGCGTCGCCGCGCTGACCACCACCGGCACCTTCGACCTCAACCGCATCCCGGCCGGCAAGACGCTGTGGTCGATCGCGTTCGTCGCCGCCGTGCTGCGGTTCCGCCCCCGCGTGGAGTGGCTCGAACGGATCAAGCCACTGGACCGGGTGGTGGACCTACTCAACGGCCGGGCCGTCACCATCTACCTGTGGCACATGCCGGCCGCCCTGCTGGCCGCGCTGCTGTTCACCCCGAGCGGCTTCGAGCCGGGGGTGACCGAGATCGTGCTGCGGCTGGCGCTCGTCTGGCTGCTGGTCGGGATCGCGGTCGTCCTGTTCGGCTGGGTGGAGGATCTCGCCGCCCGGCGCCGGCCGACGCTGCTGCCCCGACCGTCCGCACCGCGCGCCGCCGGCGCCGGGGCGGCCGGCACCGGCGGCCCGCCGGCCCCGGCCCTCCCGGCACTCCCGGCCGGCCCCACCGCGCCGATCGGGCCCACCCCCGCCACCGTCGCCGCCCTCGTCCCGGCCGGCCCAGCGGTGCCACCGGCCGTCTCGATGCCACCGGCCGTCGCGGTGCCACCGGATCGACCGGTCGGGCGGCCGACCGGGCACTGGAACCGGCTCATGGTCGCCGGAGTCGCGGCCGTCGCGGTCGCCCTTGCCGGCGCGGCGGCGAAGGTCGTGCCCGGCCCGGTGGGCGGCAACGAGCAGGTCCAGGCCGAGAACGCCCGCTACCTGTCCGACATGCTGCTGGTCGTCGACGGCACACCGGCCGTCGACCAGCCCGAGCCGGAGCCGCGTACCCGGCCGGGTGCGGTCGACCTGGACGGGGCCACCTATCCCAACGCGGTCGTGGTGGCGGCGCCGAGCCGGCTGCGGGTCACCCCGCCGACCGGGTGCGAGCAACTGCGGGCGGTCATCGCGGTCGCCGACGCGGACGCGGACGATGTCGAGGTCACGTTCACGGTGCAGGCCGACGGAGAGGCCGTGTACGGGTCGGGGCCGCGAACCAGGGTCAGCGCCGCCGAGCAGATCGACATCGGGATCCCGGCCGCCACCGTCGTCGACCTGGTGGCCACCAGCGCCACCGGGAACGCCTCGGCGATCTGGGCCGACGCCCGCTTCGTCTGCCCGTCCTGACGGCCTGCGGCGCCGGGAACGCCGGGGCCCGGACCTGCCCGGGCCGCGGCGACCGGTCGCCGGGTACGCCGACGTCCCGGCGCCTCGGGTCGGGGCGCCGGGACGTGCGGGTTCAACGGAGGGTCAGCACCAGCCGGTGTTGACCGGGGCGCTCTGGAACGAGCCGGCGACGGCGCTCAGGGTGAAGCCGCAGTCCATGGAGCCGATGCCCGGCACCGTGACGGTCCGCTGGCCGGTGCCGGTGTGCGGCTGCAGGCTCGTGGTCTCGTAGGTGTAGTAGACGTGGGGAACGTACATGCCGAGCCGCGGGTCCCAGCGGTTCTCCCAGCGCTGCGTCTTGACCTGGAGCCGCCACGAGGTCTCCTCGACCGAGTTGTCGACGAAGGTGAACTGGGCGACGCCGTCGGCGTTGCGGGACATGCTCAGGTTGGTCGGGGCGGCCAGCCTCGCGGTGTACGACTGGCAGCCGAGCTGCGGGTTGCCCGGGTGGCTGACACCGGACGGGACCACGCTGATCGCGTACGCGCAGACCTGGTGGGTGCCGAGCCCGGCCGGGATGGTGGCCTCGTAGCCGCGGTAGGCGCCGTACGACGGGTGGACCTGCGCCACGTCGGGCCGGTAGGTGTTGGCGGTCAGGGTCTGCTTGAACACGCCGTCGATGTAGATGTCGACCAGCAGCGGGCTGCTGCCGCTGTCGGCGTCGTAGGCCCAGCCGCCGACCCGGACGGCGTTGCCGACGTACGTCACGCCGTCGAGCGAGCCGCGGGCCGCGCTGTCCCGCACGGTCGGCTCGGGCTCGTACCCGGGGTCGCAGGCCGGTGGCGGTATCGGTCGGTCGCAAAGGGCCGAGGCCTGGGCCGGGGCGGCCAGTGCGGCGCCGAAGGCCACGGCCATGGTGACGACGGCGGTACGCGCCAGCAGTCGCTTCATTGTTCTTCCTCTCAGCTTGTCGCCACCGCGTCGGTGACGTGATCCACGCTAGGAGGAAGGCGGGCCGTGCCGCCCGGCCCGGACGGGGTGCGGCACGATCCCGGGAGAGTCCACATTACTCAGTCATCGACGACCGTCCCTGACCTGGATAGATCCTCGTGATCAGGGATCTCGTCTCGCGTGTCGGCGGCGGGTCAGGGTGCGTACTCCCTGATCACCGCGATCCTGCCGGGCGGGACCGGTCGGACGGGCGGGGCGGGCCGGCGGGTGCCCGGGGTCACCGGGCACCCGCCGGGCGCGGTCAGCGCTGTCCGGTGTCGGAGACGTGGACCGTGCAGGTGGCGGTCGCCCGCACCGTCGGGTCGCTCTCCGAGACAGCGGTCAGCGACACGGTCGCGGTCGGCGTCGAGCCGGGATCCCGCGCGACGTAGACGGTCACGCTGTCCCGCTTGTGGAACGGGATCGCGGTGACCTCGTTGTAGAGTTCCGCGTTCCAACCGGCGCCCGCGGTGGTGACGCTGAGCCGGTAGATGTCGGCCCGCGCCATGTCCTTGACGTCGGTCGGGTGCGCCGCGCGGTCGAACGCGACCGGCTTTCCGGAGTTGATGACCGGGAAGGTGCACCGGGCGGCCTTGCCGGGCTTGTGGCGGCCGGCCTTGCCGTCGTTGACCTGTACGCCCCGGGTGTGCGGGCCGGCACCGTCGAGCGAGCGCACACCCACGGTGTACGTCCGCACGCCGTCGGCGTCGTAGTGCAGGTCGATGATGTAGAAGTGCAGCCGGTTGTGCGGGTCGACCCACTCGAACTCGGTGCCGGAGTTGGTGCCGACGTTGAAGGTGGCGTCGTTGAGCTGGCGCGGGTCACCCGGTACGACCATCCGCGGCGTGCCGTCCGGCTGGTAGAAGTCGACCATCCCGATGTCCTCGGGCTTGGGGTCGATCGTCCAGGCGAAGCAGGTCGCGGTGCCGCAGTTGGTGGCGCGCGGCTTGGTCTTGTTGATGATGACGCCGTTGCCGGGAATGTACGAGTCGACGCCGATCTGCTGCACCGTCTCGATCGTGTAGTGCGTGTAGTCGCTGGTGCCGGCGCAGTTGACGCCGCCGGTCGACGGGTGGCACGACGGGGTCCGGTCGACCGGCGCGGCGCCGTCGAGGGTGACCCGTACGCCGAGCAGTTCGTCGGTCAGCGGCCCGGCGGCGCGGGCCCGGACCTTGGCCACGACGAGCCCGGACTGCTTCAGGCCCTCCCGGCTCAGGTCGACGATGTCGGCCTCGGAGATCAGTCCGAGCTGGAGCTTGTTGCGGATGTTGTGGTGCGGGCCGACGGTGGAGCCGCCGTCCGCGGGGACCTTCCAGCGGGTGTGCATGCCGGTCGGGCCGTTCCACGAGCCCTGGCTCATCATGTCCCACTGCCCGGTGAAGGTGCGCTGGGCGGGGACGGCGAAGGCGCCGTTGTAGTTGTCGCCGATGCCGAGGATGTGGCTGAACTCGTGGGCGTACCCGGCGGTGCCGGACGACTCGGCCATGTTGCCCGAGCGGTTGCCGGCGCTGGCCCAGGTGAACGAGCCGGCCGCCCAGGACGTCCACGGGATGTAGCGGGTCTTCATCGCGTTGGGCATCTTGTTCTCGGGGTCGAACTCGGCGGGCGGGCCCCACGCGTCCGGCACGTCCTCCGGACCGTTGAACATCATCTCGCCGAAGACCTGCCAGGCGGTCGACTCGTCGAGACCGGCGCCCATGTAGAACACCTGGTCGTACGAGTTGGCGACCTCCTCACCGACGTCGGCGACCCAGGCGGCGCGGGCGTCGCGGGCGAAGTTGCCGTTGCAGGTGAAGTTGGGCGGGCAGCTCGACGCGTCGCCGTAGGGCGCGTTGCCGTACTCGAAGTGGTTGCGCGGCATCTGGTAGGAGCCGTACGAGGTGAGGTCGACGCCGTACTTGCCGTACGACACCTCCATCCAGTACGAGTTCAGCGTCTGGCCGTGGTTCAGCGCACCCGGCTTGTTGAGCAGGTCGCGGTAGAACTCCGGTACGTCGTCGCGGGGGATGTCGCCGACGCCGATCGGGTTGCCGAAGATCGTCGAGCCCTCGGGCTGGGTGATCTGGAACGGCATGTTCGGGTAGTCGAGGACGACAAGCGCGGCGTTCCACTTGTCGACGGTCGGCTGCCGGTTCGGGTCGGTCCAGTCGACGCCGGGGACCGGCTTGAAGTCCTCCCAGGTGAGGTCGTACTGGTTGTCCCAGTCCTGGGGGTCCAACGGGGTGATCTTCGGGCTGTACTCGGGCACCGTCGCGATGGCGGGTTGCGGGTGGACGATGGCGCCGACCGCGAGGGCGGCGACCATGGTCACCGCTCCGAGTCGACGCCTGGATCTGCCGTTCAGAGCCATACGGTCTCCTCTTGGGGGTGATGGTTGCGTGGCCCCCGTCGACACGCAAGAGCCTCAGGCAGACTTGATCGAGGCAGTAATATTGTAGTGTCACCCACCACCTCTCACAACACCCTTTAAGGTAGGTAGTGATCCACCTCCATGGCAGCTCAGAATCCTTATCGATGAGCCATCTCGGACCTCGATCACGATTCAGATACGATAGTGCAATTGCACATCGCACACGGTCGCTGACATGGTTAGGTCCTTCCACACGGCCGGCGGTAAGCCGGCCACCGGCGCCCGACCAAGGCGACCGACCGGCGAGCGTCGACACGGGGCGGGGTGGCGCCCGACCGGACCGCGGCGCGCCCCCAACGCTGGGACAACCAAGGAGAACGCAATGCGCATAACCGGCAAACTACGCCCGGTTGTCGCCCTGACGGCTGCCGCCGCGCTCGTCGCGGGCTGCAGCGGCTCGGGTGACAGCTCCGATCGCGACGGTGACCGCAAGACCTTCATCTTCGGCGCATCGGACGACCCCAAGACCCTCGACGCGGCGTACGTGTCCGACGGCGAGTCCTTCCGCGCCATCTTCCAGATCTACGAGACCCTGGTCGCCCTCGAGCCGGGCGGCACCGAGGTCGTGCCCTCGCTGGCCACCGACTGGACGATCAGCGACGACGGCCTCGCGTACACCTTCAACCTGAAGCCGAACGTGAAGTTCCACGACGGCGAGGCGTTCAACGCCGCGGCGGTCTGCTTCAACTTCGACCGCTGGTACAACTTCAAGGGCGCCCAGCAGAACGGCGACATCTCCTACTACTGGCAGACGATCTTCGGTGGCTTCGCCACCAAGGACAACGAGTCCGTCCCGGAGACCAGCCGGTACAAGTCCTGCGAGGCCACCAGCGACACGACGGTCACGCTGAACCTGGCCCAGCCGTCGTCGGCGCTGCTCGCCGGCCTGGTCCTGCCGGCGTTCTCGATCGCCAGCCCGAAGGCCATCACCGACGGCGGCACCGACGTCACCGTCCAGGGCGACTCGATCTCCTACAGCGGCGGGTTCGGCTCGACGACCGTCGCCGGCACCGGCCCGTTCAAGTTCGTCAGCTGGGAACGCGGCGAGCGGCTCGTGCTCGAGGCCAACGAGGAGTACCACGAGGGCCGGCCGAAGCTGGACGAGATCATCTTCCGGCCGATCGCCGACGCCACCGCCCGGCTCCAGGCCCTCCAGGCCGGTGAGATCGACGCGTACGAGGGTGTCGCGGCCGCCGACGTCGCCGCCGTGGAATCGGCCGCCCAGGTCGTCTCCCGGCCGGCGTTCAACGTCGGGTACGTCGGCTTCAACAACAACATCCCGCTGCTGAAGAACCAGAAGATCCGGCAGGCGATCGCGCACGCGCTCAACCGCCAGGGTCTGCTGGACGCCCAGTACCCGCAGGGTGCCGAGGTGGCCAACCAGTTCCTGCCGCCGTCGCAGTGGGGCTACAACAGCTCGATCGCCGGCTACGAGTACAGCGAGGAGAAGGCGAAGCAGCTCATCGCCGAGTCCGGCGAGACCAACCTGACGCTGGAGTTCTGGTACCCGGCCAACGTGTCCCGGCCGTACATGCCGAACCCGCAGGCGGTCTACGAGTCCTTCGCGGCCGACCTGGAGAAGGTGGGCTTCACCATCGTCCCCAAGACCGTGCCGTGGACCCCGGACTACCTCCAGAACATCCAGAGCGACAACCTGGGCCAGCTGTTCCTGCTGGGCTGGAGCGGTGACTACGCCGACCCGGACAACTTCGTGGGCACCTTCTTCCGCGAGAACAACCCGCAGTTCGCCCTGAACGAGCCGAACATCCAGGGCAAGCTCAACCAGGCGCTGGCCGAGACCGACCAGGCCGCCCGCCAGGCGCTGTACGAGGAAGTCAACCAGCTCCTGTTCGACTACATCCCCGGTGTGCCGTTCGTGCACAACCAGCCGCTGCTCGCGCTGGCCTCGGACGTCACCGGCTACACCCCGTCTCCCGTGAGCCTGGAGTACTTCAAGCTCATCGACCTCGGGAGCTGAACCGACGTGCTGCGCTTCGTCTTCCGACGACTGATCCAACTCGTCCCGATCCTGCTCGGGCTCTCGATCCTGCTGTTCGCGTGGGTACGCGCCCTGCCGGGTGGTCCCGCTCAGGCACTGCTCGGGCAACGGGCGACGCCGGAGGCCGTCAGGGACATCGAGGTGCAGCTCGGCCTGGACCGCCCGCTGTGGGAGCAGTACCTGCAGTTCCTGTGGCGGGCGGTCCGGCTCGACTTCGGCGCGTCACTCCAGACCGGCCAACCGGTCGTCGACGAGATGCTGCGCCGGTTCCCGGCCACGATCGAGCTCGCGGTCTGCGCGCTGCTCATCGCGGTCGCGGTCGGTATCCCGCTCGGCTACCTGGCCGCCCGCCGGCACGGCACCTGGGTCGACAACCTGGTCGTGTCCGGGTCGCTGCTGGGCGTGACCGTGCCGATCTTCTTCCTCGCCTACCTGCTCAAGTTCGTGTTCGCGGTGCAGCTCGGCTGGCTGCCGACCTCCGGCCGGGCCGACGCCCGGGCCCGGACCGAGCATCCGACCGGCTTCTACGTGCTGGACGGGATAATCACCGGTGACCTCGGCGCGAGCTGGGACGCGATCACGCACCTCATCCTGCCGGCCCTGGCACTGGCGTCGATCCCGCTCGCGGTGATCGTCCGGATGACCCGGGCGTCGGTGCTCAACGTGCTCAACGAGGACTACGTACGCACCGCCGAGGCCAAGGGCCTGCTCGCCGGCACGATCACCCGCCGGCACGTGCTGCGCAACTCGATGCTGCCGGTGACCACGGTCATCGGTCTCCAACTGGGCGTACTGCTCGCCGGGGCGGTGCTGACCGAGACGGTGTTCGCGTTCGCCGGGGTCGGCAAGTTCATGGCCGACGGCATCGTCGAACGCGACTTCCCGACCATCCAGGGGTTCATCCTGGTCATCGCCGTGATCTACGTCGTGGTCAACATGATCGTCGACCTGATCTACGGCCTGCTCGATCCGCGGGTGAGGGTTTCATGAGCGTTACCGAGGCCGGTGCCGTCCCCGCCGGGAAGGCTCCGGAGAAGCGTGAGTCGGGCAAGTCCGACGCCCGGCCGCCGGCCCGGGGGCTGCGCGGCGACGCCGCCCGCCGGTTCTTCCGCAACCCGATGGCGATCGTCGGCCTGGTCCTGATCACGATCTTCGTCGTGGTGGCGATCCTGGCGCCGTGGATCGCGCCGTACTCGCCGAAGGACAACTCCTGGCTGTCCGAGGTCCGCCCCGGCGTCTACCCCGGACCGTCGGCCGAGCACTGGCTGGGCATCGACCCGCTGGGCCGCGACGTGTTCTCCCGGCTCGTCCACGGTGCCCGGCAGTCGCTGCTGATCGGTGTGGTGTCGCTGGCTCTCGGCGCCACCGCCGGGGTCTTCCTGGGCCTGCTGGCCGGCGCGTTCGGCGGCTGGGTCGACACGGTCGTCATGCGGTTCGTCGACATCATGCTGTCGGTGCCCGGCCTGCTGTTCGCCATCGCGGTCGCCGCGATGCTCGGCCAGAGCCTGACCTCGGTGATGATCGCCATCGCGGTGGTCAACGTCCCGATCTTCGCCCGTCTGTTGCGCGGCGAGATGCTCGGCCAGCGCACCGCCGACTACGTGCTGGCCGCCAAGTCGCTGGGCATCTCCCGGGCGGGCATCGTCTTCCGGCACGTGCTGCCGAACTCGTTCACCCCGATCCTGGTCCAGGGCACCCTGACCCTGGCCCTGGCGATCGTGGAGGCGGCCGGCCTGGCGTTCCTGGGCCTGTCCGGCAGCGATCCGTCGACGCCGGAATGGGGCCGGATGCTCAACGACGCGCAGAGCACCCTTGCCGCCGCCCCGATGCTGGCGTTCTACCCCGGCCTGGCGATCGTCCTGGCCGCGCTCGGCTTCACCCTGGTCGGCGAGTCGCTGCGGGAAGCCCTCGACCCGAAGATGCGGCGGTGACCCGATGAGTTTCCTCCAGGTACGCGACCTCACCGTGACGTTCCAGCGGTCCGGTCACCCGCCGGTGCGGGCCGTCGACGGGGTCACCCTCGACGTGGCGGCCGGCCAGTCGGTCGGCATCGTCGGCGAGTCCGGCTCCGGCAAGTCGGTGACCTCGCTGGCGATCATGGGGCTCCTCCCCCGGCGCGGCGTCAAGGTCACCGGCCAGGTGCTGCTCGGCGACCGGGACCTGACCACCCTCACGCCGCGCCAGATGCGCGACGTACGGGGCAGCGAGGTCGCCATGATCTTCCAGGACCCGATGACGTCCCTGAACCCGGTGATCACCGTGGGCCGCCAGCTCACCGAGGTGATCACCCGGCACTCGCAGGCGTCCAGGGTGGACGCCCGCCGCGAGGCCGAGTCGCTGCTGCGCCGGGTCGGTATCCCCGACCCGGCCCGCCGCCTCGGCGAGTACCCGCACCAGCTCTCCGGCGGCATGCGGCAGCGCGTGATGATCGCGATCGCGATCGCCTGCCGGCCGAAGCTGCTGATCGCCGACGAGCCGACCACCGCCCTGGACGTGACGATCCAGGCGCAGATCCTCGACCTGCTGCGCGACCTGGTCAGCGAGAGCGGCTGCGGCCTGATCATGATCACGCACGACCTGGGCGTCGTCGCCGGCCTGTGCGACGACGTGCACGTCATGTACGCCGGCCGGGTCGTCGAGTCGGCGACCGCCACCAACCTGTTCGGGCAGCCGTCGCACCCGTACACCGACGGCCTGCTGCGCTCCATCCCCCGCATGGACGACGACCGCGGTGCCGCCCTGCACACCATCCGCGGCTCGGTACGCGACCTGGTGCCCTGGGACCGCGGCTGCGCGTTCCAACCCCGCTGCGACCGGGCGGTCGACGCCTGCCTGGCCGGCCCGCCCGCGGTCACCGACGTGTCGGTGACGTCGCCGCACCGGGCCCGGTGCATCCGGCCGGTCAACCTCCCGGCCTCCTCCAAGAGCGTCAGCACGGTGAAAGGCGGTGTCCGGTGAGCCTGCTGGAGGTACGTGACCTCAAGGTGCACTTCCCGTTCAAGGCGGGAACGCTGTTCCAGCGGACCACCGGCGCGGTCAAGGCGGTCGACGGCGTGGACCTCGACGTCGACGCCGGAAAGACGTTCGGCCTGGTCGGTGAGTCCGGCTGTGGCAAGTCCACGCTCGGCCGGGCCATCATGCGGCTGACCGAGCCGACCAGCGGCTCGGTCACCCTCGACGGCCAGGACCTGCTGGCGCTGAAGGAGCGTCCGCTGCGCTCGCTGCGGCGCACCTTCCAGATGGTCTTCCAGGACCCGATGGCCAGCCTCAACCCGCGGCAGAACGTCGAGTCGCTGCTCACCGAACCGCTGCGGGCGCACAAGATGCCGGGCGGCGCGGCCGGGCACGCCAAGCGGATCCGGGAACTGCTCGACGTCGTCGGCCTGCCGTCGACGGTGGTCAACCGCTACCCGCACGAGTTCTCCGGCGGGCAGCGGCAGCGGCTCGGTATCGCCCGCGCCCTGGTGCTGAACCCGAAACTGGTCATCGCCGACGAGCCGGTCTCCGCGCTCGACGTGTCGATCCAGGCCCAGGTGATCAACCTGCTGAAGGAACTCCAGGAGCGGTTCTCGCTGACCTACCTGGTCATCGCGCACGACCTGGCGGTGGTCCGGCACATCAGCGACACCGTCGGGGTCATGTACCTCGGCACCATCATCGAGCAGGCGTCGTCGGAGACCCTCTACCGTACGCCCATGCACCCGTACACCCGGTCGCTGATGAGCGCCGTCCCGGTGCCGGACCCGTCGGTCGAGGTGGCCCGCAAGCGGATCCTGCTGCACGGCGACCTGCCGTCGCCGGCGAACCCGCCCAGCGGCTGCCGCTTCCACACCCGGTGCCCGTGGCGGCAGGCCAGCCGCTGCGACAACGAGCGGCCGGTGCTGCGCGAACTCGCCTCCGGGCACCGGGTCGCCTGCCACTTCGCCGAGGACATCGAGGCCGGCCGGATCCAGCCGCGGACGGACGTCGTGGTCGACGAGCCGGCGCCGGCCAAGGTCGCCGAGCAGCCGGACGAGACCGAGGAACCGGCGGAGGCCGCGAACCTGGCAACCGGAAGACGACCGAATGCCCTCTGAGCACGGGTCCGCCGTCGTTCATCTGAGCCGTCCCGGGGTCAGTCTCGTCGTCGACGCGGCCGGCCCCGGACTGCCGGTGATCCGGCACTGGGGGCCGGAACTCGGCGACGCCGACGCGGCGTACGTCGCCCGGCAACCCGACGAGCCGGCGGCGATCAACACCCCGGACCCGGCGGTGCCGGTGGCGATCCTGCCCGAGGCCGGCACCGGCCACATGGGCCGGCCCGGGCTGCGCGGCCACCGGGCCGGCACCGCCTGGTCGTCGGCGTTCACGCTGACCGCGACGAGCGTGACGGCGGACGCCGCCACCTTCACCGCGCGGGACGAACGCACCGGACTCGAACTCGTCACGCACGTCGAACTGGCCCCGGCGGGGCTGGCCCGGCTCCGGCACACCGTCACCAACCGGGGCACCACGCCGTACACGGTCGACGCCCTGGAGGTGGCGGTGCCGGTGCCGGCGCACGCCGACGAACTGCTCGACTTCACCGGGCGGTGGGCCCGGGAACGCCACCCGCAGCGCCGTGCCTTCGACCACGGCGCCTGGGTACGGGAGAGCCGGCGCGGCCGCACCGGGCACGACGCCACGATCGGGCTGGTCGCCGGCACCCGCGGCTTCGGCCACCGGACCGGCGAGGTGTGGGCGGTGCACGTCGCCTGGAGCGGCAACCACGTGACGTACGCCCAGCGGCTGCCCGAGCGGCGGTCCACGCTGGGCGGCGGTGAACTGCTGCTCGGCGGTGAGGTGATCCTCGCCCCCGGGGAGTCGTACGAGTCGCCGTGGCTGTACGCGGCGTACAGCGGCGCCGGGCTGGACGGGATCGGCGCCGCCTTCCACGGCTGGCTGCGCTCCCGGCCGGGCCACCCGGACGCCCCGCGTCCGGTGGTGCTCAACACCTGGGAGGCGGTCTACTTCGACCACGACGTCGACCGGCTGCGCGGCCTCGCCGACGTGGCGGCCGACCTCGGCGTGGAACGGTTCGTGCTCGACGACGGCTGGTTCACCGGCCGCCGCAACTCCAGCGCCGGCCTCGGCGACTGGTACGTCGACCCGGACGTGTGGCCGGACGGCCTGCACCCGCTGGTCGACCACGTCACCGGCCTCGGCATGGACTTCGGCCTGTGGGTCGAACCGGAGATGGTCAACCCGGACTCGGCGCTGTTCCGCGCGCACCCGGAGTGGGTGCTGCGCCCCGCCGACGGGGTGCTGCCGCCACCCGGCCGCCGCCAGCAGGTGCTCGACGTGTCCCACCCGGACGCGTACGCGTACCTGCTGGAACGGCTCGACGACCTGCTGTGCACGTACCGGATCGCGTATCTGAAGTGGGACCACAACCGGGACCTCGTCGACGCCGGCCACCACGGCCGGGCCGCCGTACGCGAGCAGACCCGGGCCGTCTACCGGCTGCTGGCCGAACTGCGCCGGCGGCACCCGCGCGTGGAGATCGAGAGCTGCTCGTCCGGCGGCGCCCGGATCGACCTCGAGGTCCTGGAGCACACCGCCCGGGTGTGGGCCAGCGACTGCAACGACGCCCTGGAGCGGCAGGCGATCCAGCGCTGGACCGGCCTGTTCGTGCCGCCCGAGCTGATGGGCGCGCACGTCGGCCCGCCCCGCTCGCACACCACCGCCCGTACCCACGACCTGTCGTTCCGGGTGGCGACCGCCGTCTTCGGGCACTTCGGCCTGGAGTGGGACGTGACGACGGCGACGGCCGACGAGCGGACGGCGCTGCGGGCCGCGATCGCCGGCTACAAGGACCTGCGGCCGGTGCTGCACGGCGGCACCGTCGTCCGCGGCGACCACCCGGACCCGGCCGCCTGGGTGCACGGGGTCGTGGCACCGGACCGGGCCACCGCGGTCTTCGCGTACGTGCAGCTCGCCACCTCGGTCGACGCCGTACCGGCGCCGTGGCGGATGCCCGGCCTCGACCCCGACCGGGTCTACCGGGTCACCGTCCTGCCCGAGTTCGGCCGGCCGGCGACGACCGGCCGGATCGACCCGGCGTGGTACGGCTCCGGCCCGGTCGAGGTCGGCGGGCGGGTGCTCGGCACGGTCGGGCTCACTCCCCCGGTGCTCGCCCCCGAGCAGGCCCTGCTGGTCCGGCTCGACGCGGTCGGGCCGGCCGCCGACGGAGGTGTGTGATGACCGCCCCTGACGTGCTGGTGATCGGTGCCGGCGTGGTCGGCGCCGCCTGCGCCTGGTATGCCACCAGGGCCGGGCTGCGGGTCACCGTCGTCGACCGGGGTCCGGTCGCCGGCGGCACGACCGGGGCCGGCGAGGGCAACATCCTGGTCTCCGACAAGCCGCCCGGCGCGGAGCTGCGGCTCGCCCAGCTCTCCTCCGGCCTCTGGCGCGACCTGGGCGAACAGGTCGGCGGCTTCGAGTACGAGCCGAAGGGCGGCGTGGTCGTCGCGTCGGCGGCGGAGACGCTGGACCAGTTGGGGACGCTCGCCGACGACCAGCGCGGCGCCGGCGTCGAGGTCACGATGATCGGTCCGGACGGGCTGTCCGACTACGAGCCGCACCTGAACCCGGCGCTGGCCGGCGGCGCGTACTACCCGCAGGACGCCCAGGTCCAGCCGGCGCTGGCCGCCGCCCGGCTGCTGCGCGCCGCGCGGGCCGAGGGCGCGGAACTGCGGTCCGGGGTCGAGGTGCGCGGCCTGCTGCGCGACGGCGACAAGGTGACCGGCGTCCGCACCGGCGACGGCGACCTCGCCGCCGGTGCCGTGATCAACGCGGCCGGCACCTGGGGCGGCGAGATCGCCCGGCTGGCCGGGATCGATCTGCCGGTGCTGCCCCGGCGCGGCTTCATCCTGGTGACCGAGCCGCTGCCCCGGATCGTGCGGCACAAGGTCTACGCCGCCGAGTACGTCTCCGACGTGGCCAGCGGCGACGCCGACCTGCAGACGTCGCCGGTGGTGGAGGGCACGCCGGCCGGACCGGTGCTGATCGGGTCGAGCCGGGAACGGGTCGGCTACGACCGCACGCTGTCGGTGCCGGCGCTGCGGGCGGTGGCCGCGAAGGCGATCGGGCTGTTCCCGGTGCTGGCCGGGGTGTCGGTGATGCGCGCCTACCGTGGTTTCCGGCCGTACTGCCCGGACCACCTGCCGGTCATCGGCCCGGACCCGCGGGCGCCGGGCCTGCTGCACGCCTGCGGGCACGAGGGCGCCGGCATCGGCCTGTCCGCGGCGACCGGTCTGCTGCTGTCGCAGGTGCTGACCGGCCGGGACACCGACCTCGACCTGTCTCCCTTCCGACCGGAGCGGTTCGCATGACCGAGCAACGCGAGGGAATCGATCGGCTCAGCCCACAGTCATGCGGCCGCCGAGCGCAGCGAGGTGCCGCATGACCGAGAGTAGTTTCACCTTCGACGACCGGCGGGTCGGTTTCACCGCCGGGCAGACCGTCGGTGCCGCGCTGATCGGCGCCGGGATCCGCTCCTGGCGCACCACCCGGGTCGAGGGCCGTCCCCGGGGCGTCTTCTGCGGCATCGGCGTCTGTTTCGACTGCCTGATCACCATCGACGGGGTACCGAACCAGCGGGCCTGCCTGATTGCGGCGCAGCCGGGGATGGCGGTCCGTACGCAGGAGGGTGGTGGCCGTGACCAGCTCGCGGTTTGACGTCGCGGTGGTCGGGGCCGGTCCGGGTGGGCTGGCCGCGGCGGAGGCGGCGGTCGGCGCCGGCGCCCGGGTGGCCCTGGTCGACGGGGCGGGACAGCCGGGCGGCCAGTACTGGCGGCATCCGGCCGGCGATCTCGACGCGGTCGCCGACCTGCACCACGGACTGAAGACGTTCCGGGCCCAGGTGCGCGCGGTCGACGCGGCGACGACGTTCTTCGGCCACCAGGTGTGGACGATCGAGAAGGTCGCGGCCGGCTTCGTCGTACGGGCGGTGGTGGCCGGCACCGAGGTCGAGATCGCCGCGACGTCGCTGGTCCTGGCCCCGGGGGCGTACGACCGGCAGTTGCCGTTTCCCGGCTGGGACCTGCCCGGCGTCTACACGGCGGGCGGGGCGCAGGCGCTGTTGAAGGGCAACCAGGTCCTCGCCGGCCGACGGGTCGTGGTGGGCGGTACGGGACCGTTCCTGCTTCCGGTCGCGTCGGGTCTGGCGGCGCGCGGCGCGAAGGTCGCCGGGGTGTTCGAGGCGAACTCGCCGCTGGGCTGGGTACGCCGGCTTCCGGCGGTGCTGCCGGTGGCCGGCAAGCTGACCGAGGGGGCGGGCTACACGGCGGCCCTGGCCCGGCACCGGGTGCCGTACCGGTCCCGGCACGCGATCGTCGCCGCGCACGGCACGGACCGGGTGACGGCGGTGACCGTGGCCCGCCTCGACCGGGACTGGCGGATCGTCGCCGGTTCGCAGCAGCGGGTCGAGTGCGACGCGGTCGCGGTCGGCTGGGGTTTCACCCCGCAGCTGGAGCTGCCGCTGGCGGTCGGCTGTGCCACCCGCGTCGACGTCGACGGCTCGGTGGTGGTGCAGGTCGACGAGGCGCAGCGGTCGTCGGTGCCCGGCGTGTACGTCGCGGGCGAGGCGTGCGGGGTCGGCGGGGCCGCGCTGGCCACGGTCGAGGGGGCCGTCGCCGGCCGGGCCGCGGCCGCGGTGGCGACGGGCCGGGCGGCGGGCGCCGGTGCGGTGCCGCGCCGGCTGGTCGGCCAGCGGAACCGGCTGCGGGCGTTCGCGTCCGCCATGCACCGCACCCACCCGGTGCGCGACGGCTGGCGGGACTGGCTCACCGACGAGACGCTGGTGTGCCGGTGCGAGGAGGTGTCCGCGGGGCGGCTGCGCGAGGCGACCGACGAACTGGGCGCGACCGACGCCCGGTCGGCGAAGCTGTTGAGCCGGGCGGGGATGGGCTGGTGCCAGGGCCGGGTCTGCGGATACGCGACGTCGTGCCTGGTGGCGGCCTGGTCGGGCCGGCCGTTCGAGCCGGGTGCGGCGGCGGAGCGTCCGGTGGCCGTACCGATCCCGTTGGGTCTGCTGTCCCAGCACCCGGGAACCTGACCGTGGTCGGGCACTTTCTGTCCGTGACTTCAGTGACATTTTACATGTCACCGATTATGGTAATGTCGCACTGGAGCCGAATGTCAGGCGCTCGTCCTGCCCCGGCCCGAAATCTCCCACTTGGTCGTCACCACCGAGAGGACCGCCATGCCTGACGTCGACCGCACCGTCCGCGCCGCCGACGACGCCTTCGAGGCGTGGGAGCGGCACGGTCGCACCGGCCGCGCCGACGTGCTCGACGCGATCGCCGAGCGCCTCGAGGCCGCCCGGGCCGACCTCGTCCCCGTCGCCGAACGGGAGACCGGGCTGGCCACCGCCCGGCTCGAGGGCGAGGTGGGACGGGCCGCGTTCCAGTTCCGGCTGTTCGGCACCGTGCTGCGGGAGGGCTCGTACGTCGAGGCGACGATCGACCCCGCCGGCGACACTCCCCTGGGCCGCCGTCCCGACCTGCGCCGGATGCTGATCCCGCTCGGCCCGGTCGGGGTCTTCGGCGCCAGCAACTTCCCCTTCGCGTTCAGCGTCGCCGGCGGCGACACCGCGTCCGCGCTGGCCGCCGGTTGCCCCGTCGTGGTCAAGGCCCACCCGTCGCACCCGGAGACCAGCCGCCGGTCGTACGAGGTCATCCGGGCCGCGGTCGAGTCGGCCGGGCTGCCGGCCGGCGTGATCGGTCTCGTCGAGGGCTACCAGGCCGGCGTCGACCTGGTGAACCACCCCGACATCACCGCGGTCGGCTTCACCGGCTCGATCGCCGGCGGCCGGGCACTGGCCGACCTCGCCGCCGCCCGCCCCCGGCCGATCCCCTTCTACGGCGAACTCGGCAGCCTCAACCCGCTGGTCGTCTCGCCCGGCGCGGCGGCCGCCGACCCGGCCGGGATCGCCACCGGCTACGTCAACTCGGTGACCGGCAGCCTCGGCCAGCTCTGCACCAAGCCCGGCCTGCTCTTCGTGCCGGTCGGCCCGGACGGCGACAAGTTGCGCGCCGCCCTCGCCGAGGCCGTGGCCGCCACCGCGCCCGGCCGCCCGCTCAACAGCGCGATCAAGGACGCGTACGTCCGCGAGACCGGCCGGCGCCGCGACGACGCCCGGCTGGCCCTGCTCGGCGAGGGCACGCCGGCCGGACCGGACCAGGCCAGCCCGGCGCTGTTCACCGTCGCCGCCGCCGACCTCACCGGCGACCTGCTGGAGGAGTGCTTCGGCCCCACCGCACTGGTGATCGGCTACGAGGGCACCGACGACCTGCTCGACGCGCTGCGCCGGCTCGACGGCCAGCTGACCGCCACCCTGCACGTCACCGCCGACGAGACGGCGCTGCGCGACCGGCTGCACGACGTGGTGCGCCGCCGCGCCGGCCGGCTGCTCTTCGGCGGCTTCCCCACCGGACTCGCGGTCGCCTGGGGCACCCACCACGGTGGACCGTACCCGTCGACCACCCTGAGTGGACACACCTCGGTCGGCGCCACCGCCATCCGGCGCTGGCTGCGGCCGGTCAGCTACCAGGACGCGCCGGCGGACATCCTCCCGGCCGAACTGCGGGACGGAAACCCGACCGGCATCCCGCGCCGGATCGACGGGACACTGACCACTTGAGAGACACGGCGCAACGGCCGGCCCGGACCGGGGCGGACGCCGCCGGGCGGGCCCGGCCCGCCGTACGACGAGCGTCGGCGACGAGGCCGACGGACGCATGACACCATTGCATCAAAGGAGACGAGCGTGGAAGACCGGAAGCCCTGGCACGGCGTCCTCGTGGCGACGCCGACCCCGCTGCGTGCCGACCTGACGGTCGACTACGACAGCTACGCCGAGCACGTGAAGTGGCTGGCCGACAACGGCTGCCACGGGGTGTGCCCCAACGGGTCCCTGGGTGAATACCAGGTCCTCACCGACGAGGAGCGGGCGCGGATGGTCCAGGTGGCGGTCGAGGCCGCGCCGGAGGGCTTCACCGTCATGCCGGGCGTCGGCGCGTACGGCGCCCGCGAGGCCCGTGCCTGGGCCGAGCAGGCCGCCGAGGCCGGCGCCCAGGTGGTGATGGCGCTGCCGCCGAACTCCTACCGGGGCGACGACCGGGCGGTCATCGAGCACTACCGCGAGGTGGCCAAGGCCGGGCTGCCGGTGTCGGCGTACAACAACCCGCTCGACACGAAGATCGACCTGCGGCCGGAACTGCTCGCCGAGCTCTACAACGAGGGCCTGATCGTCGGCGTCAAGGAGTTCACCGGCGAGGCCCGGCGGGCCTACCAGATCACCGAACTGGTCCCCGGCCTCGACATCCTGATCGGCTCCGACGACTCGGTGCTCGAGGTGGGGCTGGCCGGGGCGAAGGGGTGGGTCGCCGGCTACCCGAGCGCCTTCCCCCGCGCCTGCGTCGAGCTCTACGAGGCGACGCTGCGGCACGACCTGGCGACGGCCCTGCCGCTCTACCGGGAGCTGCACGCGTTGCTGCGCTGGGACTTCCACACCGAGTTCGTCCAGGCGATCAAGCTGTCCATGGACGTCGTCGGCCGGTACGGTGGCCCGTGCCGCCCGCCGCGCCAGCCGCTGCTGCCCCGCGACGAGGCGGAGATCCGCGAACTCACCGAGCGGGCCGCCGCCAAGTACGCCTGACACGGCGGGGAAAGAGGTTCCGATGCGGTCGAAGCGGGTGTTCCACGCGGTGGACTCCCACACCGAGGGGATGCCGACCAGGGTCATCACCGGCGGCGTGGGCACCCTGCCCGGCGCGACGATGTTCGAGCGCCGCCGGTGGTTTCTGGCCAACGCCGACAACATCAGGAAACTGCTGATGTTCGAGCCGCGTGGGCACTCGGCGATGAGCGGCGCGATCCTGCAGCCGCCGACCCGGCCGGACGCCGACTGGGGCGTGCTCTACATCGAGGTCTCCGGGTGCCTGCCGATGTGCGGGCACGGCACGATCGGGGTGGCGACCGTACTGGTGGAGACCGGCATGGTGGAGGTGACCGAGCCGGTCACCACGATCCGGCTCGACACCCCGGCCGGGCTCGTCGTGGCCGAGGTCGCCACCACCGACGGCGTCGCCGAGTCGGTGACGATCCGCAACGTTCCGTCGTACACCGACCGCCTGGACGCGCAGGTCACCGTGCCGGGCTTCGGCACGGTGACCTACGACCTGGCGTACGGCGGAAACTTCTACGCGATCCTGGAGGCCGACCGGTTGGGGCTGAAGGTCGATCCGTCGCAGCAGCAGGAGCTGCTCTCCGCCGGACTGGCCATCATGGATGCCATCAACGAGCAGGACCGGCCGGTCCACCCGGAGAACGCCGACATCAACGTCTGCCACCACGTGCAGCTGGTCGCCGCCGGTTCGACCGCCCGGCACTCCCGGCACGCCATGGCCATCCACCCGGGCTGGTTCGACCGGTCGCCCTGCGGCACCGGCACGTCGGCCCGGATGGCACAGTTGCACTCCCGTGGTGAACTGGGTCCCGGCGACGAGTTCGTCAACCAGTCGTTGATCGGGAGCCGGTTCATCGGCCGGATCATCGGTGAGACGACGGTGGCCGACCGGCCCGCGATCCTGCCCACCGTCACCGGTCGGGCCTGGATCACCGGAACCGCGCAGTACTTCCTCGACCCGAGGGACCCCTTTCCGGAGGGTTTCCTTCTCTAGGATTGGCAACCAGCGGTCACCCGCGGGCTCCGGCCGGCGAGCCGTACGACGACTAGCGAGAGACGACACAGATGGCCGACTCCTCAAAGTTGACTCTTCCGACCTTCGCCCGGCGGATGAGCCTGCGCGAGAAAGTGGCCGACGCGCTTCGGGGTGCGATCGTGTCGGGCGAGATGAAGCCGGGCGAGCTGTACTCGGCGCCCGACCTGGCCGAGCGGTTCGGGGTCTCGGCGACCCCGGTCCGCGAGGCGATGCTCGACCTGGTCAAGCAGGGTCTGGTCAACCCGGTCCGGAACAAGGGATTCCAGGTGACCGCGGTGTCCGAGGCCGACCTCGACCACATCACCCGGATCAGGGAGCTGCTCGAGCCGCCGGCGGCCGGCGAGGCGTGTGGGCACATCACCCCGGAGCTGCTGACGACGTTGCAGTCGCTGGCCGGCGACATCGTCGCGGCGGCGGCCGAGGGCGACCTGATCCGGTACATCGGGGCCGACCACGAGTTCCACCGGCGCCTGCTGGGCGCCGGTGGCAACCACCGGCTGGTCCGGATCGTGGAGGACCTGCGGTCGCAGAGCCGCCTCTACGGGCTGGCCAGCCTGGCCGAAGCCGGACAACTGGTCCGTAACGCTCTCGAACACGTGCAGATGTGCGACCTGATCCAGGCCGGCAAGGCCGACGATCTGGAAGACCTGATGCGTACGCACATCGGCCGCGTCCGCCGCGAGTGGGCCGGCCGCCCCTCGTAACCCCCGCTCCCCTCCCTCCCCTCTCCCCCACCCCTCTTCGTTCCGCGATCTTGCAGATATCTCCCCCTTTTGCGCACTTTGTCGGGCGACAAGTGCAAGATCGCGGGGAAAGGATGCCGTGTGGCGTCCACCGTCCTGATCAATGCCCGGGTCCTCGACGTGACCACGGGCGACTACCGCAGCGGCAGCCGGGTCGTCGTCACCGACGGCCGGATCGCCGACGTCGGCCCGAACGCCACCACCGGGGGCGCCGAGACGATCGACGTCGGCGACCGGGTCCTGATGCCCGGCCTGCTCGACGCCCACTTCCACCCGATGATCGCCTCGATGCACATCGGCTCGCTGCTCGACTGGCCGATGACGCTGCTCTCCCAGTACGCCCGGCGGGCCCTGGAGGACGCCCTGGCCCGGGGCTTCACGACCGTACGGGACCCCTGCGGCAGCGACCGGGGCCTGGCCCGGGCGGTCGAACTCGGCCTGATCCGCGGCCCCCGGATGTTCGTCTCCGGCCGGGCCCTGTCGCAGACCGGCGGCCACGGCGACGAGTGGCCCTCGGACATCGGCTGTCCCGGTCACCACCACAGCCCGTTCTCCCGCATCGCCGACGGCGTCGACGAGGTGCGCAAGGCCGCCCGCGACGAACTCAAGCGCGGCGCCGACCACATCAAGATCATGGCGTCCGGCGGAATCTCGTCGCCCACCGACGAGATCTGGACCATGCAGTACACCGAGGCGGAGATGGTCGCCGCCGTCGAGGAGGCCCGGGCCCGGCGGGCGTACGTACTCGCGCACGCCTACACCGCCGAGTCGGTGAGCCGCGCCGTACGGGCCGGGGTCCGCTCGATCGAGCACGGCAACCTCATCGACGCCGACACCGCCGCCCTGATGGCGCGGCACCGGACGTTCCTGGTGCCGACCCTGGTGGCGTACGAGAAGATCTTCGAACTGGGTGCAGAGCTGGGCATGCCGGAGAACCAGCGGCGCAAGGTCGTCGACGTGATCGACGCCGGCCTGGACGCGGTCAACCTGGCCGCCGATGCCGGCGTACGGATCGGGTTCGGCACCGACCTGCTCGGCCCGGCCCAGGTGCACCAGAGCCGCGAGTTCGGCATCCGGGCCAAGGCGCAGGAGTCGATCGACGTGATCCGGTCGGCCACCGTCGTCAACGCCGATCTGTTCGGCATCGCCGACCGGGTGGGCCTGGTCGAGCCCGGCTTCGACGCCGACCTGATCGTCGTCGACGGCGACCCGCTCGCCGACGCGACCGTGCTGTCGCACCCCGGGACGGTCCGCCTGGTGATGCGTGCGGGCGAGGTCATGGCCGGCGGGCTGTAGCCACCGCGGGCCGGCCGCACGCCGGCCGGGTGGATCGACGAAAGGGCGCCCCCGGTCCGCACCGGGGGCGCCCTTCGTGGTGGTGATGGTTACTTCTCGACGCGGCAGTTCGCCGTCGACTTCTTGGTCGGGTCGCTCTCC
Organism: Polymorphospora rubra; assembly: GCF_018324255.1. Classification (GTDB taxonomy): domain Bacteria; phylum Actinomycetota; class Actinomycetes; order Mycobacteriales; family Micromonosporaceae; genus Polymorphospora; species Polymorphospora rubra. Next base: position 7,894,713 of record NZ_AP023359.1, read on the forward strand.
GAGGTGGCGGTGAGCTTCACGACGCCGGCCGACACCGCGGCGTCCGTGGCACCCACCCAGACCTTGGCCTTGACCGTCTTGCCGAACTTCGCCGTGACGACCTCGCTCGGCATGTCGACCCGCCAGCCCTTGCCGATGATCTGGGCCGAGAGCCGGTAGACGTCCGACTGCAGGTAGGCGCCGACGTTCTCCGGGTGCGCCTGGCCGCCGGCGACGTACGTGCCGGTGTTGGTCACCTCGAAGGTGCAGGTCGCGCCGCGCTTGGTCGGGTTGCCCGCGACGGTGCTGTTCTTGCCGACCGTCACGCCGCGCACGCTGTTGCCGGCGCCGTCGAGCGAGCGGACCGCCAGGGTGTACGTCAGCACGCCGTCCGCGTCGGTCTTCTTGTTGATGACGTAGAAGTGCAGGCGGTTGGCCGTGTCGACGTACTCGTACTCGCTGCCGGAGTTGGTGCCGGCCTTGAACAGCGCGTCGTTGAGCTGCCGGTAGTCGGCGACCGTCCGCTTGACCGGGGTGCCGTCCGGCTTGTAGTAGTCGACCATGTTGATGTCCTGCGGGTTGGCATCGACCACCCAGGTGAAGCAGGTGTAGCCGCAGGTGTTGGACTCGGCCGTCTTGTTCTTCGCGATCAGGACACCGTTGTCCGGCGTGAACGAGTCGGAACCGATCCGCTGGATCGTCTCCAGCGTGTAGTGGTCGTACACCGACTGGCCGGCACACAGCGGGTCGGCGTTCATGTCACAGGCCGGGGTGTTGTCCCGGTTCATGCTGATCCGTACGCCCTGGACGTCCTTGGCGCCGGGCACCGCCGTACGGGCCTTGACGTCGATGACCGCGACACCGGTCGTGGCCAGCGCCTCACGGGAGAGCCGGACCACCTGGTCCTCGTCGATGTGGCCCAGCTTCAGCTTGCTGCGCAGGGTCTGCCCGGCCGGCATCGCCGCGCCCTGGGCCGCCGGCACCACCCACCGGGCGTGCGGGCCGCCCGGACCGTTGAACGAGCCGCGGTCCATCTGGTCCCACGGACCGGAGCCGACCCGCCGGTACGGCGTGACGTACGGGTTGTTGTTGTTGTCGGCGATGCCGAACGTGTGGGCGATCTCGTGCGTGATCGTGCCGGAGCTCTCACCCTGGCGCATGCTGGACGAGCCCCACTGCTGGGACCCGGCCTTCCACGAGGTCCACGGCACGTAACGGCTGACGACCCAGTTCGGCAGGTTGGGGTCCGGCGGGCCCCAGGCGTCCGGGACGTCCTCCTTGTTCTGGAACATCATCTCGCCGAACTCCTGCCACACCGACGTCTCGTCGTAGCCGGCGTAGATGCGCAGGACCAGGTCGAACTGCGAACGGATGTCCTGGCCCGCGTCGGCGCGCCACAGGGCGTCCGCGTCGGTCTCGAACCGGCCGTTGCAGGTGAAGCCGGACGGGCAGCCGGACTGGTTCTGGCCGATGTCGTTGAGGCCGTACTCGAACTGGTTGCGCGGCATCCGGTACGGACCGAACGGCGCGAACTCCACGCCGACCCGGCCACCGGTCTGCTCCATCCAGTACTTGTTGACGGTGTGCCCGCGGTTGATCTCGTTCGGGGTGCCCCAGAAGTCCGCGTAGAACTGCGGGACGTCCTCGCGCGCCACCGGGTTGATCTGCGGGTTGCGGAACGCGTCGCTGCCGCGCCGCTGGGTGATGACGAACGGCTGGTCGGCGTAGTCGACGGCGACCAGGGCGATCTTCAGCTTGCGCTGGGTCGGCTGCCGGCTCGGGTCACCCCAGTCGATGCCCGGGACGGGCTGGTAGTCGTCCCAGGTCATGTCGTCCTGGTCCTGCCAGTTCTGCGGGTCGATCGCCGAGAACGGCCCGCCACCCGTCGTGTCGGCCTGCGCCGGTCCGGCGGCGAGGCCGCCGAGCATGACCGCGGCGGCCGCCGCCGCGACCGCGGTGAGCAGCTTTCTGTGCCGGAACATCTGCCTTCTGGATCTATTCGCCATCAACAGCACCTTCCTGGAACTGGACACACCGAACGCGGACGCGGGGGGGTTGGACGCCGGGACGGCTGGTTCGGCCGGCGGGCCGCCGTACGGGCGACCGGTCGGCCGTACGGGTGCACGACCGGCGGGCCGCCGATGGCCCGCTTCGATCACGAACGGTAGGGAACGGGCGAGCGACAGGTCTTCGGACAAGTGCCGGAAGCCCGACCGCGCGCGGAGAACTTCTGTCGAGATCCGGGTCGATGCCGTCCATCGACCGACCGAATGCCGTGCCTCGACGGCCGTACGTCCGACAGATGAACGAACCCGGGCGGCCGGGGCAGCGCCCGCAAGTGCGCGCCAAGCGCCGGTTAAGTCGGCCACCGGACCGTAGGGGTCGACCCGAAACAGTACGACTCCCGGAGTGAGCCATGACCGCTGCCGTCGACCGCCCGAACCTGGTCGCCTTCCGAATCGTCCACCGCGCCATGCGCGGGGACGCCCGCCGCCTCGCCGACACCGTCGAACGCATCGCCCGGGGCACGAGCCCGTGCGGTGCCGCCCGCGCACGGGCCGTCGCCGGGTACGTCGACACGCTGTGCGACGGGATCCACCACCACCATGCCAACGAGGACCGGCTGCTGTGGCCGGTGCTGGAACGCAGCGCCGGCGCCGAGGTCGACCTGTCCGCCCTCTCCGACGACCACTCCCACCTCGACCCGCTGCTCGACCAGGTCCGGGCCGGGGCGCGGGCGCTGGCCGCGGCACCGGCCGACCGGGCGGTGGCCGGCCGGCTCGCCACCCTGCTCGGTACCTTGCGCGACCTGCTCGACGAGCACATCGAGGACGAGGAGCGGACGATCTTCCCGATCATCGACCGGTACGTGTCCGGCGCCGACTGGCGGCAGGTCGAGGACCAGATCCGCAAGGGCTCGCAGATCCGGTTCGACCTGCCCCGGATGGAACGGTTCGCGGCCCCGGACGAACTCGCCGAGCTGTACCGGATGGCCGGCCCGGGGTTGCGGATCATGGTCGCGCTGGTGCGCCCCGGCTACCGTCGCCGGGAACGGCTCATCTTCGGCTGACCGGGGCGATCGCGGCCGCGGCGGCGGCAGCCTGCGCGGCCCAGTGGTCGGCGCCGAGCCGGGTCGCCAGCGCGCCGGCCGCCGCGAAGTGCTCGGCCGCCCGCTCCGGCCGGCCGAGCAGCACCGCCAGCTCGCCGAGGGCGTGGTCGACGGGCCCACCGGTGACCGAGCCGCTGGACAGCCCGGCCAGCCGACCGGCCCACGGCAGCAGCGCGGTGTAGCAGTCGTCGGCGACGGCCCGGTCCGCGAAGGCGACCGCCACCTGGGCCCGGAGCCCCGTCCAGAGCAGCCAGTAGTAGTCCTCGCGTACCGGCAGGTCCGGACGCCACACCGCGCGGGCTTCGGCGGGCCGTCCGGCGGCCAGCAGCGCGCGGGCCATCAGGTCGTGGGTGTACTGGGGGACCTGGGCGTACAGGGGCGCCAGCTCCGGCAGCGACTGCTCGACCCGGCCGGCGGCGAGCCGGGTGAAGTACCGCGCCGCCACGCCGACCGCGAGAGCGTTCGGTACGCCGGCCCGGTCGAGCCGCCCGGCGGTCTCGGTGAAGCCGCGTTCGGCCTCGTCGAACTCGCCGGCGACCAGCGCCCGCAGCGCGTCGAACAGCGACATCACGGCGAGCGTCGGGCCTAGTTGGCCGAGGGTGGAGGAGCGGATCGCCTGGTCGACGTGCCGGCCGGCGACGGCCAGTTCGCAGTTGTCCAGCGCGACCTGGAACAGGATGTGGTGCGCCTGCGACTCGTAGCCGGGCAGGCCGGCGGCGCGGGCGACCTCGAGCAGTTCGGCACCGAGCGCCGGCAGCCGGTGGAACCGGCGGGGCGCCAGGTCGACGAAGTACCGCGCGTTCAGCGCGACGCACAGCGCCGGCAGGTCGCCGACCGTGCGCGCCAGCCGCAGCGCCTCCGTCGACGCCTGGTCGGCCCGGTCCGGGTCGTCGCCCTCTATCTCGAAGACCAGGGCGCTCAACAGTCGGCTACGCAGCACGTCGGACCGGGCGGGCAGGGCCGCCAGGGTCCGCTCGATCGTGGCCACGAGTTCGACGTCGACCGCGCGGGCTTCGCGGATCGTCCAGGTCACCGGGGCGTCCATGGCCACCAGGGCCCGGGCGGTGGCGACGGGGTCGGCCAGCGGGCGCGCGGCCGCCACCGCCCGCTGCCGGGTGGTGCGGGCCCCCCGCGAGTCGGCGCACCGGGACTGCGCGGACGCCAACCCGCACAACAGGTCGACCCGGGTCGCCGGGTCCGCGTCGGCGACCTGGTCCAGCGCGGCCAGGGCCCCGGTCCACAGCTCCGCCGCCTCGAGGTGGGCGTTGATGCCGGCGGCCCGCCGGGCGGCCCCGGCGGCGTACCCGACGGCCCGGTCCACGGCGGTGGGCCCGGCGGCGAGCGCGTGGTACGCGAGCGCGGCCAGGTCGTCCGGCCGCTGCCGCTCCAACGTAGACAGCACCCGGCCGTGCATCCGGGTCCGCCGCAACCGGGGCGTGTCCTCGTAGAGCGCGTCCCGGATCAACGCGTGCGTGAACCGCACCCGGCCCGGTGCCGGCTCGACCAGCAACCCGGTCAGCACGCCCGCCTCCAGGCCGTCGAACACCGTGTCCTCACCGGCCGCGTCGGCGGCCAGCAACACGTCCACGTCGACGTCCCGACCGATCACGGCCGCGCCACGCAGCACCGTCACCGCACTCGCCGGCAGCCGCGAGATCCGCCGCCGCAGCACGTTGCGGATGCCCGACGGAATCACCTGCACGGCGGCGGCCGGCCCCTCGGCGACGATCAGCCGGGCGGTCTCACAGACGAACAACGGATTGCCGCCGGTGCGCTCGGTCACCGCCCGTACCGTTTCCGGGTCGACGGCGGCACCGACGTACCGGCGCAACAGCCGGCCGACGGACGCCTCGTCCAGGCCGCCGAGGTCCAGCACGTCGGACCGGGGCCCGGCCAGCGCCGCCAGCGTGGCATCGAGGTCGGCGTGGAACTCCGCCGGCCGGTAGGTGCCGACCACCAGCATCGGAACAGCCGTCTGCTCGGCGGCGACCATCCGCAGCACCTGCAGCGTCTCGCAGTCGGCCCGGTGCACGTCGTCGAGCAGCACCAGCAGCGGTCCCTTCGCCGCGATCTCGGCCAGGTAGGCACCGACGGCGCGGGCCAGCCAGAACTGGCCACCGCCCGGCGCACCGTCGCCCAGCAGCGGCGCCAGCCGGTCGGCCAGCCCGTCCCCGATCGGATGGCTGCGGCTCAGCGACCGCACCACCTCGCTCCACGCCCACGCGGGCGGGGCGCCGCCCTCCACCTCGGGGCACCGCCCGACGGCCACCTGCCAGCCGCGGTCGCGCAGCCGGCCACCGACCGCCTCGACCAGCGCGGTCTTGCCCGCCCCCGCCTCGCCGCCCACCCACCGGACCCGTAACCCGCCGGTGGCGGCCTGGTCGCCGGCCGCCAGCAACGCGGCCACCTCGACGTCCCGCCCGTCAAGGTCCCCGGCCGTACGGCCGACCGGCACACCGCCCCGGGCCGGCGGCTCGGCCGGCGGCAGGGTCGGCGCCGGCCCGGCCAGATGTGGTGCCTGAGCCAAGACGTCGGTCTCCAGGGCGCGCAGCGCCGGACCGGGGTCCACCCCCAACTCGTCGACGAGCCGCTGCCGGGTACGGCGCAGCACCGCGAGCGCGTCGCCCTGCCGGCCCGCCCGGTACAGGGCCAGTGCCAGCAGCCGGACCGCCTCCTCGCGCAGCGGATGCTCCTGGACATGCGCGTCGAGGTCCGGCACGACCTGCAGGTGCCGTCCCCGGTCCAGCGCCGCCTGCGCGCGCAACTCGACCGCGCCGGCCCGCAACTCGTCGAGCCGGTTCGCCTCGCCGGCCGCCCACGGATCGCCGACGAACTCGGCGTACGCCGGTCCGGTCCACAGCCCGAGCGCGGCGTCGACCAGTTCCTCGACCCGGTCCGGCCGGTGCTCGGCCCAGGCCTGGCCGGCGTCGGCAAGCAGGGATTCGAACCGCCAGGCGTCGACGTCGTCCGGTTCGAGACGCAGCGCGTACCCGGGGGCGACGCTGACCAGGACGCCGGCCGGGGTCCGTGGCGGCCGGTCCGGCTCCAGCACCCGCCGCAGGTGCGACACGTAGACCTGGAGCGCGGCGAGCGCCTTCGGCGGCGGCTCACCGCGCCACAGGTCGTCGATGAGCCGGTCGGTGGAGACGACGTGCCCGCCGGCCCGGACCAGCCGGGCCAGCACCGCCCGTTGCCGGGGACCACCCGGGTCGACCACCGTGTCGCCGACCATCGCGCGTAGCGGGCCGAGCACCCCCACCCGCACCATGAAGCGCAGCATAGTCGCCGCCAGGTGCCATGATCTCGATTGTCGAGGAGGCGACAGGAGGCGGGGCCAGCCCCGGAGCGCCGGATCGGAGATCGACGGATGCGACAGTTGCTACGGTTCGGGATACAACAGGCGTTGAGCTGTGTGTTCGCCGTCGTCCTGTTCGGGATGCTGGCCGTCACCGAGGTCTGGGCCACCCCGATCCCCCGCTACGACCTGCTGCTGATCGGCTGCCTGCTGCTGACCGCCGTACTGTGGCTGGCCCGGGTCGAGACGACCCGGGAGGTGCTGGTCATCGGTGTGTTCCACCTCGTCGGCCTGGCCCTGGAACTGTTCAAGGTCCGGGCCGGCTCGTGGGCGTACCCCGAGGACGCGTACACCAAGATCGGCGGCGTGCCGCTCTACAGCGGCTTCATGTACGCGGCCGTCGGCAGCTACATGTGCCAGGCCTGGCGGCGGCTCGACCTGGCTCTCACCGGCTACCGGCCGGTGCCGACCTCGATCGCGGCCGCCGGCGTCTACGCCAACTTCTTCACCCACCACTGGCTGCCCGACCTGCGCGTGCTCGGCGCGCTCGCGCTGGTCGCGACCACCTGGCGGACCACGGTGTCGTACCGGGTCGGCCGGGTGCGCTACCGGATGCCGCTGGCGGTCTCGTTCGTCCTCATCGGCCTGTTCCTGTGGCTGGCCGAGAACGCCGCCACGTTCCTCGGTGCCTGGCAGTACCCGGACCAGGGCGACATCTGGCGGATGGTGCACCTGTCGAAGTTCGGCTCGTGGGCGCTACTGGTCAGCGTCAGCTTCGTACTGGTCGCCGCACTGAAGCGGCTGGACCCGCGGAGTCGTGGTGAGGCCGGCTCCGACTTCGACCGCCCGCTGCCGCACCAGACGGATCATCGGTCGTCGGCTGCCGCCGCGGGCAGCCGCCCCGACGCGGCCAGCAGCCGCCACCACTGATCGTCGGGCGACGGCACGGCGATGCCGCGGTGGCCCGGGCCTGCGACGTGGTCCAGGAAGAAGCGCTCGAAGGATCCGGCGAAGACCGCGAACCCCCAGCTTGTCGACCACTTGACTGTCGTACCGCTGGGCTAGCCTCCAAGGCGTCCGGTGATCCGGGCCGGGCGGCACCCCGTCGGGTCCGGGCGGTCACCGATGCGGACATTTGCGCCGGTGCGACAGCTCACCGGTCGGAACGGCGGCAGCTTGGTAGGGCCGCGAAGGCGAGGAGGGGCACCCGATGGAGAGTTCCGGCGAGGCCGTGAGCACGCTGGTCGACCACGTCGACCCGGTGGTCGACGCGGCCCGGGCCGAGCCGTTCGAGAGCCCGGAGCGCTACGCCGAGGTGATCGAGGAGATCCGGTCGGCCGCCGCCACCTACTACGGTGGTTCGGACCTGGCGATGGACGACGCGACGTACGACGCGTTGATGGCCCGGGTGACGGCGACCGAGGCGGCGTTCCCGGAGTGGAAGGCGGCCGACTCGCCGACCGAGGTGGTGGCGGCCGGGGCGGCCGTGGTCGGTGACGTCGTGCACAGCTCGCCGATGCTCAGCCTCGACAACGTCTTCGACGAGGACGGCCTGCGCAAGTGGGCGGCCCGACTCGACAAGCTGCTCGGCCGGCCGGCCGGCGGCTACACGGTCGAGCCGAAGATCGACGGGCTGGCGATCGCCGCCCGCTACGTCGACGGGGTGCTGACCCAGGTCGCCACCCGCGGTGACGGGCGGGCCGGCGAGGACGTGACCGGCCAGGCCCGCCGGGCCGCCGGCCTGCCGGAGCGGCTCGGCGAGCCGCTGACGCTGGAGGTCCGGGGCGAGGTCTTCATGACCGACGACGACTTCGCCAAGGCGCAGGTGATGCGGACCGGCACCGGCGAGCCGCCGTTCGCCCATCCGCGCAGCGCCGCGGCGGGCACGCTGCGGGCCCAGGACCGGACGTACGACGCTCCGCTGTCCTTCCTCGCCTACTCGGTGCACGGGCTCGACCTCGGGGAGCCGGTCGCGCACTCGGCCGCGATGGCGCACATGGAGACCCTCGGGGTGACGACCACGACCGCGTCGCCGGTCGGCGCGGTCTGCGCCACGGTGGACGAGATCGTCGCCGCCGTCGAGGTGATCAACACCAAGCGGGGCAGCCTCGGATACGGCGTCGACGGAGCGGTGATCAAGGCCGACCAGCCGGCCGACCGCGACGCGGCTGGTTCGTCGAGCCGGGCACCGCGCTGGGGAGTGGCCTACAAGTTCCCGGCCGACACCCGCACCACGAAGCTGCTGCGCATCGACGTGCAGGTGGGCCGGACCGGGGTGATCACCCCGGTGGCCGTGCTCGAGGCGGTGCAGGTCGGCGGGGTCACGGTCACCTCGGCGACGCTGCACAACTTCGGCGATCTCGTACGCCGCAACGTGTGGCCCGGCGACACCGTCTTCGTCCGGCGGGCCGGCGACGTGATCCCCGAGATCACCGGCGCGAAACTCGACGAGCGTCCGGCGGACGCGGTGGCGTTCGAGCCGCCGACGCACTGCCCCCGCTGCGGCGGCGAGATCGACCGTTCGCAGAAGCGGTGGCGGTGCACCCAGGGCCGGGCCTGCGGGGCACGGGAGTCGCTGGCCTACTACGCCGCCCGCGACTCGATGGACATCGAAGGACTCGGCGACAAGATCATCGACCTGGTGGTGGCCGCCGGTCTGGTCACCGACCCGGCCGACCTCTACGACCTCGACGTCGAGGCGCTGGTGAAGCTCGACCGGATGGGTGAGACGTCGGCCGGCAAGCTGGTCGCCAACATCGCCGCCTCGACGTCGCAGCCGCTGTCGCGGGTGCTCACCGGCCTCGGCGTACGGATGACCGGCCGGTCGATGTCGCGCCGGCTGGCCCGGCACTTCGGCACGATGGACGCGCTGACCACAGCGGGCGTCGAGGACCTCCAGCAGGTCGAGGGGGTGGGCCCGGAACGGGCGGTCACCATCCACGCCGAACTCGTCGACCTCGCGCCGGTGATCACCAAACTGCGCGAGCGGGGCGTCAACATGGCCGAGCCCGGGGTGAAGGAGTGGACGCCGGGCGCGACCGAGGCCGCCGAAGAGAACGGGACCACCGACGGCGGCGCTCCGGTGCTGCCGCTGCGCAAGGCGGACGGAAAGCCGATGACGGTCGTGGTCACCGGGTCGGTGCCCGGCCTGACCCGCAACGAGGGCAACGAGGCCGTCGAACTGCTCGGCGGAAAGTCGTCGGGTTCGGTGTCGGCGCGCACCGACCTGGTGGTCGTCGGCGACGGTGCCGGTTCGAAGGCCGACAAGGCCGAGAGCCTCGGTGTCCGGATCATGCCGGCCGACCGGTTCGCGGAGTTGCTGGCCGCGCACCGGGCCGGCGACGCCGCCACCGTGGCCGAGATCCTGGCCGTGCCCTGACGGCCCGCGTCACCCGCTGACGAGCCGGGGTGCCGCGCCCCCGACCGGCGCGACACCCCGGCTCGACCGGCACAGCCCGTTGATCGTCTGCGTTCCAGGCGTTGCCGGTCCGGCGTGTCGGCTGTCGGAACAGCAGACGATCTTCGGGCGGGCAACCGTCGGTCGCCCGCCGAGGCAGCCCAGCGACCGCAGCCCGCCGACGGTCGCCCGCTGGCGCGGCAGGGGCCGGTCAGCCGCCCTCCTCGGTGTCGCGGCGGGAGACCCGGGCGCCGGTCGGGTCGAGGAAGACGTACCGGATGCTGGGGTGGACGGCGAGCAGTCGCCGCTCGGCCTCGTCGGCGGCGGCCTCGATCTCGGCGCCGGTCGCCACGTCGGCGAAGTCGACCTTCGCCGCGACCAGGATCTCGTGCGGGCCGAGTTGCATCGTCAGCAGGGTGGAGACCCGGTCGACGACCGGGATCTCGGAAAGCTCGGTGCTGATCGCGGACCGCAGCCGGCCCGGGGCGCTGTGCCCGACCAGCAGGGTGATGTTGCTGCGGGCCAGCGTCGTCGCCACGACCAGCAACAGCAGGCCGATGGCGATCGACGCCACCCCGTCCCAGAGTTCGTTCCCGGTCGCCTGGGTCAGGCCGAGGCCGAGGGCGGCCAGGAACAGGCCGACCAGTGCCGCACTGTCCTCGAGGAAGACCGCCTTGACGGCGGTGTCGGCGGTACGGCTCAGGTAGCGGCGCATCGTGACCCCCCACGGCTTCGCCGCCCGGCGGACCTGGAACGCGGCGCGGGCCAGCGAGATCGCCTCGAGGACGAAGGCGACGACCAGCACCAGATAGCTGAGGGTGAAGTCGCTCGTCGGGGTGCCGCTGCGGATGCTGTTGACGCCGTGGGTGATGGCGAAGCCGGCCCCGCCGACAAAGGTGAAGACCGCCGCGAGGAACGCCCAGACGTACGTCTCCTTGCCGTGTCCGAACGGGTGCCGGCTGTCCGCGCCCCGGGTGCCGCGCCGTACGGCGGTGTAGAGCAGGATTTCGGTGACGGTGTCGGCGAACGAGTGCGCCGCCTCGGACAGCATCGCCGCCGACCCGGAGACCAGTCCGGCGACCAGCTTCGCCACCGCCACCCCGAGATTGGCCAGGCCGGCGAGGATCACCGTACCGGCGCTCTCCGCGGCCTGCTCCGGCCGGGCCATCCCGGCTAGCCCCTGGACCGGTGGGCGACGAGAACGTCGGTCAACGCGGCGGCGAGCGCGACCAGCATGAAGACCAGGGCGACGGCCAACGCGTCACGGAACGCGATCGACCATTCGAAGCCGGTGGCGGCGAGCCGGGCGAAGAACACCGAGCCGACGCCGGCGATGCCGATCGCCGAGCCGATGCGCTGCCCGGTCTGGAGCATGCCGGCGGCACTGCCGGCGTTGCCGACCGGCACCTCCGACAGGGTCAGCGTCTGGTTCGGCGTGATGACCAGCCCGCTACCGAAGCCGGCGAGCAGCAGCGGCGCGGTGGTCGCCAGGGCGGCGTCGTGGCCGGGTACGAAGTGCAGGGCGACGATGGTGCCGGCCAGGCCGAGCGCCACCAGCAGCAGCCCGGCCGCGACCAGCGGTCGCCCGTAGCGGTTGACGAGCCGGCCGCCGACGACGGCCCCGACCGCCGAGCCGAGGGCGAACGGGGTGACGGCGAGACCGGCCAGCAGCGCGCTGTAGCCCAGGCCGGTCTGCAGGTAGAGGGTGAACACGAAGAAGATCGCGGTGAAGCCGGCGAAGTAGAGCAGGGCGATCACGGCGCCCAGCGAGTACGACCGCAGCCGGAAGAGCGACAGTTCGAAGACCGGGGCCCCGCCGGCCCGGCGGTGATGGCGCTCCCAACGGACGAACGCGAAGAGCACGGCGGCGGCGACCGGCAGCAGCAGCCACTTCACCGGCCCCCGCCACTGCTGTTCCTGCACCAGCGGCAGCAGCAGTACGACGACACCGACCCCGAGCAGCACCACGCCGACCGGGTCGAGGGTCCGCCACCCCGGTACGGCGCCGTGGCGGGTCGGGATCAGCCGCCAGCCGAGGATCGCGGCGACGATTCCGACCGGCACGTTGACGTAGAACACCCACCGCCAGCCCTCGTGCGGGCCGGCCACCGCGATCAGGCCGCCGCCGAGCAGCGGGCCGATCGCGGTGGAGACGCCGATGGTCGCGCCGAGCACCCCGAACGGGCGGCCCCGCTCCGGCCCCCGGAAGAGTTCCTGGATCAGGCCGGTGACCTGCGGGTTCACCACGCCGGCCGCGACGCCCTGGATCAGCCGGGCGACGATCAGCCACGTCGCGGACTGGGCGAGGCCGGCGGCGGCACTCGCGGCGGTGAAGCCGATCAGCCCGACGACGAAGGCGCCGCGCCGGCCACGGGCGTCACCGAAGCGGCCGGCGGGCACCAGCACCAGACCGAACGTGAGCGCGTACCCGGACAGCACCCACTGCAGATCGCTGGGGCTGGCCTGGAGCGCGGCCCGCATCGACGGGATCGCGACATTGACGATGCTGACGTCGAGCAGGGTCATGAACGCCGCGACCAGCCCGACCGACAGCGCCCGCCAGCGACGCCGGTCGGCGGCCCGGTCCGGCGGATGGTCGGGATCGGCGTCGCTCGGTGTCGGGGCGGCCATGGTGCCCTTCCGCTGCCGCACACCGCGGATCGGTGTGCGCGGCGCTGCGCTTTCCCGGGCGACCCACGCCGAAACCGCCCAGCCGGGCCACGGACCGGCGTAGGTTACGGGGGCGGACCGGTAGCCGCGGGCGGGACCAGGTCACGGGAGGACGTCCATGGCGGCCATCACCGAGCGCGAAGAGCGGCAGATCGAAGAGGCGAACACGTCGGGGCGTCCGCCGGTGGTGTTCGTCCACGGGTTGTGGCTGCTGCCGAGCAGTTGGGACCGCTGGCGGGTGGTGTTCGAGGAGGCCGGCTACACGGCGCTGACCCCGGGCTGGCCCGACGACCCCAACACGGTCGAGGAGGCCAACGCGCACCCGGAGGTGTTCGCACACAAGTCGGTGAAGCAGGTCGCCGACCACTTCGAGGACGTCGTACGGCGGTTGACCCGCCGGCCGGCCGTGGTCGGGCACTCGTTCGGCGGGCTGCTGACCCAACTGCTCGCCGGCCGGGGTGTCGCCGCGGTCTCCGTCGCCATCGACCCGGCCCCGTTCCGTGGGGTGCTGCCGCTGCCCATCTCGGCGCTGAAGTCGTCGTCACCGGTGCTCGGCAACCCGGCGAACTACAACCGGGCGGTGCCGCTGACGTACGAGCAGTTCCGGTACGCCTTCGCGAACGCCGTCGACGAGGACGAGGCGAAGGATCTGTACGAGACGTACGCGGTGCCGGCGTCCGGGGTGCCGCTCTTCCAGGCGGCGACCGCCAACCTCAACCCGTGGACCGAGGCGAAGGTCAACAGCCGCAACCCCGACCGCGGGCCGCTGCTGATCATCTCCGGCGAGAAGGACAACACGGTGCCGTGGGCGATCGCGAGCGCGTCGTACAAGAAGCAGAAGCGCAACGAGAGCATCACCGAGATCGTCGAGCTGCCCGGTCGGGGCCACTCGCTGACCATCGACCGCGGCTGGCGTCAGGTCGCCGACACCGCCCTCGCCTTCGTCAGGCGCTTCGCCTGAGTCGTCGGCTCCGACGCCACCGGCGCGTTGGAACCCGTATGCCAACCGAGCCGTATCGTTAGGGTCTGCTCTGACGGGTCACCGACCTGCTCAGCGGCGGCGGGCTTGACGTCCGGGCAGGATCGGCGACGACGAGGAGAGTTTCCGTGACGACGGCGCGGCTGGTGGACGCCCCATGACCGGGTCCGTCCCGGCCCGGGCGGAACCGTTCGTACGGCGGGTACGGGTCCGCAACTACCGCTCCATCGCATCCTGCGACGTGGAACTCGGACCGTTGACCGTCCTGCTGGGCCCAAACGCATCGGGGAAGTCGAACTTCGTCGACGCTTTGCGCTTCGCGAAAGAGGTCATGTACGGATCCCCGACCGACGCGGTAGCCCGCCGGGGCGGCCTCGATCCCCTGCTTCACAGATCGGCCAGCGGCAGCGCCGAGTCGTTCCGGATCGAACTCGACCTGACGATTCCACCGCACCGCGACGGTGAGGTTCCCCTTCCAGCGACCTACGGCTTCGAAATCGCGGCCGACCCGCGCGACGAGCTGCCGCTCCTCGTCACGCAGGAGACCGCGCGGATCGGTAGGCCGGATGCCGAGGCGGCGTTGCCGCTACCGGCCGGACCGACCTCGAGGCTGCAACTGCCGGTGTCTAGTGCTGACGAAGGCAGCCCGCTCCTCCGGTTGCAGACCTCGCTGTGGATGATGCTGTTCTACGACCTCGACTCGGCTGCGTTGCGCGCCGTGAACGAGGAAGGTGACCGCCGCATCATCAGAGAGTTCGGACAGTCCGGCGAACGCCTTGGTCGGGTCTTGGCCGCGATGGAGCACCGAGACCCCGCCGGAAAGGAACGGCTGGACGCGTACCTGTCCGCGCTCGTACCGGGTGCGCTGGGCGTGGACGAGCGGCGCGAAGGCCGATACTCGACCGTCCAGGCCCGTTTCCGCTCCAACGACGGCGTTCAGACGTTCCTCCGGGAATCCCTTTCTGAGGGGACGCTGCGGGCGGCGGGTGTTCTGGCGGCGCTGCTTCAAGTTCCCGTATCTGCCGGCGTGGCGACGCTCGTCGCAATTGAGGAGCCGGAGACCGCGTTGCACCCGGCCACCGTCGGTGCGCTCTACGAAGCCCTGGACGATGCGTCGATGCGTACCCAGGTCATCGTCACAAGCCAGAGTTCCGACCTGCTCGACAGCGAGTATGCACATCTTGACCACATCCGAGCGGTGGCCAATGTCGGCGGTGCCACCAGGATCGGCAGGGTCGATGCGTCGGGTTACAACATCGTCGACAAGGGCCTGATGACCATCAGCGAACTACATCGGAGCGGCCAGATGCTGCCGGCCGTGGTGGGCTTCCCGGTCGAGGATCGGCCTGAGGAAGATCGGTGACAGAGGTACGGATCGCCACCATCGTCGAGGGGCAGGGTGAAGTCGCCGCCGTACCGGAGTTGGTTCGTCGGGTAGTCGCCGAGATCGACCCCGGCATCTGGGTCAACTCCCCGCCGCCCTTCCGGATCGGCCGCGATTCCCTGATCCGCCCCGGCGGTATCGAACGCGCTGTCGAGGCGCTGGTCGAACGCGTCGGCCCGTCGGCAGGCGTGCTGGTGCTGCTCGACGCCGACGACGACTGCCCGGCAAAGCTCGGACCGGAACTCGTACTCCGCGCGAACCAGGCACGAAGCGACGTCACGGTCGCGACGGTGCTGGCGAATCGGGAGTTCGAAGCCTGGTTTCTTGCGGCCGCACCGTCCCTGTCCGGGCTGCGCGGTCTCGGGCCGAACCTCCAGCGACCCGCCAACCTCGAGACCATCCGGGACTGCAAGGGGTGGCTGAGCACGCGGCGCACCGACGGCAGGTCCTACAAGCCGTCGGCCGATCAGGCCGCCCTGGCCGCAAGGTTCGACCTGCGGATGGCCCGGGAGAACGCACCGTCGTTCGACAAGTTCTGGCGTGACCTGCGCCGGCTCGTCACCGAGGGCGGCGGTAGCGGCCGGGAGTCCCGGACGGTCCCGGCAGGTGGTGGGTAGCGTCGCAGGGGTGGATCCGGGACGGCCCGACGCACTACGGGCGGCGATCGAGCGTCGGTTGCGGTCGCTGGCCGTGTTCGAGGCGGCGAACATCCCGCTGCAGGCGGTGATCTGGTTCGGCGTACTCGGGTTGCCCGGCTCGGCCGCGAACCTGGCCGGGTTCGCGCTGTTCGCGTTGCTGCTCGCGGAGGGCACCGCGTACTGGGCGGCCAAGCTCCGGCAGGTGCGCCGGCCCGGCCGCCGGCTGCCCGGTCTGACGTTCTTCCGGGTCGTCCGGGTGGTCAACGTGCCGCTGCTCGCCGCCGGGCTGGCGCTCGCCGGATACGCGGTGGCGACCGACCCCGGGCGGGCGTCGTGGCCGGGGCTCGGGTTCGCGGTGTTCGCCGTGCTGGAGCACGTCAACTACTTCCACCTGCAGTTGATGCACGACACGGTCGCCGACTGGCGGCGGTTGCGGCGCGGCGGCCTGCACCGGTCGCACCTGGCCCGGGACCTGCGCCGTACCCGGACCCGGCCCGGGCGTCAGTACATCCGTTTGCCGCCGCCGGCGTAGATGATCTGCCCGGTGACCCACCGGGCCTGGTCGGAGGCGAGGAAGACGACGATGTCGGCGACGTCGTCCGGCTGGCCGATCCGGCCCAGCGGGTTCGCGGCGCACAGGTCCAGCATGTCGTCGCTGATCCAGCCGCTCTGGATCGGGCCGGGGGCGACGGTGTTGACCGTGATGCCCGCCGGGCCGAGTTCCTGCGCGGCGGACCGGCTCAGGCTCTCCAGGGCGTACTTGGAGGCGCCGTACGAGACCTCGCCGGGGAACTGCGGCGCCGCGTCGGTGCTGATGTTGACGATCCGGCCGCGATCCGCTCCCCGCGCCAGGTGCCGGCGGTGGAACTCGGCCATCAGCAGCGCCGGTGCCCGGGTGTTGACCGCGAGGTGGGCGTCGAGTCCGGCCGCGTCGAGCACCGGGCTGTCCCGGTGGAACAGCTGGTCGCGGTCGGGTACGAAGGTGTCGGGCGCGCTGTACGCGGCATTGTTGACCAGGATCTCCACCGGGCCGAGTGCCGCCTCGACCCGGTCGAACAGGCCGACGCAGGCAGCCGGGTCGGCCAGGTCGACGTCGAAGATCTCGGCGGGTACGCCGGTGCGGCGTACCTCGTCGAGGACGGTCCGGCCGTCGCTCGCGGTCGCGGCCGCGTACCGCGCGGGGCCGGGCACCTCGGCGCCGGCACCGGCCGGTTCGGGGGTGGGTGTCGGTCGGAAGGCCAGCGCGACGGTCACGCCCTGCACGGCGAGGGCACGGCTGATCGCCGCGCCGATGCCGAGCGGGCTGTTGGAGCCGGTGACCAGGGCGACGCGCCCGGTGAGACCGGGGTCGATCATGTGCGGAACTCCACGTGGTCAGTCGTCGATGGCCTGGTAGGCCGTGGTCCAGAAGTCGGCGTGTACGGGGGACGGCTCGGCGGTGGCCAGGCGCTGGGTGAGGACGATGCCGATGAGTTCCTCGCGCGGATCCGACGCCCACGACGTGCCGTATCCGCCGTCCCAACCGTACCGACCGGGTACGGCGGAGATGTCGTCGCGCGCGGTGACCATGGATACGCCGAAGCCCCAGCCGCGGTTGTCGCCGAGGAAGACGTCGGCACCGGCCAGTTGCTCCGGTGTGAGGTGGTTGGCGGTCATCGTCTCGACCGCCGGGCGGGACAGGATGCGCGGCCCACGGCGGTAGCGGCCGTTTCCGAGCAGCATCCGCCCGAACGCCAGGTAGTCGTCCACCGTGGACACCAGGCCGCCGGCCGCGTCCGGGAACGCCGGTGGGCGGCTCCACTGGCTGTCGACGATCCCGTCGTGCGGCGTGAGGCCGTCGGCGCCGACCTCGTAGCACTCGGTGAACCGGTCGAGCCGGTCGGCCGGCACGCTGAATCCGGTGTCGGGCATGCCGAGCGGCTCGAAGATCCGCTCCCGCAGGAACGCCTCGAGCGGCTGCCCGCAGGCGCGGGCGATCAGGACGCCGAGCACGTGGTAGGCGGTGTCGTAGAGCCACGCCTCGCCGGGCTGGCGCATCAGCGGCAGCGCCCCGAGTTCGCGCATCCACACGTCGGGCGGGTGCGACGTGGACGGTTTCGGCGGGCCGAAGGTCCGTAGCCCGGCGTCGTCCTCGGCCTTCATGATCGGCGTCGACCGTGGTGCGACCATCGGGTGTCCGAAGCCCATCCGCATGGTGAGCAGGTCGCGCAGGGTGAGCGGCCGCTCGGCCGGCACGGTGTCGTCGAGCGGGCCGTCGACCCGGTTGAGCACCCGCCGGTCGGCGAGTTCGGGCAGCCACCGGTCGACCGGGTCGTCCAGCCGCAGGACGCACTCCTCGACCAGGATCATCGCGGCGACGGCGGTGACCGGCTTGGTCATCGAGGTGATCCGGAAGATGGTGTCGCGGCGCATCGGTGTGTCGCCGTCGACGGCCGTGGTGCCGACCGCCTCGACGTGGACCTCGTCGCGACGGCTCACCAGGGCGACGAGACCGGGAACGGTGCCGCCTTCGACGTGTCCGGTCAGCACCCGGCGGAGCCGGCCGAGCCGGTCCGCGGACAGGCCGGCGGAGCCCGAGGTCCTCATCCGACCGATCCTGCCAGATTCCCGGCCGACGGCAGCCCACGCCGCCTGACCAGCCACTCGGCGACGACGAGGTTCGGCAGCCAGCAGAGGAACGGCACCGCGTGGTAGGCGTTGTCGAACAGTGCCTGGAAGTCGGTGCCGGGGGTGGCGAAGGGCACCTGCACCAGGATCAGTACGCCCAGCCACAGCCGCAGGGTCGGAGCGGCGTACGTCAGCGCGAAGTTGCGGATCATCCAGGCCTCGTGTGCGGCGAAGTCCCGGCGACGGGCCGCCCGGTAGCCGCGCCAGGCGGTGAGTCCCCAGAGGACGGCGAGGCTGCCGAATCCGAAGAAGCCGACCATGCCGGCCGAGTTGAACGGGGCCATGACCAGGGCGGTCAGGGTGGCCAGCCCGACCGACAGCAGGTAGGCGCGACCGATCCGGCGGTGGACGGGCCGGTGCCGCCCGCGTGGCCGGCGGAAGAACTGCCACGGGCCGAGCAGCAGCGCGAGTGAGCCGGTGACGACGTGCGCGAAGAAGGCGGCCTGGACCGGTCCCGGCGCCGACGCGTAGTTGTCGGCGAGCCCGATCTCGGCTTCGGCCATCGCTTCGAGGGTGCCCTGGGCGTACAGGGCCAGGGAGTAGCCGGCGACGGCGAGCGAGGTGAGGGTGACCACGATCCAGCCGGCCCGGGACCGTGACCGGCTGGGGGTGGCCACCGCTGGCGGGGCGGTGAGGGTGGCGTCGGGCATCCGGGCTCCTCGGAAGCGAGTGAATGTATGAGGCTCTTACAATGTAAGAGTTATCAACTTAAGCCTTGATGTTAGTGTCGTCAACATGTCGACCAGCTCCGGAAGCCGCGCCTCGTACCACCACGGGTCGCTGCGCCAGGCACTGGTCGACGGCGCCCACCAGCTGCTGGTGGAGAACGGGGAGGCCGGCTTCAGCCTCAACAACCTGGCCCGCCGGCTCGGCGTGAGCACCGCGGCGCCGTACCGGCACTTCGCCGACCGCGACGCGCTGCTCGCGACG
The DNA here is from genome assembly GCF_018324255.1 of Polymorphospora rubra. GTDB lineage: Bacteria > Actinomycetota > Actinomycetes > Mycobacteriales > Micromonosporaceae > Polymorphospora > Polymorphospora rubra. Next base: position 7,913,761 of record NZ_AP023359.1, read on the forward strand.
GTCGCCGAGCAGGGGTACGCCAAGCTCGACACCGCCCTGCGGAGCGCCGCCGGCGGATCTGCCGAACCGGCCGAGCAGCTTCTGCAGATGGGTGTCGCCTACCTGAGCTTCGCGACGGAGAACCCGGCCCTCTTCGGCATCATGTTCCGGCCCCGGCCGGACGGGGAGAACGAGGCGGACACCGCGCCGTTCGAGGTGCTCGTCGATGTCGTCGGATCCGCCCAGCTCGCCGGCTGCCTCCGGGGCGACGTACCGCCGCGGATCCTGGCCCGGACGATCTGGGCCACCGTGCACGGCCTGTCCTCCATCGTCCTGGCCGGCGGCCTGGCGACCCTCAAGCTGGACGACACCCCGCAGCAGCTGGCGATGGACACGCTGCGCACCTTCCTGCGCGAGGAGCCGCGACCGGACCGCTGACGGCACGACCGACTCCGGCGATCCGCCGGCCGTCACGCGTCGGCCCGCCTACCGTCAGGTGGTGACCCGAGTCCTCGTGACCGGTGCCGCCGGCTTCATCGGCGGCCACGTCACCCGCGCGCTGCTCGCCGCCGGCCACGACGTCACCGCCCTGGACGCCGGCCATCCGGCCGCCCACCGTGGCGCCCCGCCGGCCACCGTCGGCGACGTCCCGGTCCGCGCCGCCGACCTGCGCGACGCGGGTGCGGTACGGGACGCGCTCACCGGCGTCGACGCCGTCGTGCACCAGGCCGCCATGGTCGGCATGGGCGTGGACCTCGACGACCTGCCCGAGTACGTCGGCTGCAACGACCTCGGCACGGCCGTCCTGCTCGCCCAGATGGCCCGGGCCGGGGTACGACGGATGGTGCTCGCCAGTTCCATGGTCGTCTACGGCGAGGGCGGGTACGCCTGTGCCGCCCACGGCCCGGTGCGACCCGAGCCCCGCCGGACCGCCGACCTCGAAGCCGGCCGGTTCGAACCCACCTGCCCGCGGTGCGCCGCCGACCTCACCCCGACGCTCGTCGACGAGGAGGCCCGGCTCGAACCCCGCAGTGTCTACGCCGCCACCAAACTCGCCCAGGAACACCTGTGCGCCGTCTGGACGGCCGCCTGCCCCGGCAGTGTCGTCGCACTGCGTTACCACAACGTCTACGGGCCGGGAATGCCGCGGGACACGCCGTACAGCGGGGTGGCGGCGATCTTCCGGTCGGCGCTGGCCGACGGCCGGGCACCGCGCGTCTTCGAGGACGGCCGGCAGCGCCGCGACTTCGTGCACGTCACCGACGTGGCGGCGGCGAACGTGGCGGCCCTCGCGGCCGGCCGGCCCGGGTTCCGGGCGTACAACGTGGCCTCCGGCTCGCCGACCACGATCGGGGCGGTCGCGACGGCGCTCGCCCGGACGACCGGCGGCCCCGCTCCCGAGGTGACCGGCGGGTTCCGGGCCGGCGACGTACGCCACGTGGTCGCCTCGCCCGCCCGGGCCGCCGCCGAACTCGGCTTCCGGGCCGCCGTCGACCCCGCCACCGGGCTGACCGACTTCGCCGCCGCTCCCCTGCGCCCCTGACCCCGCACGGGTCGTCCCGCCCAGCCCGGCCTGCGTTGATCAAGGACTTGTGTCTTCGCAAATGTGGGCAGGTCCGGCACGCTTTCTCCTTGATCAGGTGGCCGGGGGCGCCGTGCGACGCGTGCCCGGGCGGCACCCGCACGCGGGGCGTCACCAGACGGTCAGGACGAGGTGGTTGACCGCGAGCGCGGTGATCGCCTGTACGGCGAGCCACCAGCGTCGGTGGCGGGCCGGGAGCAGTGCGGCGCCGGCCATCAGCCAGACGCCGAACGGCAGCCAGATCCGCTCCACCTCGGCCTTGCTCAACCCGGACAGGTCCGCCGCAGCGATCGCGACCGCCGCCGCCAGCGGCAGCGCCACCGGGCCGGTCGACAGCCGCGCGACGAGTCGCCGGACGGCACCGGTCGGGGCCGGACCCGGACCTGCCGTCGACGGGGTGGTCGGGCCGAGGGCGGCGACGGCGCGCCGCAGGATCGGTGCCAGCGCCGGGCCGGCCGCCAGCACGAGGGTGGCCAGATTGGCCCAGACCCAGTAGGCGTACGGACGTTCCCGGCCGATGCCCTGGTAGTAGCGCTCGACGACGAGCCGGTAGCCGTCGTACCACCAGAAGCCGGCGGCGGCGAAGCCGGCGACGACCACGACGGCGCCGGCCAGGGCGATCAGGGTGGCCCGGAGCCGGCGGGAGACCAGCGCCGGGACCAGCGCCAGTGGCGCCATCAGCACGAGACCGTAGGAGAGGAAGATGCCGTAGCCGAGCAGCACGCCGGCGGCCAGGGCGAGGAGTGTTCCGGCGCGCCGGCCGGCGACGGCGAGGGCGGCGATGCCGGTGGCGGTCACGCCGGCGAAGATCGCGTCGGCGGACGCGCCCAGCCAGACGGCGCCGGGGAAGAGCACCACGAACGGGAGTACGGCCCGGGCGGCGGCCTCGTCGCCGAGCGCCCGCAGGGTCACCGGCACGGCGACGGCGGTGAGCGCGCCGACCAGGACGCAGAGCAGGGCCGCCGCCGTACCGCCGCCGAGGCCGACCCGGTCGAGCCAGACGAAGACCAGCAGCGCGCCGGGCGGGTGCCCGGAGACGTGGGTGTGCCAGGAGTCGGGCTGGAAGTCCAGGATCCGGTCGGTGAAGGTGCGGAGCATGGCGGGGATGTCGGTGACCCCGGGTACGTCGATGAGGTATTCGGCGTCGCCGGTCAGGCGGCTGGTCAGCCCGTCCCGCCATCCGTCGATCATGGCGAGGGAGAGGATCCAGGCGAGCGCGGCGACGTATCCGGTGAGCAGCAGCCGCCGCCAGCCGAGCCGGTCGGCGAGCCGCGGCAGCCAGCCGACGACCGCGGCGGCGACCAGCGGCGCCAGCAGGGTGCCGGGGCCGACGTGCGGGCCCGGGGTGGCGAAGAGCGGGGCGCTGCCGGCGTAGATCGGCACGTCCCGGCGGTTGAGCCACCAGCCGACCGCGATGGCGACCGCGACCAGGAGCAGCGCGACGACCGCCGCCGCGACGTCGGCACGCGCACCGCGCCGGTCCGCCCCGCCGGTCCGGTCCGTCGGCGGTGGGCGCACCCGGTCACGGTAACGGCGCACCGGGTACGGCCGGGCCGGAACCTCCGAAGCACCGCCCCGGCGTTTAGCCGACGCCGAAACGGCTAACTCGCGCCCATGACCGAGCGTAGCGAGGGAATCGGTCGGCTCAGCCGGTCGTCACGGCGACCCGAGCGTAGCGAGGGGCGGCCATGACCGAGCGCAGCGAGGGAGTCAGTCGGCTCAGCCGGTCGTCATGGCGACCCGAGCGTAGCGAGGGGCGGCCATGACCGAGCGCAGCGAGGGAGTCAGTCGGCTCAGCCGGTCGTCATGGCGACCCGAGCGAAGCGAGGGGCGGCCATGACCGTGGACGTGATCCTGCCCTGCCTCGACGAGGCGGCGGCGCTGCCGGACGTGCTGCGCCGGGTGCCCGCGGGCTACCGGGCGATCGTGGTCGACAACGGTTCCCGGGACGGGTCGCCGGAGGTGGCCGCCCGGGCGGGCGCGACGGTGGTCGTCGAACCGAGGCGCGGCTACGGTGCCGCGGTGGACGCCGGCCTGCGGGCCGCCGACGCCGATGTCGTCTGCGTGCTCGACGCCGACGGCTCGATCGATCCGGCGGGGTTGTCGACGCTGGTGGGCCTGGTGACCGGGGGTTCCGCCGATCTGGCGGTCGGCCGTCGGGTGCCGGTCGGGCGGGGTGCCTGGCCGTGGCACGCCCGGGCCGGGAACGCGGTGCTCGCGGCGCTGATGCGGCGGCGGGGGCTGCCGGTGCGGGACATCGGTCCGGTACGGGCGGCACGTCGCGACGGGCTGTTGCGCCTGGACGTACGCGACCGGGCGTTCGGGTATCCGCTGGAGTTGCTGACCCGGGCGGGGCTGGCCGGCTGGCGGATCGTGGAGCGGCCGGTGCCGTACCGTCCGCGGGCGGCCGGCACGAGTTCGAAGGTCTCCGGTTCGGTGCGGGGCACCCTGCGGGCGACGCGCGACATGGCGCGGGTGCTGTGGTGAGCGGGTCGGAGCCGCCGCCGGCGTCGGGGCACCGGGGGACGCCGGCGGGCGCCGGCGACGGGACGGTTCTGCTGGTGGTGGCGAAGGCGCCGGTGCCGGGACGGGTCAAGACGAGGTTGTGCCCGCCGGCGGGTCCGGAGCAGGCGGCGTGGATCGCGGCGGCCGCGCTGCTCGACACGATCGAGGTGGTTTCGGCGGTGCCGGACGTGGTGCCGGTGCTGGCGCTGGAGGGCGAGTTGTCCGCCGCGGTCGGGTCGGGGCCGATTGTCGAGGCGCTGGACGGTTGGACGGTGCTCGCCCAGCGGGGCAGGGATCTGTCGGAGCGGCTGGCGGCCGCGCACGCCGACGCCGCGGACCGGTATCCGGGGTCGGCGGTGTTGCAGATCGGTATGGACACCCCGCAGGTGACGGTGGCGATGCTGACCGAGGCGCTGGACCGGTTGGGGGGTGGGGTCCCGGCGGTGCTCGGTCCGGCCCACGACGGTGGCTGGTGGGCGCTGGGGCTGTGCGAGCCGGAGCACGCCGAGGTGTTGTGCGGGGTGCCGATGTCGCGGTCGGACACCGCCGACCGGACGCTGGCCGCGCTGCACGGGCGGGACCTGGCGGTCGGCATCCTGCCAAGTCTGTCCGATGTGGACAACATGGCGGACGCGGTGGCGGTGGCGGCCGCGGTGCCCGACGGCCGGTTCGCGGCGGCGGTGCGCGCGGTCGTCGCGCCGGAGGTGTCGACGGCGCCGTTGGGGGCGGTGCCGACCGTGCCGGCGGCGGACCGGCCGGCCGCCGCGCCGCGGCTGGCGGCCTGGTGACCGCGCGGCTCGCCGGCACGGTCGTCGACGGGCACGCGGCCGCGCTCGCCGGACTGCGCTGCGACCGGGTCGACGACGACGGCCGGCAGACGGTGCTGCCGGTACGCCGGTGGCACGGGGTCGCCGAGCCGGTGATGCGGCGGCTGATCGACCGGTGCGCCGGGCCGGTCCTCGACGTCGGCTGCGGGCCGGGGCGGCTCAGTGCCGAGGTGGCCGCCCGCGGCCTGCCGGCGCTGGGCATCGACACCTCGCCGCGGGCGGTCCGGTTGACCCGGGAACGTGGGGCGGCGGCGCTGTGCCGCAGCGTCTTCGACCGGCTGCCGGGTGAGGGACGCTGGCGGCATGTCCTGCTCGCCGACGGCAACCTGGGTATCGGCGGGGATCCGGCGACGTTGCTGCGCCGCTGCGCCGGCCTGTTGCGCCGGGGCGGGACGGTGGTGGTCGAGGTCGACGAGCCCGGCAGCGGCCTGTGGCGGGGCTGGTCGCGGCTGCACCACCAGCGCGGCGAGGGCCTGCCGTTCGAGTGGGCCCGGGTCGGCCTGGACGCGCTGCCGGCGTTGGTGACGGACACGCCGCTGGTGATCGGGGTCGTGCTGTGCGACGAGGACCGCTGGTTCGCCGAGCTGGCCCCGGCGTGACCGAGCGCAGCGAGGTCACCGGCAGGCTCGGTCGCAGTCACGGGACCGCCGAGCGCAGCGAGGTGGGCACGTGACCGAGCGCAGCGAGGTCAGCAGACCTCACCTCCGGCTGCCGCGGGAGGAGGACTTCCGCGCCGAGGGACACGACGTACGGGTCGCCGCCCGGCTCGGCCTGCTGCTCGGCGTGGCGTTCGGGTTGTGTTTCGTCACCGGTGTGTTGTCGCACGTCGCCCAGCACGGTTCCTGGTGGCCGACCCGGCCGGTGAACCTCTACCGGGTCACGCAGGGCGTACACGTGTTGAGCGGGATCGCCGCCGTACCGCTGCTGCTGGCCAAGCTGTGGAGTGTCTATCCGAGGCTGTTCGCCCGGCCGGTGGTCCGGTCGGTCGGGCACGCGCTGGAGCGGGTGTCGCTGTTCGTCCTGATCGGCGCGGCGTTCTTCCAGCTCGCCACCGGAATGTTCAACAGCGCGCAGGCGTACCCGTGGTTGTTCCGGTTCGTGCCGACGCACTACGCGGTGGCCTGGGTGGCGATCGGGGCGCTGCTGGTCCATGTCGCCGCGAAGCTGCCGAAGATCCGCGACGGGTTGCGCCGGCAGGTCGGGCGGCCGACGCCGGGGGCGGCCGGGCTGAGCCGGCGCGGGCTGCTGGCGACCAGCGGGTTCGCCGCGCTGGCGGCGGTGGTGGCGACGGCCGGGGCGACGGTGCCGTGGCTGTACCGGGTGTCGCCGCTGAGCTGGCGGGCGGCGCGGGGGCCGCAGGGGTTGCCGATCAACCGGAGCGCGACCGCGGCCAGGGTGGGCCGGGTCGGCGCCGACTGGCGGTTGACGGTCGAGTGGCCCGGTGGCCGTCGGGAGCTTTCCCGCGACCAGTTGGCGGCGCTGCCGCAGCACACCGTACGGCTGCCGATCGCGTGCGTGGAGGGGTGGAGCGCCTCGGCGGTGTGGACCGGGGTGGTCGTCGCCGACCTGCTCGCCGCGGTCGGTGCCCCGACCGGCCGGGTGCGGGTGGAGTCGCTGGAGGCCGTGGGGACGTACCGGGAGAGCCTGCTGTTGCCGGACCACGTCCGGGACCGGCTCACCCTGCTCGCGTTGGGGCTCAACGGCGAGGAGCTGAGCCTGGACCACGGCTATCCGTGCCGGATCATCGCCGCGACCCGGCCGGGGGTGTTGCAGACCAAGTGGGTCGCCGTGCTGCGGGTGCTGCCGTGACCGCCGGCCGGGGGCGGCCGGGCGGGGTACGGGTGGCGCTGGCCGCGGCCGGCACGGCCGTCATGGGGTACGGCGGCTGGCTGCTGGTGCGTGAGGTCGAGTGGACGCCGGCGGTGCTGCTGTCGCTGGCGGCGTGGCTGGTGACCGGTCCGCCCGCGCACGACCTGCTGCTGGCGCCGCTGGTGGCGGTCACCGGGGTGCTGGTCGCCCGGCTGCTGCCCCGGCCGTGGCGCACGATGGTGGTGGTCGGCCTGTTCGCCACGGGGACGCTGCTGCTGGTCGGTACGCCGTTGCTGACCCGCCCGTCGCCGGCACCGCCGAATCCGGGCCTCGACGACCGGAACTACCTGCCGGGGCTGTTGGCGTACCTGGGTGTGTTGTGGGCGGTGTTGTTCGCCGTGACGGCCACCGTCGCGCTGCGCCGCCGGCGCCGGGCCCGGCGGTCGGCTCAGAACGGCAGTTGACGGGCGAGCGCGGTGGCGACCACTCCGACGAGTACGGCGAGCAACATCGGTGCCCGCCACGCCCAGGCGGCGGCGGTGGCGGCGAGGCCGACCAGGAGGGTCCAGTCGATGCCGGTCCACTTCGGACCGAGGACCTCCACGACGATCAGCCCGGCGAGCAGGGCGGGTGCCAGCAGCGCGATGACGTTGCGGGCGGCGGGCGGCAGTTCCCGGTCGCCGAGCAGGGCCGGGCCGATCGCCTTGAACGTGAAGCTCACCGCGGCGACGGCGATGATGGCCAGCCACAGGGTCATGACCGCTTCCCCTTTCCGCGCAGGCCGAGCAGTGCTCCGGCGGTGGATCCGAGCAGCGCGAGGCCGGTCGGGACCACGAGGACCAGGCCGGCGGCGACGACGCCGCCGATGGCCGCGGCGAAGCGGCTGGCCCGTGCGCCGCGTAGTTCGTCGAGCAGGAGCAGCAGGAAGAAGGCCGGGAAGATGACGTCGAGGCCGAGAGTCTCCACCACGCTGTCCGGCGGGGCGAGTGCGACACCCAGGGCGGTGCCGGCGACCCAGGCCGGCCACTGGACGATGGTGGCGCCGATGAGCCGGTAGCGGTCGAAGTGACCGCCGCCGAGGTGCGCGGCGACCCAGGAGCCGTCGACGACGGCCTGGCCTTCGATGGCGCGCCGCAGCCGTCCGCCGCGCAGGTCACCGGCGACCGCGACGCCCATCGGGATGAAGCGGGCGTTGATCAGGGCCGCCGCGGTGACGGCCGCCGGGATGCCACCGCCGCCGGCGAGGGCGGCGGCCAGCGCGAACTGCGCGGAGCCGGAGAACACGACCAGCGAGCAGACGATCGGGGCGATCACCCCCCAGCCCTCGGAGCGGGCCAGGGCGCCGAAGGTGACGGCGAGCATGAACGCGGCCAGGGCCAGTCCGACGCCGACCCGGAGCCCGGCGACCAGGCGCTGGCGGGGGGTTTCGGAGACGGCCGCCGGGCGGGTTCCGCCGGTGTCCGATGCCGGCTCGGGTTCCATGAGGCTGGAGACTAACAGTCATCGGAGCGCCGTCCGGTGCCCGTCGCGCGCCATTCGACCAATACCGACACCATCATCGATGCCCGTCATCATCGATTCCTCGAATGATCAACTCGACGGCCGCCGGGTCGCACACTTCTCAACGACGGGCGGATCGCCCGAAAGAACGATCCAAAGGGTCGCGACAATTCCGACCGGACAAACCCGCCGACCGGATCGAGACAGCCACCGACTATACCGGTTTTACAAACCGGTCAACAGGATGTGGCGACGTCACGACACGCCATCCATCGAAGATCGTCGACGGCTCAAAAATGCTACCGGTCGTCGAATACCGCCACGGCAACCATGAGCAGCACAGACGCCACCGCACGCCACGCGGCCGACAGGCAGCCATGTCGATCAATATTGACAGTGGTCCGAATACCGAGATAGCTTCGCCCGGCAGAGGATTCGATCGGCTGCACCACTTCACACAGCGGGTCCCGGCAAAACCGAACACACACACACGGAGGCTCGCCGCCGTCCGGCGTCCCGCCGTACCCGTGATCCGACCACCAGGTCCCGGCCACCGTCCGCGGCCGCGACCGGCACGGCCGTGGGCGCACCCGGCCGCACGCCGGAACGGGACACGTGACGTGGTGCGCGCTCGGGCCCGCCGGAAGGCGTACGCGCATGCCGCCGGGACCGCCGCGACCGGCGCGGCTCCGTCGAGCGGCACCACGGGACAGGGAGATCCGAATGACCGATTCCGACGAGCGGGACGACACCCGGTACACGGTCGTGGTGAACCACGAGGAGCAGTACTCGATCTGGCCGGAGGGCCGGCAGATCCCCGCCGGGTGGCGGGCGGACGGCGTCGCGGGCACCAAGGACGAGTGCCTGGCCCACATCGCGCGGGTGTGGACCGACCTGCGGCCGCTGAGCGCCCGACGCAACGGATAGCACCCGACGCAACGGACAGCACAGGCACGGAAGGGGCACGAGATGACGTCGGGTGTGCGGGACCCGGGCGAGATCAAGCGCGCGTTGCTGGAGATGAAGATCCGGCAGCGGCTGGCGGAGAAGGCACAGCGGCAACGCATCGTGCCGATACCGCGCGAGGAGAAGATGGCCGTCTCGGAGCAGCAGCGCTACCTGTGGTTCGTGCAGCAGCTCACGCCGAAGTCCCCGGCCTACAACCAGCCGTTCGCGCTGCGGCTGCGCGGCGCCCTCGACCTGACGGCACTGCGCGAGTCGCTACGCGGGCTCGTCGTACGGCACGAGGGGCTGCGCACCCGGTTCGGCAACGACCACGGGGTGCCGTACCAGGTGATCGACCCGGCGCCGGACGACTGGCCGCTGCCGGTCGTCGAGGCCGGCGGCCGGTCGGTCCACGAGTGGGTCCAGGAGCAGGCGAGGGTGCCGTTCGACCTCGAGACCGGCCCGATGCTGCGGACGCCGCTGCTGCGGATCGCGCCCGACGACCACGTGCTGCTCCTGCTGATGCACCACATCATCATCGACGGCTGGTCGGTCGGTCTGATCACCGCCGAACTGGCCGACCGCTACGACGCCGCCGTCACCGGCCGGACGCTCGACCTGCCGGACCTGCCGATCCAACCGGCCGACCACGCGGCCTGGCAGCGGCGTTGGCTGGCCGAGGAGGTCGGCGAGAAGCAGCTCGCCTACTGGCGCGAGCGGCTCGACGGCGCCGAGGATCTCGACTTCCCGCTCGACCGGCCGCCGTCGGCGACGCCCACCGGTGCCGGCGCGGACTTCAACGTCACGCTGCCGTCCGACATCGCCAAGGCGGCCCGCGCGTTCACGCGCGACCACGGGGTGGGGTTGCTCGCCGTGCTGTACGCCGCCTATCTGGCGGTGCTGCGGCGCTACAGCGGACAGGACGACATCGCCATCGGTGGCGTGCTGCACGGGCACACCCGCTCGGAGATCGAGCCGCTGGTCGGTTACTTCGCCAACATGGTGGTGCTGCGCGCCGCCGTCGGCGACAACCCGACCTTCGGCGACCTCGTCCGCCGTTGCAACGAGACGGTCCTCGACAGCATCTCCAACCAGGACGTGCCGTTCGGGGCGGTGGTCGACGCGCTCAAGCCCGAGCGGGTGGCCGGCCGCAACCCGCTCTTCCAGGTCTGCATCGCGCTCACCGGTGCCACCATGGCGACCCGGTTCCGGCTCGGCGACCTCGCGGTGGAGCGGGTGCCGGTGCACGTCGGCACGTCCCGGTTCGACCTGACGTTCATGTTGTTCGACGGTGTGGACGGCGAGCTGCGGCTGTGGGTGGAGCACTCCACCGAGACGATCGACGCCGACCGGGCGCACCGGCTGGTCGACCACTTCACCGCGGTGCTCGCCGAGGCGCTGGTCGACCCGACCGTCCGGGTCGACGACCTGGCGCTGTTGCCGGACGCGGAGCTGTCGTCGGTGCTGACCACCTGGAACCCGACACCCCTGCCACGCCCCGCCACCCTGCTACACGAACTCGTCACCGAACGCGCCACCACACACCCCGACCACACCGCCATGCGCTTCGAGAACACCGAACTCACCTACCGCGACCTCGACCACCGCGCCAACCAACTCGCCCACCACCTCACCCACACCGGCACCCGACCCGGCACCGTCACCGCACTCCTACTCGACCGCGGACTCCACCTACCCGTCGCCGAACTCGGCATCCTCAAAGCCGGCTCCGCCTGGCTCGCCCTCGACCCCCAATACCCCGACGACCGACTCGCCTACCAACTCCACGACGCACATATCACCACCGTCGTCACCACCACCGACCTCGCCCACCGACTCCCCCACCACATCCACACCATCACCCTCGACACCGACACCCTCGACACCCAACCCACCACACCACCCACAACAGATATCCACCCCGAAGACACCGCCTACGTCATCTACACCAGCGGCTCCACCGGACGCCCCAAAGGCGTCATGGTCCCCCACCGCGCCATCGTCAACTTCTGCCGCAACATGCGCGAACTGTTCAACCTCGGCCCCGGCGACCGGGTGCTCCAGTTCTCCAACCCGTCGTTCGACGTCAGCGTCTCCGACTTCTTCACCACCTTCACCACCGGGGCGACCCTGGTCGGCGCGCCGCGGGCCACGCTGCTCGACCCCGACCGGCTGCAGACGCTGATGCGCGACGAGCGGATCACCTTCATCGACATCCCGCCGGCGGTGCTGCGGCTGCTCGACCCCGAGCCGCTGGTCGACCTGCGGGCGCTGTTCATCGGCATGGAGCCGTTCCCCGCCACGCTGGTGAACCGGTGGCGGCGGCCCGGTCGCGAGTTCCACAACGGGTACGGGCCCACCGAGGTCACCGTCACCTGCACCGACTACCTGTGCCCCAGCGAGAACCTGGACGCCGCGCCGCCGATCGGCCGGGCGATGGACAACCAGCGGGCCTACGTCCTCGACCGCAACCTGCGCCCCGCCCCCATCGGCATACCCGGCGAGCTGTACATGGCCGGCGACGGACTCGCCCACGGCTACCTCGGCCGCACCGACCTCACCGCCGAGAAATTCCTCCCCGACCCCTTCACCACCCAACCCGGCACCCGCATGTACGCCACCGGCGACGTCGTACGCTGGCGCCCCGACGGCAACATCGAATTCGTCGGCCGCGTCGACCGCCAAGTCAAGATCCGCGGACTACGCATCGAACTCGGCGAGATCGAGCACGTGCTCGCCGACCACGCCGGCGTACGGCAGGGTGTGGTGACCGTACGCGACCCCGGCACCCCGGACGCCTACCTCGCCGGGTACGTCGTACCGGAGGCCGGGCAGGACCTCGACCTGGACGAGGTACGCCGGTTCCTGTCCGACCGGCTGCCCCTGCACATGGTGCCGTCGGCGCTGCTCACCCTGGCCGAACTGCCGCTCAGCCCGACCGGCAAGGTCGACCACCGGCGCCTGCCCGACCCGACCCCGGACCGCAGCGGGTTCGCCGAGCCGGCGACCGAGACGCAGCGTCAGCTCGCCGACGTGTGGCGGACCCTGCTCGGCGCGGAGCGGATCGGGGCCGCCGACAGCTTCTTCGGGTTGGGCGGGAACTCGCTCCAGGCCACCCAGCTCATCTCCCGGATCCGGGACCGGTTCCAGGTGACCCTCGAGGCCCGCCAGATCTTCACCCATCCGACCCTCGAGCAGCTCGCCGCCCAGATCGACGAGGCGGCGCAGCCGCAGTTGGACGCGGCCGAACTCGACGCGCTCGAGGCGGAGATCGCCGGCCTGTCCGAAGAGGAGATCGACAAGTTGCTCGGCGGAGCCGGCTGACCCCCTGGAGCACGACATGACCGATTCGCAGGGCCGGCAACTCGCCTGGTGGCGGCAACGGCTGGCCGACGCGCCCGAACTGGAGTTCCCGACCGACCGGCCACGGCCGGCGCGGCCCACCGGCGCCCGCGCGGGGGCGACCCGGGAACTCCCGGACGCCCTGGCCGGCGGGCTGCGGCGGCTGGCGGGGACGGAGCCGTCCTCGTTCGACGCCGCGCTGCTCGCCGGGTTCCTGGTCGTGGTCAACCGGCACACCGGGCAGGACGACCTGGTGATCGGGTCGGCCGGGCCCGACCCGGTCGTGCTGCGTACCGACCTGTCCGGTGATCCGACCTTCCAGGAGCTGGTGCACCGCTGCCGGGACACCGTGCTCGGCGCGGCCGCGCACCGGGACGTGCCGTTCGGCACCCTGGTCGCCGCGCTCGCCCCGGACCACGTGTCCGGCCGCCACCCGCTCTTCCAGATCGGCTTCGGCGCGGCCGGTGACGGTACCCCGGCCCTGGCCGCCGGCGAACCGGATCGGGCCGGACCGGACCTCGAGATCGTCGTGGTCGACACCGACGGCGGCCTCGGGCTGCACGCCGGGTTCTCGACCGAACTGTTCGACGCCGACCGGGTCGGCCGGCTGCTCGACCACCTGGTCGCCGTCTACGCGCAGGCGGTCGACGCCCCCGACGACCCGATCGGCGAACTGGACCCGCTGGGCGCGGACGAGCGGGCGACCCTGACGGCGTGGGGAGCCGCCCGCGCCGACTTCCCCGCCGACGAATCCCTCTACCGGCTCTTCGCCGACCAGGTCCGGCGCACCCCGGACAACGTCGCCGTCACCGCCGGCGACATCCACTGGACGTACCGGGAGCTCGAGGCCCGCGCCGGGCGGGTCGCCGCCCGGCTGGCCGCCCTCGGCGTCCAACCGGGCGACCTGGTCGCGGTCTGCCTGCCGCGTACGGCCGACCTCGTCGCCGGGATCCTCGGCATCCTGCGCGCCGGGGCGGCGTACGTGCCGGTCGACCCCGACCAGCCCGCCGAACGCATGGCCCTCATCCTCGGCGACGCGGGCGTCCGGGTGGTGCTGGCACCGGCCGACGCCGACCTGCCGGCGGGCGACCACACCCGGGTGGTGCCCGAGGACCTGCCCGACGAACAGGGGCCGGTGGCCGACGTCGCCGGCGCCGACCTCGCGTACCTGATCTACACCTCCGGCTCCACCGGCCGGCCGAAGGCGGTGATGATCCCGCACCGCAACGTCGTACGGCTGATGCGCGCCACCGACGACTGGTACCGGTTCGACGAAACCGACGTACACCCGCTGTTCCACTCCGCGGCCTTCGACGCCTCCGTCTGGGAGTTGTGGGGGGCGCTGCTCTACGGCGGCCGGCTGGTCGTGGTCCCGTACTGGGTCTCCCGCTCACCGGAGCGGTTCCACGAACTGCTGCGCCAGGAACGGGTGACCGTGCTGGAACAGACCCCGGCCGCGTTCCGCCAACTGGTGGCGGTCGACGAGCGGCGGGCGAGCCGGGGGGAACTGGCGCTGCGGGCGGTCGTACTGGTCGGTGAGGCCCTCGACCCCGACTCGGTGCTGCGCTGGTTCGACCGGCACGGCGAGGAACACCCCCGCCTGATCAACATGTACGGCATCACCGAGACCACCGTCCACGTCACCTACCAGGTCCTGTCCCGGGAACTGCTGGCCCGGTGCGCCGGCCCGATCGGGGTCGCCATCCCCGACATGCCGGTCCGCGTCGTCGACGCCGCCGGCCGGCTCGCGCCGATCGGGGTGTGGGGCGAACTGCTCGTCGGCGGCCCCGCCGTCAGCTACGGCTACCTGGGCCGGCCCGAACTGACCGCGCAACGGTTCGTACCCGCCGACGGCGACCGGCTGTACCGCAGCGGTGACCTGGCGCGCTGGCTCGCCGACGGCACCCTGGAATACCTCGGCCGCGCCGACCAGCAGGTGAAGATCCGCGGCTTCCGGATCGAACTCGGCGAGATCGAGGCCGCGCTGACCGCGCATCCGGAAGTCACCGACGCCGTCGTCGTCGTACGCGGCGAGGCGGACAATCCGCTGCTGGTCGGCTACGTCGTCGGCACCGGGTACGACGAGGCCGCACTCCGGACACACCTGGCCGCCCGGCTGCCGGCGTACATGGTGCCGGCCCACCTGGTCCGGCTCGACGCCATCCCGCTGACCGGCAACGGCAAGACCGACCGCCGGGCGTTGCCCGAACCCCGGCACGAGATCGGTGCCGGCTTCACCCCGCCGACCACCCCCACGGAGAAGACGCTCGCCGCGATCTGGGCCGGCATCCTGGACCGGATCGACGCCGACCGGATCGGCACCGGCGACAACTTCTTCGACCTGGGCGGCAACTCGCTCCAGGCCACCCAGATCATCTCCCGGGTCCGGGACGCCTTCCAGATCACCATCGAGGCCCGGCAGATCTTCACCCATCCGACCCTCGAACGGCTCGCCGCCCAGATCGACGAGGCGGCGCGGCCGCAGCTCGACGCGGCCGAACTCGACGCGCTGGAGGCGGAGATCGCCGGCCTGTCCGACGCGGAGATCCAAAAGTTGCTCGGCGGAGCCGGCTGACCCTCTGGAGCGCGACATGACCAGCTCGATCGACCAGAAGCGGCGGGCACTGCTCGAACTGCGGCTCAAACAGCGCCGGGCGCTGGAGGCGGAGCAGGAACGGATCACGCCGATGCCGCGCGACGGGGGGACGCTCCCGGTCTCGCACCTCCAGGAGGGGCTCTGGATCCTGCACCAGCTCGACCCGACCTCGCCGGTCTACCACGTGATCTTCGCCCTGCGGCTGCGTGGCGCCCTCGACGTCGACGCGCTGCGCGGGGCGCTGGCCGCCCTGGTCGGGCGGCACGAGGGGTTGCGGACCCGGTTCGGCAGCCGGGACGGTGTGCCGTACCAGGTGGTCGACCCGGCGCCGGACGACTGGCCGGTGCCGGTCACCGACCTCGACGAGGCCCACCTCGACGGGTGGGTCAACGACCTGGTGCAGCGCCCCGGCGACCTGGAGCGGGGGCCGATGCTGCGCACGTGGCTGGCCCGGCTCGCCGACGACGAGCACGTGCTGCTGCTGGTGGTGCACCATATCGTCGCCGACGGCTGGTCGGTCGGGCTGCTCACCGCCGAGTTGGCCGAACTGTACGACGCCGCCCGCGCCGGCCGGACCGCGGCACTGCCGCCGCTCGCGATCCAGCCGGCCGACCACGCCGCCTGGCAACGCCGCTGGCTGACCGGCGCCCGGTTGGAGCGCCAACTCGACTTCTGGCGCGACAATCTGCGGGACCTGCCGGCACTGGACTTCCCGACCGACCGGCCGCATCCGGCACAGCCGAAGGGCGCCGGCGCGCTGATGCGGCAGGCGCTGTCCGACCGGGTCGCGGTGGCGTCTCGGGAGCTGGCGCTGGGCGAGCGGGCGTCGCTGCTGGCCGTGCTGCTCGCCGGTTTCCTGGTGGTGCTGGAGCGCTACACCGGGCAGCGGGACCTGGCGGTCGGCTCGGTGTTCTCGGGGCGTACGAGGTCGGAGACCGAGCCCCTGGTCGGCTACTTCGCGAACGCCCTGGTGCTGCGTACCGACGTCGCCGGTGACCCGACCTTCCGGGAGCTGGTGGGGCGGTGCAATGCCACGGTGCTGGGCGCGACCGCGCACCAGGAGGTGCCGTTCGGGCTGGTGGTCGACGCGCTGAACCCGGAGCGCTCGCCGGGCCGCAACCCGCTGTTCCAGGTCAGTTTCACGTTGCAGGCGGCCGGGATGACCGGCGACTTCCGGCTCGGCGACCTCGCGGTCCGCCCGGTCGACATCGACTGGAACCGGGCCCGGTTCGACATCGCGTTCGCCGTGGTGGAGAAGCCGGGCGGCGGGATCGACGCGCTGGTGGAGTATTCCACCGAACTGTTCGACGCCGACCGGATCGACCGGCTGGTGGAGCACTTCGAGGTGGTCCTGCGCGAGGCGCTGGCCGAGCCGGACACCCGGATCGGCGACCTGGCGCTGTTGCCGGACGCGGAACTGTCATCGGTGCTCACCGGCTGGAACCCGACACCCCTGCCACGCCCCGCCACCCTGCTACACGAACTCGTCACCGAACGCGCCACCACACACCCCGACCACACCGCCATGCGCTTCGAGAACACCGAACTCACCTACCGCGACCTCGACCACCGCGCCAACCAACTCGCCCACCACCTCACCCACACCGGCACCCGACCCGG
The DNA here is from genome assembly GCF_018324255.1 of Polymorphospora rubra. Lineage (GTDB taxonomy): Bacteria > Actinomycetota > Actinomycetes > Mycobacteriales > Micromonosporaceae > Polymorphospora > Polymorphospora rubra. Next base: position 7,930,466 of record NZ_AP023359.1, read on the forward strand.
CACCGTCACCGCACTCCTACTCGACCGCGGACTCCACCTACCCGTCGCCGAACTCGGCATCCTCAAAGCCGGCTCCGCCTGGCTCGCCCTCGACCCCCAATACCCCGACGACCGACTCGCCTACCAACTCCACGACGCACACATCACCACCGTCGTCACCACCACCGACCTCGCCCACCGACTCCCCCACCACATCCACACCATCACCCTCGACACCGACACCCTCGACACCCAACCCACCACACCCCCACAGTCGACACCCACCCCGAAGACACCGCCTACGTCATCTACACCAGCGGCTCCACCGGACGACCCAAAGGCGTCATGGTCCCCCACCGCGCCATCGTCAACTTCTGCCGCAACATGCGCGACGTCTTCCGTCTCGGCCCCGGCGACCGGGTGCTGCAACTGGCGAACCCCACCTTCGACGTCAGCGTCTCCGACTTCTTCGCCACGCTGGCCTGCGGCGCGACGGTCGTCGGCGCCCCGCGCGGCACGTTGCTCGACCCGGACCGGCTGCAGACACTGATGCGCGAGGAGCGGATCACGTTCGGCGACATCCCGCCGGCGGTGCTGCGGCTGCTCGACCCCGGGCCGCTGGTCGATCTGCGGGTGCTGTTCATCGGCATGGAGGCGTACGGACCGGAGCTGGTGAACCGGTGGCAGCGGCCGGGCCTGGAGTTCCACAACGGGTACGGGCCGACCGAGGTCACGATCACCTGCACCGACTACCGCTGCCCGGACGAGCCGCTGACCGGGCAGCCGCCGATCGGCCGGGCGATGGGCAACCAGCGGGCCTACGTGCTGGACCGGCGGCTACGGCCGGTGCCGATCGGGGTGCCCGGCGAGCTGTACATGGCCGGCGACGGACTCGCCCACGGCTACCTCGGCCGCACCGACCTCACCGCCGAGAAATTCCTCCCCGACCCCTTCACCACCCAACCCGGCACCCGCATGTACGCCACCGGCGACGTCGTACGCTGGCGCCCCGACGGCAACATCGAATTCGTCGGCCGCGTCGACCGCCAAGTCAAGATCCGCGGACTACGCATCGAACTCGGCGAGATCGAGCACGTGGTCAACGGGCATCCGGCGATCCGGCACTGCACCGTCGTCGTCCGCGAACCGGGCACCCCCCGGGCGTTCCTCGCCGCGTACGTCGTACCCGGGGCCGGGCAGGAGGTACGCGACGGGGAACTGCGCGGCTACCTCGCCGACCGGCTGCCGCTGCACATGGTGCCGGCCACGGTGGTGACGATGACCGAGTTGCCGCTGACCGCGTCGGGCAAGGTCGACGAGGCCCGGCTGCCGGTCCCCGAACCGGTCGGCGACGGTCGCGACGCCCCGCCGGAAACCGACACCGAACGGCGGCTCGCCCAGATCTGGCAGGGGCTGCTCGACGTCGACGCCGGATCGGTCGGGGTGCACGACAGCTTCTTCAACCTCGGCGGCAACTCGTTGCAGGCCACCCAGCTCATCTCCCGGATCCGGGACGGCTTCGGCGTCAGCGTCGACCCGCGCCAGCTCTTCGTCCACCCGACCCTGGAACAGCTCGGCAAACTGGTCGACGGCGGTGAGGTCGCCACCACCGACCGGATCGGCCCGGTGGACCTCGACGGCGCCCGGCCCGTGTCGCACCAGCAGCAGGGGCTGTGGTTCCTGCACCAGCTCGACCCGGACTCGCCGGTCTATCACATCCCGATCGTGTTGCGGCTGCGCGGCGACCTCGACGTGGCCGCGCTGCGCGGCGCACTGGCCGGGCTGGTCGGCCGGCACGAGGCGTTGCGGACCCGGTTCGTCGCCAGCGACGGCGTACCCCACCAGGTGATCGACCCGCCACCCGACGGCTGGCCCCTGCCGGTCACCGGCACGGACCCGGCCGGGCTCGCCGGCTGGATCGCCGACCAGGCCCGGCGCCCCTTCGACCTCGGTGCGGGGTCCGGCCTGCGGACGTCGCTGGCCCGGCTGGCCGACGACGACCACGTGCTGCTGATCGTGCTGCACCACATCATCGCCGACGGCTGGTCGGTCGGTGTCGTCACCGCCGAACTACCGGTGTTCTACGAGGCCGCCCGGACCGGCGGCACCGCCGCGCTGGCCCCGCTCGCGGTCCAGCCCGCCGACCACGCCGCCTGGCAGCGGCGCACCCTCGACGGCGCCCTGCTCGCCCAGCAGCTCGGCTACTGGCGGCAGCGCCTCGCCGACCTGCCCGAACTCGAGTTCCCGACCGACCGGCCCCGGCCCGCCCAGCCGGCCGGTGCCGGCGCGCTGGCCAACCGAAACGTGCCGGCGGACCTTGCCGGCCGGCTGCGGGACCTGGCCCGCGCCGAGCAGACCTCGTTCCTGGCGGTGCTGCTGGCCGGCTTCCTGGTGGTGCTCAACCGGCACACCGGGCAGGACGATCTCGTGGTCGGATCGGTGTTCTCCGGCCGGACCCGATCGGAGATCGAACCGCTCGTCGGCTATTTCGCCAACACCCTGGTGCTGCGCACCGACGTCACCGGCGACCCGACCTTCCGGGAGCTGGTGCACCGCTGCCGGGACACCGTGCTCGGCGCGACCGCGCACCAGGACGTGCCGTTCGGCACCCTGGTCGACACGCTGCGGCCGGAGCGCGTACCGGGCCGCAACCCGCTATTCCAGGTGTCGTTCACGCTCCAGACCAGCGGGGTCACCGGCGGGGAACTGAGGCTGGGCGGCACCACCGTCGAACCGGTCGGCTTCGACTGGGACCGGGCCCGGTTCGACCTGGCGATCTCCGCCGCCGACCCCGGCGAGGGTGGCGTCGACCTCAACGTCGAATACTCCACCGAACTGTTCGACGCCGACCGGATCGACCGGCTGCTCGACCACCTCGCCGCCGTCTACGCGCAGGCGGTCGACGCGCCCGACGGCCGGATCGGCGACCTCGACCTGCTGTCCGCCGCCGAACGGGCGGCCCTCGCCGGCTGGGGGGCGAAGCGGGCCGACTTCCCCGCCGACGAATCCCTCTACCAGCTCTTCGCCGACCAGGTCCGGCGCACCCCCGACAACGTCGCGATCAGCGCCGGCGACACCCGGCTCACCTACCGGGAGGCCGACCGGCAGGCCGGCCGGGTGGCGGCGCGGCTGGCGGAACTCGGCACCGGACCGGGCGACCTCGTCGCGGTCTGCCTGCCGCGTACCGCCGACCTGGTGACCGGCATCCTCGGCATCCTGCGCACCGGGGCGGCGTACGTGCCGGTCGACCCCGACCAGCCGGCCGAACGCATGGCCCACATCCTCGCCGACGCCGGTGTCAAGGCGGTGCTGACACTGCCCGACACGGAACTGCCCGACGAACACCGGAGGGTGTCCGTTGCGGACCTGCCGGACGAGGAGGGGCCGGTCGCCCCGGTCAGCGGCGCCGACCTGGCCTACCTGATCTACACCTCCGGCTCCACCGGCCGGCCGAAGGCGGTGATGATCCCGCACCGCAACGTCGTACGGCTGCTGCGCGGCACCGCGCACTGGTACGGCTTCGGCCCGGACGACGTGTGGACGCTGTTCCACTCGGCGGCGTTCGACGTCTCGGTGTGGGAGCTGTGGGGGTCGCTGCTGTACGGCGGCCGGCTGGTCGTGGTGCCGTACTGGGAGACCCGCTCGCCGGAGCGGTTCCACGAGCTGCTGCGCCGGGAACGGGTCACCGTGCTCGGCCAGACCCCGGCGGCGTTCCGGCAGCTCGTCGCCGCGGACGAGGAGTGGGGCGGGCCGTCGGACGAGCTGGCGCTGCGTACCGTGATCTTCGCGGGCGAGGCGCTGGACGTCGACTCGGTGCTGCGCTGGTTCGACCGGCACGGCGAGGACCGGCCCCGGCTGGTCAACATGTACGGCATCACCGAGACCACCGTGCACACCACCTACCAGGTGCTGTCCCGGGAGCTGCTGGCCCGCTCCGCGAGCCCGATCGGGGTGGCGATCCCGGACCTGCCGCTGCGGGTCGTCGACACCGCCGACCGGCTGGCCCCGATCGGGGTGTGGGGCGAACTGCTCGTCGGCGGCCCCGGCGTCGCGTACGGCTATCTCGGTCGGCCCGAGCTGACGGCGCAGCGGTTCGTGCCGGCCGAGAACGGGCGCTTCTACCGCAGCGGCGACCTGGCGCGCTGGCGGGCCGACGGGACGCTGGAATACCTGGGCCGCGCCGACCAGCAGGTGAAGATCCGCGGCTTCCGGGTCGAACTCGGCGAGATCGAGGCCGTGCTGACCGGCCATCCGAGCGTCACCGACGCCGTCGTCGTCGTACGCGGCGACGCGGGCAACCCGCGGCTGGTCGCGTACGTCGTCGGGGCCGACCACGACGAAACGGCGCTGCGGTCGTACCTGGCGGCGCGGCTGCCGGCCTACATGGTGCCGGCGATCCTGGTCCGGCTGGAGGCGATACCGCTGACCGGCAACGGCAAGACCAACCGGAAGGCGCTGCCGGAGCCACGGCACGAGATCGGCGCCGAATACCTCGCCCCGCGCGACCCGACCGAACGGGGCCTCACCGAGATCTGGGCCGGGGTGCTGGGCACCGACCGGATCTCCGCCGACCGGATCGGCGTGCGGGACAACTTCTTCGACCTGGGCGGCAACTCGCTCGACCTGGTGCGGCTGGCCGCCGAGGCGCGGCGGGTCTTCGACGTCGGCCTCGATCCGCGCAGCCTCTACGCCGCGCCGACCCTGGAGGCGATGGCCGGCGCCCTGGCCCGGACCAATGACCGCGCGCCGGGGCCGGCGAGCCCGCTGGTGCCGATCGTCGCCACCGGCAGCCGGCCGCCGCTGTTCTTCGTCCACCCGGTCGGCGGCTCGGTGGCACCGTACGTCCGGCTCGCGGCGCTGCTCGGCCCGGACCGGCCGTTCTACGGACTGGAGGACCCGGCCCTGCACGGCGGGCCGCCCACCACGTCGCTGGTGGAGACGGCGGCGGCCTATGTCGCGGCGGTCCGGCAGCGGCAGCCGGACGGGCCGTACCACGTGGGCGGCTGGTCTCTCGGTGGCGCAATCGCCCTGGAGATGGCCCACCAGCTGCGGGCGCAGGGGCAGCGGGTGGCGCTGGTCGCCGCCCTGGACACCGGCCTGTCGGACGGGTCGTACGACCCGGACCACGCGGAACTGCTCACCTGGTTCGTCCGCGACCTCGCCGGCATCGCCCGTACGCGACCACCGGCGGTCGATCTCGGGACGCTGCGCGCCCGGCCGGAGCCGGAGCAGGTCGCGGCGGTCGTCGCCGCCGTCGCCGACCTGGTCCCCGGCGGGCTCGCCGACGAACTCACCACCCGGGTACGGGTCTTCGTCGCCAACTACCGGGCGCTCCTGCGGTACCGGCCACGGCCGTACGCGGGCCGGGTGCTGCTGCTCAGCGCGGCCGACGAGGCCACCGACGACCTGGACCGGTGGCGGGCGGTGGTGCCCGGCGGGCTGGACCGGCGGGTGGTGCCGGGCGACCACTACACGATGTTGCAGCCGCCCAACCTGCCGGAGCTGGCGCGCGACCTGCGCGCGGGTCTCGACCAGGCCGACCCGGAGGTGCCGAATGATGCCGTTGTTCACCCCGGAACAGGACAAGTTCCGGGCCGAGGTGTGCGCCCTGCTGTGCGAGGAGGACGTGGCCGGGTCGGTGGCCCGCTGCCGCCGGCTGCCCGCCGGCGAGGAACCGGAACTGCTCGACGTCTACCGCCGGCTCGGCGAACGCGGCTGGCTGGCCCCCAACTGGGCGCCGGAACACGGCGGCCTGGGCGCCACCATGGTGGAGAAGGCGATTCTCACCGAGGAACTGGTCCGGCACGGGGTGCCGGACGTGACACACGGGCTGAGCATCGACATCGTCGGGCTCGCCATCAAACTGCTCGGCACCGACGCGCAGCGCGACCGGCTGCTGCCCGGCCTGGCCCGCGGCGAGACGTCCGCCGCGGTGCTGTTCAGCGAGCCCGGGGTCGGCTCGGACCTCAGCTCGTTGCGGACCCGCGCCGAGCCCGACGGCGACGGCGGCTGGCGGCTCTTCGGCCGCAAGATCTTCAGCATGAAGACGCAGTTCGCGGACTTCGCGGTGACCGCCGCCCGGACCACCGACACCGGCGTGAAATACCACGGGATCACGCTGTTCCTGGTGCCGCTGAAGAACCTCGCGGTCACGATGCGTCCGATGTGGAACCTGACCGAGGACCGGATGATCGACGTCACGCTCGACGGCGTCCGGGTGGGTGCCGACGACGTACTCGGCGAGGTCGACGAGGGCTGGCAGACGGTCAACCGGTTCCTGGGCCTGGAACGCACCGGCGTCGACACGGCGGCCAAGGCCCAACGACTGCTCGACGCGGTGCTGCGGCACGCCGCCGCGACGGGCCGGCTCGACGACCCGGCGTACGCCCACCGCCTGCTCGACCTGACCGCGCGGGTGCGGGCGGCCCGACTGCTCGCCTGGCGGTGCGTCACGAACCTGGTCGACGGGCGCGCCGACGACGTGCAGTCGTCGACGGCCAAGTGGCACGCGACCGAGGTGTTCAAGGAACTGGCCGTACTGGCGCCGGAGTTCACCGGCCTCGACGGCGTGCTCGACGCCCGCGACGCCGACGCCCCGGTCGACGGCATCGTCGACGCCGCCTACCGCGAGGCGCCCGGACTCACCCTCGCCGCCGGCACCTCGCAGATCATGCTGTACGTCATCGCGACCCAGGGATTGGAGCTGCTCAGGTGACCACGACCCGGGTGCACGCGCTCGCGGAGTTCCTCGACCCCGACCTGACCGCGATGGTGCGGCGGATGGCCTACCGGCCCCGGCCGGACACCGGATCGACGGACGACAACCCGGCGATCCGGGCCATGATCTGGCAGGGCCTGGTCGGGCTCGGGCTGACCGGACCGCCGCCGGACCCCGCCGCCGGTCCGGCTGCCGACGGGGCCGGCCCGGCACCGGTCGCGGACTCGCCGGTCGGCGGCCACGAGGAACTGGTCACGGTCGCCGAACAGTTGGGTGGCGCCCTCTATCAGGGACCGCTGCTGGACACCCTGACCGCCGCCGACCTCTTCCACCACGCCGGCCGGCGGGACCTGCCCGTCGACGGCGGCGTCGCGCTGGCCGTACGCGCCGACGGGGCGGCGAGCCCGGCCGAACCCGGTGCCCTCACCGTCGGGCCGGCCGGGGGCGTGCACGCCGAGCGCCGGTTCGTCGGCTTCGCCACCGAGGTCGACCACCTGCTGGTGGTCGGCACGACCGACGACGGGCCCCGGATCGCGCTGGTGCCCCGCGCCCATCCGACCGTCAGCATCCGCCGCCACGAGGAACTCGGCCAGGGCGAACTCCACCACGTACGCCTCGCCGGCACACCAGCCGTCTGGACCGCTGACGGGACCGGGTGGAGCCGCGCGCTGACGGCGGCCCGGATCCGCCAGGCCGGCTATCTCGTCGGACTCGCCCGGGGGCGCACGACCTCGCGGTGGCGTACGCCCGCGAGCGGCAGCAGTTCGGACAGCCGATCGGCCGGTTCCAGGCGATCGCGTTCCGGCTCGCCGAACTGTCCATCCATCTCGACGCCGCCCGGCTGCTCACCCGGGACGCGGCCCGCGACGCCGACCAGGGGCGCGACACGCGGTTCGCCGCCGCCCGCTGTCTGGCCACCGCCGCCGATCTGGCCCGTACGATGACCACCGAAGCATTGCAGGTGCAGGGCGCGTCCGGCCTGGTCAACGACCATGACGCCCACCTGTTCCATCGGCGGGCGGCGATCGAGTCGCTGTGGCTCGGTTCGCCGACGCAGCTGCGCGCCGAGGTGTTGCCGCTGCTGCGCGAACAACTCAGGTGACGAGGAGACCGACAGTGGACGCTCCGGAGCCGGAGAAGCGACCCGGGCGGTTGTCGCGCGACGCCGACTTCATGAAGTTCTGGTCGGCCGAGTCACTGTCCATGATGGGCACCCAGATATCCATCGTGGCCATACCGCTGCTGGCGGCGGAGACCCTGGACGCCACCGCCTTCCAGATGGGTGCGCTCAACGCGGCCCAGTTCGCGCCGTACCTGCTGCTGACCCTGTTCGTCGGGGTGTGGGTCGACCGGACCCGTCGGCTGCCGCTGCTCATCGGCACCAACCTCGGCCGGGCCCTGCTGATCGGCCTGATCCCGGTCATCGCGCTGCTCGGCGGGCTGAACGTCTGGCTGTTGATGGTCCTGGTCCTGCTGTCCGCCTCGCTGACCGTGGTGTTCGACCTGGCCTACCAGTCCTACCTGCCGTCCATCGTGGAACGTGACCAGCTCGTCGACGCGAACGGGCGGCTGGAGGGCAGCCGCTCCTTCGCCCAGCTCACCGGGCCGGGCGCGGCCGGTCTGCTGGTCGGCACGCTGACCGCGCCGGTGGCGATCGCGGTCAACGCGGCGACGTTCCTGGTCTCCGGGGTCACCCAGTTGTTCATCCGCCGGGTCGAGCCGGCACCGGCCGGGCACGACGGGCCGCGGCCGTCGGTGTTCGCCCAGATCGGCCACGGCCTGGGGCTGCTGCTGCGCAACGTCTACCTGCGGGCGCTCGGCGTCGAGGCGGCGGTCTACAACCTGTTCAACCAGATGCTGTGGGCGGTGCTGATCCTGCACCTGACCCGCGGCCTCGACCTGCCGCCGACGGTGATCGGCGTCGTGCTCACCATGTCGGGTGTCGGCGCCCTGCTCGGCAGCACCCTCTCCGCCCGGCTGGGCCGCCGGTGGGGGCTCGGCCCGACCCTGATCGTCTCGATCATGATCGCCAACGTGGCGCCGCTGGCGATCCCCGCGGCCGGCGGCCACTGGCTGCTGGCCGCCGTCGTCATCGGCGCGGCACTGCTGGTCAACGCCGCCGGCCTGGTCGTCTACAACATCCAGGCGATCAGCCTGCGGCAGGCGTCGGTCACCTCCGACGTACTCGGCCGGACCAACGCCGGCTACCGGTTCGCGGTCACCGGCACCGCCGCCATCGGCGCCGTCGCCGGCGGGGCGCTCGGTGACCTCATCGGGCTGCGCGCCACGATGGTGGTCGCCGCGCTGGGCACCATCTTCGCGGTCGTGTTCGTGATCCGCTCACCGATCCCGAAGCTGCGGGACCTGTCCGAGGTCGTCCCCGAGGAGCCGACGCCGCCGACCGCACCGGTGCCCGCCGCGCCGAAGCCCGGCTGACCGCCGCACCCGCCCGGAACACGCCGGCCCCCGGAAGCGACAATCGGGCGATGACGACACCGCCCGACATCGGCCTGCTCCGGCTCACCGCGCAGCGGCTCGCCGGCCCCGGCCCGGCCGGCCCCGCCGAGGTCGTCGGCTGGCTGACCGCCGTACAGGCCCAGGACCTGCGGGGTGCGCTCACGTCGGTGGCGCTGCGTACGACCGCCCGGAGCCTGGCGGTGGTGGAGGCCGCACTCGACGCGGGCGACGTCGTCCGGTCCTGGCCCATGCGCGGCACGCTGCACCTGGTCGCGGCCGGCGACCTGCGGTGGATCCTGGACCTGACCTCGGCCCGGATGGTCGCCCAGGCCAGGGCCCGGCGCGCCGAACTCGAACTCACCGAGGCCGTCGTCGAACGGGCCCGTGCGCTGGCCGTCGAGGCGCTGACCGGTGGCCGCCGGCTGGGCCGGCGCGACCTGCTCGCGGTCTGGGACGGCGCCGGGGTCGCCACCACCGGACAACGCGGCTACCACCTGCTGGCGCACCTGGCGCTGACCGGCACGCTGTGCTTCGGCCCGATGTCCGGCGGCGAGCAGGAGATCGTGCTCGTCGACGAGTGGATCCCGCCGTCGCCGCGACCGGACCGCGACGAGGCGCTGGGCGAACTGGCCCGGCGCTACTTCCGCGGCCACGGCCCGGCCACGGTCAAGGACCTCGTACGCTGGTCCGGGCTGACGACGACCGACGTACGGACCGGGCTGGCGGTCGCCCGCCCGGAACTGGCCGCCATCGAGGTCGACGGGACCGAACACCTGATGGCACCGGAGACCCCGGATCTGCTCGCCACCCTGCGGGCCGAGGCCGGCGACGTCTTCCTGCTGCCCGGCTTCGACGAGTTCATCCTCGGCTACGGCGACCGGACCGCCGTCGTACCCGCCGAACACGCCGACCGGATCGTGCCCGGCCGCAACGGCATGTTCCAGCCGACCGTGGTGAGTGCCGGCCGGGTGGTCGGCACCTGGAAGCACACCGGGCGGGCATCGAACCGCACCGTACTGGCCACGCCGTTCACCGCCTTCACCACGCAGGTCGAGGCCGCGATCCCGCAGCGGTACGCCGACCTGCCGTGACCCCGGGCGGTCCCGGCGCCCCTTGCCGGGCGTCGGTATCGTCGTGCGGCGTGACCGGTCTTCTGCACTCGCACTGCTCGTACTGCGGATCCGTCTACCCGACAGAGGCACAGTGGCCACGGGTCTGCGCGGCCTGCGCCCAGACCACCTGGCGTAACCCGCTCCCGGTCGCGGTCGCGGTCCTGCCGGTGCGGACCGCCGACGGCCTCGGCGTCGTGGTGCAGCGCCGCGACATCGAACCGGCCCGCGGCCTGCTGGCCCTGCCCGGCGGGTTCATCGAGCACGGCGAGGACTGGCGCGACGCCCTGGTCCGCGAACTGCGCGAGGAGACCGGCCTGATCGGCGCCGCCGAGACGGTACGCCCGTTCGCGGTCCACAGCGCCCCCAGCGGCGGCACCCTCCTGATCTTCGGGGTGCTGCCGCCGCAGCCGGCCGACCGGTTGCCGGCATCGGCGCCGACCGCCGAGGCGACCGAGTGGCTGGTCGTCACCGAACCGACCGAACTCGCCTTCTCCACCCACACCGAGGTCCTGGCCGACTTCCTCGCCACGCACGGCGGGTAGACCGGCGACGCACGGCGTCCCGGACACCGCGGTCCCATCCGATCCCCAGTGGATTTCCGTTGCGGGCTGGAAGTGCCTTCCGGCCGGGTGGGTAAGGCCATTCCGTCGTGAACCTGACTGCAGGTTCACTGAGATTCCGATGGAGTGCGACGAGGCGGCACTTGCACCGCTGTGATGAGATCAAACTGCCTGGGGGGGCCGACACCACCCGACCGGCGTGGGCGGCGCACGGTAACCGGGTTGGGATGATGCAATGCGGATTCAGTTCCGAGTTCTGGGCCCCCTCACCGCCGAACTGGACGGGGAACCCGTCGACCTCGGCGGCCGCCGGCCACGGATGGTCCTCGCCTCGCTGATCGCGGCACAGGGCCGGGTCCTGTCCACCGATCGTCTGGTCGAGCAGGTATGGAACGACGGGCCGCCGCCGACGACGGCCACCCTCTTCAGCTATGTCGCGGCGCTACGGCGGGCGCTGGAACCGGACCGGGCCGCCCGGACGCCGGCCCGCGTGCTGGTCCGCGAGGGTACGGGGTACGCGATCCGGGTGCCACCGGAGACGATCGACGCCGAACGGTTCACCGGGCTGGTGACCACCGGCGACCGGCAACTCGACCGCGGCGACCCGAACGGGGCGCTGGAGTCGCTGAGCGACGCCCTCGCCCTGTGGCGGGGGCAGGCGTACGGCGACTTCGTCGACGCCCCGTTCACCGTTCCCGAGGTGGCCCGGCTGGAGTCGCTGCGTGCGGTGGCCCGGGAGCAGCGGCTCGCCGCGATGCTCGCGGTCGGGGAGCACAGCACCGCGATCGGTGAACTCGAGGCGCTCGTCATCGACCATCCACTCCGGGAGCGCGGCTGGGAGCTGCTCGCGGTGGCGCTGTACCGGGCCGGCCGGCAGGGTGACGCGCTGGCGGTGCTGCGGCAGGCCCGGGAACGCCTCGCCGCGGACCTCGGCTCGGACCCCGGCCCCGGCCTGCTGCGGGTGCAGGCGGCGATCCTCAACCAGGACGAGTCGCTCGGCCAGCCGGTCGGTGACGTCGCGGCTCCCCGCCGGCACACCGGTGTGGCGTTGCCGGCGAGCCGTAACGTGTCCGCGGCACATTCCTCGTTCGTCGGCCGGGCCGCCGACCTGGCGACCCTGTCCGGCCTGCTCGCCGCGCACCGGCTGACGACCGTCACCGGGCCGGGCGGGATCGGCAAGACCAGACTCGTCCTCGAGGTCTGCCGGGAACGCGCCGACGCCGACGGCCCGTGGGTGGTGGAGCTGGCCGGCCTACGGGAGCCGACGCTGGTCGCGCAGACGGTCGCGGACACGATCGGGATTCCGGGGCACCCCAGCACGGCCGAACTGGCCACCGTGCTGGCCGAACGGGAGATGGTGCTGGTCCTCGACAACGCCGAGCACCTGCTGCCGGCGGTGGCCGAGTTGGCGCGTACGCTGCTCGGCCGGTGCCCGGGAATACGGCTGATCGTCACGACCCGCCAGCCGCTGGCGGTGGCCGGGGAGGCCGTCTTCGAGGTGCTGCCGCTGCCCTCGGAAGAGGCGGTCGAACTGCTGGTGCAGCGCATCGCGTCGGTGGTGCCCGGAACCCGGTCGGCCGGCGTCGACCGGGCGACCGCCCGCCAGGTGTGCCGGGAACTCGACGGTCTTCCACTGGCGATAGAACTCGCGGCGGCGCAGTCGCGCGCCCTGTCCCTGCGCGAGATCGCGTTCCAGCTCGACGACCGGTTCACGCTGCTCGACACCGGGCACGGTGACGGTCACCGGCACTCCACGCTGGAAAACACGATCGGGTGGAGCTACAACCTGCTGACCGAGGCCGAGCAGTGCCTGTTCCGGCAGCTCAGTGTCTTCGACGGCGGGTTCGACCTGGACGCCGTACGGCTGGTCGGCGCCGATCCGCGGGTTCCGCAGGTGGTGCCGGCCCTGATCGGCCTGGTCCGCAAGTCGCTGGTCACCTCCGACACCGAGACGGTTCCGCGCCGCTACCGGATGCTGGAGTCGGTACGGCTCTACGCGGCGACGTTGCTGCGCGACGGCGAACTGCGCGCCGCGCAGGAGCGGCACCGGAACTGGCTGCTGGGGATCGTCGAGACCGGCGAGCAGCGCCTGCCGACCGCCGACGGCGCCTCCTGGCTGATCCGGCTCGGACTCGAACGCGACAACATCCGGGCCGCCGCCGCCTCGGCGCTCGACGCCGGGGACGCCCTGTGTGCCGCCCGGATCTGCGGTGCGCTGGCCTGGTTCTGGTATCGGACCGGGCAGATCGACGAAGGGTTGCGCTGGAGTCGGCGTACGCTGGCCGCCCTGGACGACGGGTCGCCGCCGGCCGACGCCGACCAGGGCGAGTGGACGCTGGCCCGGGCCCGGCTGCTGATGGCCGTCGGCGGGGTGAGCTATCTGGCCGGCGAGCACGCCGCCGCGATCCGGGCGCTGCGGACGTCGGCCGACCTGTGCCAGCGGGTCGGGGCCCGCGACGCGCACACCACGGCCGTCATCTACCTGGCCTCGGTCACCGCGATCAGCGGCGACATCGTGTCCGCGCTCCCCCTGGCCGACCAGGCCGTCCAGTTGGCCGAGGAGGTCAACCGGCCGTGGGCCCTCGCCGAGGCGCTGACGGTACGCGCCCAGCTCAGCCGGGCCTGCACCGACCTGCCCCGGGCCCGGGCCGAACTCGCCCGGGCGAACGAAATCGCCCGCTCGTGCGGGCACCGGTGGGCGCTGATGTCGGCGGACTGGGTCGACAGCAAGGTCAGCGTGGATCTGGGCATGCCGGGGCGGGCCCGGGACACCCTGACCGCGCGGCTGCTGGAGTCCGACCCGGCGGCCGACCGGTCGAGTTGGCTGGCGACCGCCCACTCGCTGGCCGGGGCGCTGGGTCGGACCGGCCGGCCCGAGGTCGGGGCGGTCCTGCTCGGCGCCGTCGCGTCGCTCGGCACCCCGATCGGCTACTTCCCGGAACGGATGGACCCGTTCGACTCCCCCGGCGACACCGCGGCCGTACGGGCGGCACTGGACGACCGGGCCTTCGAGGCGGGTCTGGCCCGGGGCCGGCAGCTCGGCTGGGGCGAACTGGTCGAGTTGATCGGGTCGATCGCCGGCCCGGCCCGCCGGTGAACCCGGCCGGCGTCAAAGCGTCGCTGGCAGCGTGACAGCGGGATCGGGTGCGGGCGGACGTACGGCGGTGACGGCCGCGTAGCCGTCGGCGAGCCAGGCGAGGTCGCTGCCGGGCGGCGGGTGCGGCTCGGACGCTTCGACGGTGGTCCGCACGTACCCTTCGCCGGTCTCGGCGAGCGTCATCTGGACCTGCCCGAACGGGGCGAGGGTGGCCGGCCGCAGCCCGGCGATCCGGTCGGCGGGCAGGTCGGGCACGTTCAGGTTGAGTACCGTGCCGGCCGGGGCGTCGGCCAGCCAGGGCAGCAGTCCGACCGCGAGGTCGGCGGCGGCCGACCAGTTGCGGGCCTCGTCGTCGGCGGCGTCGAGGGCGGCGACGGCGGCGCCACCGGTGGCGCTGCTCGCCGCGGCCGGCGTGAGCACGTCGAGGGAGACCGCGAGCGCGGACACGCCCTGGTTGGCGGCGGTCAGGGCGGCGCCGACGGTGCCGGAGTGCAGGATCGCGTGACCGGCGTTGGCGCCCCGGTTGATGCCGGAGAGCACCAGATGCGGTGCCGGCCCGAAGACGCCGAGCCCGGCCAGCACGGTGATGTACGCCGGCGAGGCGGCGACGCCGTACGAGACGACGTCGGCCAGCCCGGGCAGGGTGGGCCGGGTGATCACCACCCGGCCCTGGTCGGTGACGGCGTTCAGCGCCGCGCTCATGCCGCTCGCCTCCTGCTGCGGCGCGGCGACGACGACCTCGTGACCGGCCGCGTGGGCGGCGTACGCCAGCCACCGGATGCCGGGCGCGGCGACGCCGTCGTCGTTGGTGATCAGGACCCGGGTCCGCACGTCCGCCATCTCCACCACCTATCCCCGGTCGAGCGGCGCCAACCGCACCCGGCCGATGAGTTCCTCGATCGTCTCCGCCCGGCCGGTGCCGAGCCCGTGCCGGGTCACGTTCAGGGCACCGGCCGCCGCACCGGTGCGTACCGCCTGTTCCAGGTCGCCGCCGCGGGCCAGGACGGCCGCGACCCCGGCGCTCATCGAGTCACCGGCACCGCGATGGTCGACGACCTGCAGGCGGGGTACGTGCACCTCGGTCACCTCGTCGTCGAGCAGCGCGAGGGCGGGGGCGTCGGCGCGGCTGACCAGGACCGTGCCGGCGCCGTCCTTGCGCAACTGGTGGGCGGCGGCCACGAGTTCGTCGACGCTGTCGTCGCCCGCCCGTCCGTCGGCGACGAGTTCCTCGTGGCTGACCTTGACGAACGCGACACCGCCGTCGAGCACCGCGGCGAGGTACGGGCCGGACAGGTCGGCGACGACGCGGCCGCCGTTGGCGGTGAGGTCGGCGGCGAGACGCCGGTAGACGTCGGGGTCGACGACGGTGGGATCGGCCGGTCCACTGAGTACGGACACCGGGGCGCGCAGCCCTTCGGCGAGGGTGACGCTGTACAGCTCGTCGATGTCGTGGCGGACCATCGGTTCGCCGGGGTGTTCGGCGATCCCGGTCCGGTTGCCGTCACGCCGGTCGTGGACGCTCCAGCCGCTGCCGGCCTGCCGGGTGACCGCCCGTACCTCGACGTTCTCGGCGGCGAGCACGGCACGCAGGACGGCGCCGACCTCGCCGCCGACGGCGACGCACAGCGTGGCCGGCACCCCCAGCGCGGCGATCATGCGGGCCTGCCAGACGCCCTGCCCGCCCGGGTGCAGGTGCAGTTCGACCGCGTCGGCCTGCTGCTCGATCGTCACGGTGAGTAGCGGCGCCGGCGCGAACACCATCACGTGTCCAGTCATCCCCGTTTACTGCCCAGCGTGAGCGGGCGGCAACCCCGCGCGGGTCACGCCGCGAGAGCGCGGCGGTCCAGGTCGGGTCGGCCGCCGGGATGCCGGACGGTGGCGCCGGCCGCGGCGACGGCGTGGCGGACGGCGTCCGGTGGCGGATCGCCGCGCAGCAGGGCGACGGTGAGCGCGGCGGTCAGCGCGTCGCCGGCACCGGTGGTGTCGACGACGTCCGCGCCGGTCAACGGGACCAGCAGGTGGCCCTCACCCCAGCGCGGGTCTTGCCAGACGGCGAGGTTTCCGGCCCTGCGCACCCCGAGGACGAGCAGCCCGGGCCCGGCGGCGAGCAGTTCGCCGGCGGCGGCACGTACCCGGTCCGGGTCGTCGGGTTCGACCCCGGTCAGCAGCTCGGTCTCGTGGTCGTCGGCCCGCAGCACGTCGGCGGCGGCGAGCAGTGCGGCGCGGTGCCCGTCGTCGGTGGGGGCGCCGTCGAGCACGACCAGCCGGCCGGCGTCGTGCCCCAGCCGGGCCGCGGCCAGCATCGCCGCGGGTGGTTGCTGCAACTGCACGAGTACGGCGTCGGCGCCGGTCAGCACGTCGGCGTGGGCCCGTACGTCCGCTTCGGTGAGCAGGACGGCGGCCGGCAGGTGTTCGACGTACCGCCAGTGGCCCCGCCCGTCGAGCAGTTCGACGATCAGCCCGGTGACGGTGTCGGGGCGGCGGGTCACGGCGGACACGTCGATGCCGTCCCGGGCGGCCTGGGCGATCAACTCGTCGGCGATACTGTCGTCGCCGGTGACCGCCAGCAGGACGGGCTCGGCGCCGAGCTGGGCCAGACCGACCGCCTGGTTCGCGCCCTTGCCGCCGAGCATCTCGCGGCGCAGCCGCGCGTCGACGGACCGGTTGGCGTCGGGCACCTCGTCGACGAGCAGCACCAGGTCCCGGGCGATCTGGCCGGCGACCGCCACCCGGGCGCTCACCGGTCCGCCACCCGCGGCGTCGAATCAGTCATCCGCATATCCGGTGCGCTACCCGGTGCCGTACCGGTCAAACAGGCGGCGGCTAGGGTGGGCCATGACCAGGCGACCCGCGCTGCTCGGACTGGCCGACAATCCCGCCCTGCCGGAGGCTCTCCTGATCCGGCTCGCCGGTGATCGAGAGGCCGCGCGGGCGCTGGCGAGACGGTCCGGGATCCTGCCGGATCCGGTCGTGGAGGTCATGCTCGGGCACCGGGACGACCGGGTTCTCTACCTCCTCGGCCCGCACCTGGTGTCGGCGGCGATGCTGGCCCGGATCGCGGACCATCCCGATCCGGCCGTCCGCGACGCCCGTGCCGGGCTCTTCCGTGACTTCACCGAGCGTGGTGTGACCACCGGCATCGACGATCTGGAGGAGGCTTACGGCCGGTCGCGGTCGACGCTGGCCGGTGATCCGGATCACCGGATCCGGGCCGCGGTCGCCGAGACCTGGTGGGACCGACCGGCGGACGTCCAGGCCGCCCTGCTCGCCGACCCGGTTCCGGCGGTACGGTCGGCCGCCGCCCGGCACCGCCGGCCCGGTGTCCCGCCGGAACTGTGGGCGGCCTGCCTCACCGACCCGGCGACCAGGGCGCATGTCGCCGCCTATGCCGACCTGACGACGGACCGTGCCATGGAACTGGCCACCGACCCGGAGCACGACGTGCGCACGGCCGTCGCACGCAACCCGACGCTGTCCGCCGAGGCGGTCACGGTGCTCACCGCCGACCCGCACCCGTTCGTGCGCGGTTCCATCTGGTTGCACCGGCTGGTCGACGAGGCGACCCGCGACCGGCTGTTGGCGCAGCTCGCTGACGAGGCGAAGGCCGGCGACATCACGGCGAACGTGGCCCTGAACTGGTCTTTCGCCGAGCCGGAGTGGCTGCTCGACGAGCCGGTGGCGACCCGGCTGGCCTATGTGGACTCTCCGCACGTCGTGTTCCGCCGGGTCCTGGCGCGGTCGCGCGACCTCCCGGCGCCCGCGTGGCGGCGCCTCGACCATGACCACGACCTGCTGGTCCGGTGGTACGCCGCGATGCGCCCCGACGCGCCGCCGGCGCTGCTCCTGCGCCTGTACCGGGATCACGGCGACGACGATCGGCAGCTGGCCAGCCTCCGCAAGCATCCGGACTTCCCCTGGGCGGCCCTGCGGGCACTCGCCGACGACCCGCAGCCACGGGTGCGGGCGCTGGCGCTGGCCGATCCTGACCTGCCGGCGGACCTGGTGGCCCGGCTCGCCGGCGACGCGGCGACCGCCGTCCGGCGGGCCGCCGCCGAGCACCACGGGCTCGACCCGACGGTGCTGGCGGCCATGCTCACCGACGAGGACGACGATGTCGTGCGGGCGGCGGCCGCGAACCCGCGGCTGCCGGTGGCCTCGATGCACCGGATCGTCGACTCCGCCGGGCTGTGATCCACGCCGGTTAGGCGCGTACGGCCGGGGTGTCGACGAGGTGTTCGGCGATGAACCAGGTCTGCAACTCACCGGTCCGGATGACGTTGGAGACCAGCAGGTCGTTGGTGCCGTCGTCGCCCATCTCCGCGACCCGGTTCGCGGCGTCGTGCGCGTCGATCAGGATCGTCTCGTGCGCCTCGAGGAGCCGGGAGAGCATGGCGGGCACCTCCTCGGCGCCGTTCGGCGGGCGCGGCACCCGGGTCATCTCCGCCACGTGCCGGGGGTCGCCCACGGCCACGCCGCCGAGCGTCTGCACCCGTTCGGCGAGCATGTCGATGAGGGCGAGTTGTTCGCCGGCGTGCTTGTCGAGCAGCAGGTGCAGTTGGTAGAAGGTGTGCCCACGCATCAGCCAGTGGTGCTTCTTGTAGAGGGAGTACAGGATCTGGCTGTCGGCGAGCAGGAGGTTCACCCGTTCGCAGGAGTACATGCGGGCGTTGTACGACAGCCCGACCGGCAACTGCCGGACGGAGCCGAACTCCTGGATCTGCCGGCCGTGCTGGTGCAGCAGGGGCTGGCTGTCCGTCGTCTGTACGGCATATTTCGTCATGCCTTGGCCTCCTGGAGATGTCGGACATCGCATGCCGGTCCCGACCGCACGGGAAGGGCCGCTGGAGCCCGGCACGCGAGCGGCCGTCTCCCGAAAGATATGTCGCACAAGGCCCGCCCGGAGATGCTTCGACGGTATCCACGGATTTGTTGATCTGAGCGCCAGGAACCTTTCCGGGCGCGGATAAGGTGTCTGGCGCCCAGATCAACCACGCGGGGTCGGCGTGGTTGGGGTCGGCGCGGAGCGGTCGCGGGTCACCGGCGTTCGAGGTTGGGTTGGCCGCGCCCGAGGGCGTCCAGCCGGCCCCACCGGCCGGGGATGTCGTGCAGCTCGATCTGCCCCATCTCCTCGGGCACCGCCGGGTCGACCACGAGGTGGTCGTCGTACGGTTCCAGGCCGAGCAGGGTACGCAGGAGGAGCAGCGGGGCGCCGGCCGACGTGGCGTGCGGGGCCTCGGCCGAGGCGTAGAGCACCGGGTACTTCGTCAGGGTCGAGTCGTAGCCGGCGAGCGCCTCGGGCAGTCGCCCGTCGAAGTACCGGGCGGCGCCGACGACCGCGGCGGCGACCCGGGCGGCCTCGTGGCGGAAGCCGTACCGGCGCAGCCCCCAGGCGATGATCGAGTTGTCGAACGGCCACACCGTGCCGGTGTGGTAGCCGATCGGGTTGTAGCGCTGCTCGGTCGTGGCCAGGGTGCGGATGCCCCAGCCGGAGAAGAGCGTCGGTCCCATCAGGTGTTGGACCACGCGCTCGGCCCGGTCCGGTTCGACGATGCCGCTCCACAGCAGGTGGCCGATGTTCGAGGTGAGCGCGTCGACCTGCTGGCCGTCGTCCAGCAGGGCGGCCGCGTAGTATCCCCGGTCCTCGATCCAGAAATCCCGGTTGAAGCGTTCCCGCAGCTCCGCCGCCTCCCGCTCCAGCCGGTCGGCGTACGCCGGGTCGCCCCAGACCCCGCGGGCCAGCCGGGCCGCGCGCACCTTTGCGTCGTAGACGTAGCCCTGCATCTCGCAGGTGGCCTGGGGTAGCCGGGGAGTCGCCCGTCGCGAAACGAGATGCCCTCGGCGGAGCACTTCCAGCTCTGGTTGACCATGCCGTCGGCGCTCTTCTGGGGGTGTACCAGAGGTAGCCGTTGCCGACGAGGTCGGCGTACCGGTCGATCCAGTCGAGTGCCTGCGTGGCCTCGAACCGCATGTCCTTGACGAGTTGCGTGTCGCCGGTCCACCGCTCGTACTCGTCGAGCAGGATGACGAACAGCGGGGTGGTGTCCCCGGCGGAGTACAGGGCGGAGTGCGGCCGCTCGTTGAACGCCACCGATTCGCCGTACCGGAGTTCCTGGAGGATCTTGCCCGGTTCCTCGCCGCGGAAGGGGTCGGTCCTGGCCCCCTGTGCGAGCGCCAGGATGTGCAGCGCGGGTGCGCAGGTCTCCGGCAGGAACGGCAGTGCCTGCATCCGGCTGAAGATCGCGTCGCGGCCGAACAGGTTCATGAACCAGGGCATCCCGGCCATCGGCATGTAGCCCCGGTAGTTCAGGCCCCGGTACCGCAGTGCGACCAGGTCGGCGACGCTTCGCTCGTACGCCTGCTCCAGCGGTTCGTAGTCGGTGCGCAGGCGAGGTGCCCCGCTCACCCAGTGGTCGAGTTCCCGGCGCACCTCGGGCCTGCTCCGCAGCACGTGGCTGGTCCGGGCACGGCGCAGATCACCGCTTCGCGCGGCGTGCAGGAGGGTGGTGACCCGCAGGTCGGTGCGCCACATGGAGTGCGGTTCGATCCGGGTGGTGAACGTCATGCCCCCCTCGTCGGTCTGGCAGGGCCGGCTGGACGTGATCAGCGTCTCCCGGACGAAGACACCCCGTTCGTAACGGATGGTCAGCACCCCGTCCCGGATCATCGTCGTGGTCTTCCGGTCCCGCCGGTTGCCGTGCTTGACGTCGAGCAGTTCGGCGAAGTCGGCCCCGACGTCGAGACGTATGGTCACGTCCATCGACTGCTTCGAGTGGTTGTGCACCGACACCTGCTCCTCGAAGGCGTCGCCTGTCCACCGTTGCCGGAACACCGAGATGTCGGTGTCGACGTAGTGCGTCGGCTGGCCGGGGGTGAGGAAGAAGCGGGACTCAAAATACTGGAGGTCGTCGATGGAAAGGGTTTGCAGGCGTTCGCCGTTGACGGTCAACCGCCAGGTGGACAGGAACCGGGTGTCGAAAAAGAACAGGCCGATCGGCGTCCGGCCGGCCGGCTCGACATCCCCCTTGTGGTCACTACTCATGAACAGATTGCCGTAGTAGATGCTGACCGTCTTCATGAACCACGCACCGATCCCGACGTCCCCAGGACAGCGGTCTCCGGAATCGGGCCGTGACTGTCGGCCCGCGGTGGCAACAACCGCCGGAACACCAGAAACAACGTGAGGTCCCCGTCCATGGCGGCGCGGTCCCGCAACGTCATCGAGATGGTGTGGTCGCGGCCGGCGAGCAGGTTCTCGAACCACTCCGCGGACATGTGTACGACACACTCGGCCGGTCGTTCCTCGGGCACGGCGGTGGCCCGGCCGCCGCCGAAGGTGACCAGCCAGTGAATGGTCGTTCCGGCCCGGTACAGGACGAACCTGATCGTCCCGTGCGCGCTCGGTGGGAGCCGCCCCATGGACGTCTCGCCCAGCGTGGCGAAGAACCGATCGACGTCGTCCACCGGTGACAACTCCTTCCGCTCGGCGCGGTGCGCTAGGCCAAGGGTCGCCGCCTCCGGGGTGGTCCGGGATCACCCGGATCAGGTGAACCGGGGGCATCGCTCGGCTGGCCGGGTGCCGTCGGCGGTGTCCGGCAGGCCGCCGCTACCGTGACCGGCGCCGCCACTCCCGGGCCAGGAGTTCGTACGAACGGACCCGGTCCGCGTGGTCGTGGGTGATGGTGGTGACCACCAACTCGTCGGCGCCGGTCGCCTCCCGCAACTGTTCGAGCCGGTCGGCGACCTCCGCCGGGTCGCCGACGAACTGCGTGTCGACACGGTCGGCGACCAGTTCCCGGTCGGCGTCGGTCCACCCGTGGGCGCGGGCCTCTTCCGGCGTCGGGAACGGGATCGCCCCCTCCCCGGTACGGATGCCGCGTACCCACAGGGCGTAGCCGGTGGCCAGCTCACGGGCGGTGTCGGTGTCCGGCGCCACGACGACGTCGGCGGAGACGCTGACGTACGGCCGTTCCAGTTCGTCCGACGGCCGGAACGCGGCCCGGTAGCCGTCGACCGCCTCCAGCACGCTGGCCGGGCTGACGTGGTAGTTGGCGGCGAACCGCAGCCCGTTCGCGCCGGCGACCTCGGCACTCTCGCCGCCGCTGCTGCCGAGGATCCAGACCTGGATCCGCGCGCCCGCACCCGGGACCGGGATCGCCGGCTCGCCGTCGGCCGACCGGTAGGTGCCGCGCAGCAGGCGCAGGAGGTCGTCGACCTGTTCGACGTAGTCCTGTGACCGGGCGCCGGGCAACTGGAGCAGCGTCCGTTGCAGGACGAAGCGGGGCGAGGCGAGCAGGTGGGCGGCGGAGAACCGGGGCGGGATCAGCAGCCCGTTCGGGGCCCGGCCGTTCACGGGGGCCGGGGTCGGCTCGGCCGGCCGGCCGCCGGACCGGCCGAGGCCCAGGTCGAGCCGGCCGGGGTGGAGGGCGTCGACCAGCCCGAACTCCTCCACTGTCGACAGTGCGGTGCGGTGGCCCATCAGCACCGCGCCCGAGCCGACCCGGATCGTCGAGGTGGCGGCGGCGGTGAGCGCGATCATGATCGCGGGCGAGGTGCCGGCGACGCCGGGGTTGAGATGGTGCTCGGCGAACCAGTACCGGGCGTACCCGAACCGTTCGGCCTGCCGCGCGAGGTCGATGCTGTTGCGCATCGCCTGCGCGGCGGTCGATCCGGACGGGATCGGAACCAGGTCGAGCACCGCCAGCGGCGTGTTGGTCATCGGGTTCTCCTCGCTCACGCGACCGGTTCGGGCCCCGGTCCCCAGCCCCACGGCGGGTCGGGGATCTCGCGGCGCAGCACCGGGGCGATGTCGGACTGGAAGAGTTCCAGCGAGGCCCGGTGCTGGGCGTCGGTGAGCCCGCCGGCGTCGGCGGGCAGGTGCAGGACGCTGTGCCCGAACCGCTCGTGGTATCTGTGCACCTTCTCGACGATCTGCTGCGGGCTGCCGATCAGGGCGGAGCTGCGGTCGACGAAGTCCTCGAGGGTGGTGAACACCGGTTGCAGTCCGAGCCGTTTCTGGAAGTCGAGCTGCCCGGCGAAGACCGGGCGGTACGCGGCGACGGCGTCCTGGGAGTTGCGGGCGGCGTAGTAGCCGGCGGTGCCGGCACCGACCGCGGCGGTGGCCGGATCGTGGCCGTACTCGGCCCACCGCCGCCGGTAGTGACCAACCAGCTCGGCGTACGGCTCGATCGGGTTGGTGACGTTCGCCGAGAAGAGCGGATCGCCGTGGCGGGCGGCGAGGTCGACCGACTCCCGGCTGGTGGCGCTGCCGTGCCAGACCCGGATCGGCCGCTGCAGCGGGCGGGGCCACACCTCGGCGTCGGTCAGGGCCGGCCGGAACCTGGGGCTGGCGG
Source organism: Polymorphospora rubra (assembly GCF_018324255.1). Lineage (GTDB taxonomy): Bacteria > Actinomycetota > Actinomycetes > Mycobacteriales > Micromonosporaceae > Polymorphospora > Polymorphospora rubra. The sequence continues at coordinate 7,953,739 of NZ_AP023359.1, forward strand.
TGACCCGGTCCTCTCGCCAGATCCGCCGGAACAGTTCGTAGCTCTCGGCGTTGCGGTCCCACTGGTCGTCGGGCGTGACGTCGAACAGGTCCCGCTGGGCGGTGCCGTTGCCCTTGCCGATGATCAGTTCGAGGCGACCGCCGGAGAGGTGGTCGAGGGTCGCGTAGTCCTCGTACGCGCGTACCGGGTCGAGCAGGCTCAGCGTGGTGACGGCGGTGAACAGCCGGATGGTCGAGGTGAGCGCGGCGACGTGGCTGAGCACGACAGGCGGGGACGACGAGATGAACGGCCGCTCGTGCCGCTCCCCCACGCCGAAACCGTCGAAGCCGAGCTGCTCGGCGAACACGGCGTTGTCGAGCACCTCGCGGAACCGGTTCGTGGTCGTCTTCCGTACCCCGGTGACCGGGTCGGGGGCGTGGACGATCAGGGTGATCGCGAGGAACCTCATGACGCGATCCGCAGCGCCGTCCCGCCGGGCCGGGGTACGGCGAGACCGAGGTGGTCGCGCAGCGTCGGCCCGGTGTACTCGGTGCGGAAGACGCCGCGTTCCTGCAGCAGCGGTACGACGGTGTCGGCGAACTCGTCGAGTCCGCCGGGGGTGAGGTGCGGGACGAGGATGAAGCCGTCGCTGGCGTCGGCCTGGACGAACTCGTCCATCGTCCGGGCGACGGTCGCCGGTGAGCCGATGAAGGTCTGCCGGCCGGTGACCTCGATGATCAGTTCGCGGATCGAGAGGTTCTTCGCCGCCGCGCGCTCGCGCCACTGTTTCGCGGTGGCCAGCGGGTCGCGGTACATCCGTACGCTGGCCCGGCCGCGGGCCACCTGGTTCTCCCCCGGTTCGGGGTCGATCTCGGGCAGCGGGCCGTCGGGGTCGTAGCCGGACAGGTCGCGGTTCCACAGCTGCTCCAGGAACCGGATCGCGGTCTGGCCGCTGACCTGCCGCAGCCGGATCTCGTGGGCCAGCTCGCGCGCCTCCTCGTCGGTGTCGCCGAGCGCGAAGGTGGCCGCGGGCAGGACCAGCAGCTCCTCCGGGGTGCGGCCGTAGCGGGCGAGGCGTCCCTTGACGTCGGCGTAGAAGGCGCGGCCGGCGTCGAGGGTGCCGTGCTGGCTGAAGATCGCGTCGGCGGAGGAGGCGGCGAACTCGCGGCCGGCGTCGGAGTCACCGGCCTGGAAGATGACCGGGCGGCCCTGGGGGCCGCGCGGTACGGAGAACCGCCCGGCGATGTCGAAGTGCGCGTCGCGGTGCGCGAACGTGCCGGCCCGGGCGTCGCCGAGGAACACCCCGGACCGCCGGTCGGCGACGATCTCGTCACCCCGCCAGGAGTCGAAGAGTTCCCAGGCGGTGTGCAGGAAGCTGCGGGCCCGTTCGTACCGCTGCTCCTGCGGCAGGAAGCCGCCGCGGCGGAAGTTCTCGCCGGTGAACGCGTCCCAGGAGGTGACGACGTTCCACGCCGCCCGGCCGCCGGAGAGGTGGTCGAGGGTGGCGAACTGCCGGGCCACCTCGTACGGCTCGTTGAAGGTCGAGTTGATCGTGCCGGCCAGGCCGAGGTGTTCGGTGACCGCCGCGAGGGAGGCGAGGACGGTGAACGTGTCGGGGCGGCCGACGACGTCGAGGTCGTAGATGAGGCCGTTCTGCTCGCGGAGCCGCAGTCCCTCGGCGAGGAAGAGGAAGTCGAACCTGGCCCGTTCGGCCGTGCGGGCGAAGTGGGCGAACGAACTGAACTCGATGTGGCTGCCGGCTCTCGGGTCGCTCCACACGGTGGTGTTGTTGACCCCGGGGAAGTGTGCGGCGAGGTGGAGCTGTTTGGGCGGTCTGTCCATGGTCGGCTGGCCCTCCTGGGTCTGGCGGTGCCGGCGGTTCAGGCGGTGGCGTACCGGTTGGCGGGCCGGGGCAGGCCGAGCAGTCCGCGCAGGGTGCCGGCGGCGTACTCCCGGCGGAACGCGCCACGCCGTGACAGCTCCGGTACGAGGCTCCGGGTGACCTGTTCGAGGTCGTACGGCAGGGTGGCGGGACGCAGCCGGAAGCCGCTGAGGCCGGCCTCCTGCCACTCCTGGAGCAGGTCGGCGAGTTCGGTCGGGGTGCCGGCGAAGACCGCCGCGTCGCTCGTCCACGGGCCGCCGGCGAGTTCGTCGAGCCGGGCCTGCCGGGCCCGGGCCCGGGCGCCGGTCGCATCGAGGAACACGACAAGGTCGGCGAGGATGTGCACGCTCTGTCCCGCCCGGCCGGCGGCGGCCTGCTCGGCCCGGATCTCGGCGACGACGGCCCGGGCCCGCGCCGGATCGGCCGGGGTCACGAACCCGAGGTCGGCCGAGCGGCCGATCAGCCGGTGGGGCGGGCCGCTGTGGGCGAGCGCGGCGACGAGCGGTTGCCCCTGCGGCGGGCGGGGGGTGATCGACGGCCCCTTCACGCTGAACCAGCGGCCGGTGAAGTCGATGTGGTGCACCCGGTCCCGGTCGACGAAACGGCCGGTGGCGACGTCGCGGATCTCGGCGTCGTCCTCCCAGCTGTCCCAGAGCCGCCGGACGACCTCGACGTAGTCGGCCGCCTCGTCGAACAGCTCGCCGACCGCCGCCGCGTTCCGGAGGTCCGGCGACTCGCGCCGGCCGAAGTGGGCCGCCTCGTCGGGACGGGCCGACACCCGGACCTGTACGCCGGCCCGGCCGCCGGAGACGTAGTCGAGGGTGGCGATCGCCTTGGCGATGTGGAACGGCTCGGTGTGGGTGACCACGACGCTCGGTACCAGTCCGATGTGGCTGGTCAGCGGTGCGACCCGGGCCGCGATCAGGACCGCGTCGAGGCGGCCGCGCACCTGGTCGGTGCGGGTGTCCGGCGGCTGCGTCGGGTGGGTGGACTGGAGGCCGAGCGAGTCTTCGATGGTGACGAGGTCGAGCCGGCCGCGTTCGGCCTCGGCGACGAGGTCGGCCCAGTAGCCGGCGGTGAACAGTTCCGCCGGCCGGGCGGTCGGCTCGCGCCAGGCGGCGGGATGCCAGCCGGCGGCGTCGAGTGCCACGGCGAGATGCATCGACGGGGAGGTGTCGGGCACGGCGCAGCTCCGCTTCCTGGCTGGAAGGTGGTGACGGGCCTGGCCCGGCGGCACGGAAACCCGCCCGGTAGGCCGGGTTTGTCGGCTATCGCCGGACCCTTCAGCGAGGCTACCCCGGACCAGATGAACCTGTCTATCCCTACAGGTTTAGTGGGCTTTGAGGTCCGCCAGCCAGTCCTCGAGATCCGCCGGCCGGCGGAACAGCAGGACCGGCGGCCCGCCCGGATCGGCCTGCCACCGCCGCATCCGCCGACGCTTGCGGGCGAACGACCCGAAGTGCCACACGATGACCGACTCGGTGGAGAACACGCTGCCCAGCGACTCGTGGTTGCCGTTGCAGACCCGCTCCCGGGTCACCACCCGGCGCGCGGTCCGCCGCACCAGCCGCCACAGCGACAGCCAGCGCGGATAGTCCAGGCCGACGACGAGATCCGCACGGGCCAACGGGATGTCCAGCCAGGGCCCGTACGCCCCGTCGAGGATCCAGCGCGGCTGCCGGCAGATCGCCCCGATCCGCTGCCGCTGCACGGCGGTGGGCACCTCCACCCAGCCCGGCTCCCACGTCAGCTCGTCGACCGGGTGCCACGGCAGCCCCAGCCGCCGCGCCAGGTCTTCGGCCACGGTGGACTTTCCGGCGCCGTACACCCCGTAGACCAGGATTCTCGACGGACCAGCCACCCGGCGAGGGTATCCGGCGGGCGGCGCCGCCCGGCACCTCGCGGCCCGCCTCGCCTCGCACCGGAACTTCGGGATGATTCAACCCAGAATAGCCCGATCCCAGGCTGGTCCCTGCACGGCCGCCGCCGGATCCGTGTCTAGCATTCGCTGATGCGGACCAGCGGGGACAGGGAACAGGTTGCCGGAGAGCACGGTCTCCGGCGGGGCGTCCGGCCGCCCGCACTGGCCGGGGCGCGGGAGGTGCTGGCGATACCGGCGTTCCGCCGGTTGTGGATGGTCACCGGGCTGTGCAGCACCGCGGACTGGCTGGCGCTGGCCGCGTTCGCCGCACTGGCCGGCACCCTCGCCACCAGCAGCGCGGGGCTGAACTACGCGTTCAGCGGCGTCCTGTTCGCCAACCTCCTGCCCGGCCTGCTCTTCTCGCCGATCGCCGGACTGCTGGCCGACCGGTTCGACCGCCGGACCGTGATGGCCGTCGCCGACCTGGTCCGCTGCGCGCTACTGCTGTCGATCGCGGCCGTGAACAGCTACTGGTGGATCCTCGCCGGCGGGTTCCTCGTCCAGATGGCCACGACGATGTGGATCCCGGCGAAGGACGCCGCCCTCCCCCGCCTGCTGCGGCGGCCCGACCAGATGGCGCCGGCGGCCCAACTGGGGCTGGTCATGACGTACGGCCTCACCATCGTGGTCGCCGGCAGCCTGTTCACGCTGATCACGGGTGCCGGCACCGTCTTCGGCCTGCCGTCGCACGTACTCGACATGAACGGCCTGACCCGACTCGCGGTCGTCGTCGCGGCGCTGCTCTACCTGGCCAGCGCGGTGTCGATCGCGACCGTCCTGCCCGAACTCGCCGGGCGGCCGGTCCCGGCCGAGCCCACCGGCCGGCCCCGGGTCACCGGCAGCGGTCCGGGGCTGGGCGCGATGCTGCGTGACAGCGTCGACTACGTACGGGACACGCCCCTGGTGAGCGGTCTGCTGGTCGGCATGGCGGGTGCCCTGGCCGCCGGGGGTGTGGTCGTCGGCTCGGCGCAGCCGTACGCGTTGAGTCTGCGCGGTGGCCAGGCCGCCTTCGGCCTGTTGCTTCTCGCCGCGTTCGTCGGGCTGCTGGTCGGTGTCCTCGGCGCGCCCCGGTTGGCCCGGCGGGTGACGCACGAGCGGCTGTTCGGCATCGCGGTCGTCGGTGCCGGAGGCGTGCTGGTGCCGGTGGCGCTCTCGCCGCACCTGGCCGTCTCGTTGGCGGCCGTCGTGTTCGTGGGTGCCGGTGCCGGCACCGCTTTCCTGACCGGTGTGACGATCATCGGGTCCCGGGTCGAGGACTCGATGCGCGGTCGGGTCAACGCCCTCTATCAGTCGATGCTGAAAGTGGTCCTGGGTTGTTCGGTGGTCATCGCGCCACTGCTGGTGACCCTGGTCGGGCAGCGCCGGCTGCAACTGTGGGGCGGCGACCACCTGGTCGACGGCACCCGTCCGGTGATCCTCGGGGCCGGCCTGCTGGCCGCCCTGGCGGGCGGGCTCGCCTACCGCCGGATGCGCGCCGGCACCGGGGCGCCGGCCGCGGCGGGCGACGTGGTCGACAAGGAGGCGCGCGGCGCGGAGCCGGGCCGGTCGGCAATCGGAGAATCCGGCAACGGTGTCGGTCCCGGTCGCTAACCTACGGAAGACGGCGCCGCGACCGGAGGAGCATCCGATGAGTTCACAGCTCAACCCCTACCTCAGCTTCGCCGGCGACGCGCGGCAGGCGATGGAGTTCTACGAGCGGGTCTTCGGCGGCACGCTGGTGATGAACACCTACGGCGAGTTCGGCGCACCCGATCCGGCGACCGCCGACAAGATCATGCACGCCAAGCTGGACACCGCCGCCGGATACACGATCATGGGTGCCGACAACCCGCCGGGCGAGGAGTTCCGGCCGGGCAACAACCTCGCGGTCAGCCTCAGCGGTGACGACGCCGACGAGCTGCGCGGCTACTGGGCGAAGCTGTCCGACGGCGGGACGGTGTCGGTGCCGTTGGAGAAGCAGATGTGGGGCGACGAGTTCGGCACCTGCCAGGACCGGTTCGGCGTCACCTGGATGGTCAACATCACCCAGCCGCAGGGCTGACCGGACGCCCGGCTCAGGGGCGGCGGAGCCGGTAGCCCAGACCGCGCAACGTCTCGATCACGTCCACGCCGAGCTTCTTGCGCAGCGTGCTGACGTGGACGTTGACCAGGTTGGGGCTGGGTTCGACCTCGTAGCCCCAGGCATGGGCGAGCAACTGTTCCCGGCTGAGCACCCGCCCAGGGTTGCGGAACAGGGCTTCCAGCAGCGCGAACTCCCGCCCGGTGAGCAGCACGTCCCGGTCGTGCACGGTGACCCGCCGGGCCCGCACGTCGAGCCGGACCGGGCCGGCGTCGAGGATCGGCCGCTCGTCGGTGCCGACCTGCCGCAGCCGGACCCGGATCCGGGCGAGCAGCTCCTCGAACCGGAACGGCTTGGTCATGTAGTCGTCGGCCCCGGCCTCGAGACAGGCGACCGCGTCGTGGTTCGGCCGGCCGGTCAGCACCAGTACCGGTAGTCCGCGGCGCCGGGCGCGCAGGGTCCGCAACACCTCGAAGCCGCTGCCGCCGGGCAGCCCGAGGTCGAGGATGAGCAGGTCGAAGTCGCGGCTGAGACCGATCGATTCGGCCTGTTCGGCGTCGGCGGCGTGGACCGTCATCCACCCGTTCGCCCGCAGCCCCTTGGTGAGGAACGACGCGATCTGCGCGTCGTCCTCCGCGATCAGGATCCTGGCCACGGCGGTGTCCCTTCCCCGGGCCGGGCCGGAACGACCAGCGCGAACGTCGTTCCGGCCGCCGGCCGGCTGACCAGTTCGACCCGGCCGCCGTGGGCCACCGCGATCGCCTTGACGATCGACAGGCCCAGCCCGGAGCCCGGATAGCGCAGGTGGGCCCGTGCCCCGCGCCGGAACCGGTCGAAGATGTACGGCTGGTCCATGGGCGGAACCCCGCAACCGGTGTCCCGGACCCACAGCCGTAGCTCGCCGTCCGTGAGGACCGCGCCGAGCGCGATCACGTCGGTCTCGGTGGTGTGCCGTACGGCGTTGTCAGCCAGGTTGACCACGGCCTCGGTGAGCCGGTGGCGGTCGGCGGTCACCTGGCCCGGGCCGAGTTCGTCGAGTTGCCAGTCGCGTACGGCGAGCGCGCTGACCTTGACCACGAGTTCGGCGACGAACGTCGCCAGATCGATCCGCTCGCGTTGGATGAACCGGGGATGGTCGACGTCGGCGAGCAGTTGCAGATCGTTGACGATCCGGCCCATCCGCACCAACTCGTCGGAAACCAGCGCGACCGTGCCACGCCATTCCGGGTTACCGGCGATCTCGCGATCGAGCAGACCGAGATTTCCCAACGATATGGTGAGCGGGCCGCGCAGTTCGTGGCTCGCGTCGGCGATGAATTCCCGTTCGCGGCGGAACACCGCCTCCAGGCGGTCGAGCATCGCGTTGAAGGTGCCGGCCATTTCCGCGGCCTCGCGTTGGCGGCCGACCGGAATCCGGCGGGTCAGGTCGGACTGCGAGATCAGCCGGGCCGTCTCGGTGAGTTGACGTACCGGGCCGAGCACCCGGCCGGTCACCAGCCAGGCACAGGCCGAGGCGAGGACGAGCACGCCGAGGATGACCCCGGCCCCGTACCGCTGGAGCTTGGCGATCTCCGCGCGTTCGGCGGCCGGGAGGATGGTGACCACGAACGCGCCGGTACTCGTCCCGATCCGGATCGGCAGGACGGCGTAGTAGGCCGCCCCGCTGCCGGTGTCGAAGCTGGCCAGGGGCGGGCGTTCCGGTCCCGGTGCCGGCGCGCCGGCCGCGTCCGCGAAGGCCCGCAGGACCGGTTCGGGCAGGGTTTCGATCGGGAAGCGGCTGAGCGCGGCGTGATGGAGCCGGCCGTCGGCGAACGCGAGCACCGCCTCCTCGTTGCTGGGTACGTTGCGCCGGAAGTAGACGTCGAAGACGGCCTGGACGGTGGTGAAGGCGGCCCCGGTACGGGGATCGTGGCCGTCCGCGGTCAGCCGCCGCATCTCGAGGAACTCCTGTTGCACGGCCTCGGCGACGCGGCTTTCGAGCCGGATCACGAGCACCTCGTGAATCGCGATCGCGGAAACGCTGATGGACACGACGATCAATGCGATGTAGGAGAGGAGTATTCGGGTGTGGATGCTCCGCATGGCACGGGACCAGCCGGAGCGCTCCACCATCGAAATTCTCCCCGAGGTCGCACGAATGGACGTCGCGCTGACCGGCGCACCGCCTAGCGTCGATGCGCGTTGGCATCGTACTTCCGAAGTGGAGACGGCGGGAATCTTCGAACGGTCGGGGATGGGCGACCGGCACCCACCGACATTCGACCGATCCGGCTATCCGCTCTCATTTTTCAACCCCCTCCCTACACTTTCCGTTCACCTTTCATTCACCTTGCGAAGGTCACGGAACGGCGTACCGCCCCTACCGGATCCGGTAGGGGCGGTACGCCGTCCGGCCGGTCGTCACCCGAAGGTGATCACCAGCCGGGGCGGATTGTCCGAGCCCTTCTCCCGGCTGTGGAAGGCCTGCTCGACCCCGCTGCCGTTCTCGGTGGCGTCACGGATCAGGAAACCGAAGTTGCCGGTGGCGTACATGCCGCCGACCTGGCCGGTCACCGTCCACTCGCGGTAGCCGGACCCGGAGGCGACGGTGGCCGGGGCGCCGGTCGTCGCCGGCTGGTTGTTCCACCGCACGTTCGCCTCCGACCAGTTCGCGGCCAGCGGGACCGCCTGCAACGTCCGCCCGGTCTTGTACGACCCCGCGTACATCCGCAGCTTCGCCCCGACGACCTGGCAGCCGGACGGGATGGCCGGCAGGTTGAACCGGACAAGCACCCGGGCGTTGTTGCCGGCCTTGGTGTCGACCTTGATCGCCGAGTCGGTGCCGTAGTTGCTCGACGCCGACGACTGCAGCACCCAACTGTCCGCGTTCGCCCCCAGCGTCACCGAGCCGGGCGCGGCACAGGTGACCGGCGGGGTGACCGTCCACGACCAGGTGGCCGGGGTGGCGTCCACGTTGCCGGCGGCGTCGGTGGCCCGGACCCGGAACTGGTGGCCGCCCGGCGCCAGCCCCGAATAGGCGGCCGGCGACGCACACGGCCCGAACGGCGCGGCGTCCAGCGAGCACTCGAAGGTCGAGCCCGCCTCGTCCGCGGTGAAGGTGAACGAGGCGGCGGGGCTCGCCGTCGCCTGCGCCGGGCCGGTCGCGATCGACGTCTGCGGCGCCGTGGTGTCCGGCGGCGGCTGCACCGTCCACCCGAACACGGCCGGCGTCTGGTCGGTCACTCCCCCGGCGGTCCGGGCCCGTACGGCGAACTCGTGGTCGCCGACGGCCAGCCCGGTGTAGTTCACCGGCGAGGCACACGGGGCGAACGCTGCCGCGTCCAGCGCGCACTCGAAGGTGACGCCGGGCTGGCTGGCGCTGAACGTGAACGTCGCGGTGGTGCTGGCGGTGGCGGGCGGGGGTGCCGCCACGATGGTGGTCTGCGGCGCGACCGGGGTGCCGGCCACCGTCCACTCGTGGCGGGCCGGGGTCGGGTCGACGTTGTCCTCCTGGTCGAGCGCCCGGACCTCGAAGACATGCGGTCCCGGGGCCAACTCGTCAGGCAGGTCCACGTTCGGATAGCCGTGCGGGCTGGTGCACTCGACGAAGTCGGCCTCGTTCTGGCTGTCGAGACGGCATTCGAAGAGCAGGCCGGCCGGTGCCGTCACGTCGTCGGTGCCGGAGAAGGTGAAGGTCGCCGAGGTTGCGGTGGCCGGGTCGGCCGGGCCGCTGTCGACCGTCGTCTCCGGTGGCGTGGTGTCGGGGCCGGGCACGATCTCCCACTCGTGCTCGGCCATCTCCTCCTCGGTCGAGGTGACGCCGTCCAGGTCGACGGCGCGCACCCGCAGGTAGTGGTCACCGATCGCGAGGCCGGTGTATTCCACCGGGGAGACGCAGGTGGTGAAGGGGGCCAGGTCGAGGGAGCACTCGAAGCGGGCCACCGGCTCGTTGGCGACGAAGGCGAACGTCGCGGTGGTGCTGGTCTGCTCCGCCTCGGGTGCCAGCACCAGGGTCACCACCGGTGGGCCGGTGACCGTCCAGATGCGGGTCGCCGGGGTCGGCTCCAGGTTGCCCTCGGCGTCGCGGGCCCGGACCCGGAACTCGTGCGTGCCGGGCAGCAGGTCCTCGTGGAACACCGGCGAGACGCAGGCGGCGTACGGTGCCCCGTCGAGCGAGCACTCGAACGTCGCGTCCGGCTCGTTGGCGAAGAACGTGAACAGCGCGCTGCGGGCCGCGGTCTGCGCCGGCGGGCCGGCGCTGATCGTGGTCACCGGTGGCACGCCGGGCGGCGACAGCGCCACCACCCAGGTGTACGTCGCCGGCGTCGGGTCCACCTTGTCGGACAGGTCGACCGCCCGGACCTCGAAGGTGTGCGTACCCGGCGCCAGGTTGCCGTACGTCCGCGGGTTCTCGCACTCGACCCAGGCGGTCTCGCTGGTGCTGTCGAGCCGGCACTCGAAGCCGAGTTCGGGCAATGGGGTGTTGTCGTCGATGCCGGTGAAGGTGAAGCTCGCCGAGGTGCTGTTGCTCGGGTTCGGCGGCTCGTCGACGATCACCGTGTCCGGCGGGGCGACCTCCGGCGGGGTCGGTGCCGAGCCGTCGCACCGGATCTGGTGGCACTGCTCCGGTTCGCTGTTGCCGGTGGCCCGGTTGCCGCCGCCGTCGACGTTGCCGGTCTCGGCGTAGATGCCCCAGCCGTTGTTGTTGTCGGCGGTGTTCGCCGAGATGCGGTGACCGGCCTTGCCGACGTAGACGCCGGCGCTGTCGTTGTTGTTCGTGATGTTGCGGTCGATGACGTTGCCGGGGTCGGTGCTCCCCGGCAGCACCTCCGCCTCGACCGAGATGCCCTCGGCGGAGTTGCCGCTGGCGGTGTTGAGCGTGACGACGTTGTCGAGCGAGCCGTCGCCGAGCCAGATGCCGCCGGAGGACGAGTCGCTGGCGTCGTTGGACTCGATCCGGTTGCCCGACGACCCGGCAAGGTCGATGCCGCTGCTGTTGAACCGTACGTCGTTGCCGCGCAGCACGTTGCCGCGGCTGTTCTCCAGGCTGATGCCGGTGTCGCTGTGGTTGGTGGCGACGTTGGCGATGATGTCGTTGTCACCGGAGTCGGTGACGACGATGCCGGCCTCGCTCCCGGTGAGGTCGTTGCCCTCGATCCGGTTGTCGTCGGCGGCCTCCTCCAGGGTCAGGGCCGCGTCGGAGTGGTCGAGGACGGTGTTGCCGGTCACCGTGTTGCCGGTCGCCCCGACCAGCCACACACCGGTCCCGCTGCCGCCGCTGATCCGGTTGGCCTCGATCCGGTTGCCGCTGCCGCCGTCGAGATGGATGCCGGTCCGGGTGCTGCCGCCGATCGTGTTGTCCCGGATCAGGGTGCCCCGGGTGCCGCCGGTGAGCGCGATGCCGTCGGCGTTGGCGGTGAACTGGTTGTCCCGGATCAGGTTGCCGGCGGTGCCGTTGTCGGCGTCGACGAGTTGGATGCCCGCCTCCTGGTTCTCCTCCAGGGTCAGCCCGTCGACGATGTTGCCGGCGGTGCCGGCGTTGAGCTGCACGCCGTGGTCGAACTCCCGCACCGTGCCGTTGGTGATCGTCACCTGGTCGTGGCCGTTGTTGCGGATGCCGTTGCCCTGGCCGACACCGTCGACGGCGAATCCGTTGAGGTCGACGGTGATCCCGGCCGCGCCGACCACCAGCCCGTCTCCGGAGCAGTTGGTCAGGCCGTTGGTCAGCAGCACGCTGCGGGTGAGCGTCTGGCCGCAGGTGACCGCCGACGGCACGGGCGCCGGACGGACCGTCCAGGCGTGCGCCGCGGGCGTCGGGTCGGTGTTGCCGGCCGGGTCGGTGGCCCGGACCCGGAACTCGTGGTCGGTCGCCCACAGTCCGGTGTAGACCTGGGGCGAGGTGCAGGCGGCGAAGGCGGCCCCGTCGAGCGAGCACTCGAAGGTCGAGCCGGGCTCGCCGGCGGAGAAGGTGAAGGTCGCCCCGGTCGCCACGGTGCTGGCGTCCGGCGCCGAGTCGATGGTGGTGTCCGGCGGTGTGGTGTCCGCCGGTGCGGGCGAGATCGTCCAGGTGTACGTGGCCGGTGTCGGGTCGGCGTTGCCGGCCAGGTCGACGGCGCGTACCTCGAACGTGTGGCCGCCGAGTGCCAGGCCGGCGTACGACTTCGGGCTCAGGCAGGGACCGAACGTGCCGGTGTCGATCCGGCACTCGTAGCGCAGGTTCGGGCCGGGTGACGCGTTGTCGCTGCCCCGGAACCCGAACGTCGCCACCGGCGAGGTGCTGGCCAGGTCCGGCATCGAGAAGATCGTCGTGTTCGGCGGGGTGGTGTCCGGTCCCGGCGGCACCGCCGCCACGGTCCAGGTGTACGTCGCCGGGGTCAGGTCGACGTTGTCGGCCGGGTCGACGGCGCGTACCTCGAACCGGTGCACACCGGCGAACAGGAAGTGGTAGGTGGTGAGGCTGACGCACTCGACCCAGTTGTCGACGTCCGGCGGCTGCGGCGGCTCGCCCGGCTCCGGCTCGGGTGCCGGCGGGTCCGGCGGCGGGTCGAGCCGGCACTGGAAGCGCAGGGCCGTCGGCGGGCCGGTGTCGTCGGTGCCGGTGAATCCGAAGTGGACGCTGGCCAGGCTGCTGCTCGGGTTCGGCGGGGTGGTGGTGAGCACGGTGTCCGGTGCGGTCTGGTCCGGGGCCGGCGGCGCGCCCGGCGTACCCGGACCACAGACGACCCCCTGGCACTGCTCGGCCTCGCCGTTGCCGCCGGCGGTGTTCCCGCCGCCGTCGACGGTGTCCTCGGCGGCGTCGATGCCGAAGGCGGCGTTGTGGTGTGCGGTGTTGCCGGCCAGCCGGTGCCCGGCCTCGGCGACCGAGATGCCGTCGCCCTGGTTGCCGACGACACTGTTGCGTTCGACGGTGTTGCCGTCCAGCGGGTTGCCCTCCGGGTCGACCGCGGCGCCGTCGACCGAGATCCCCCGCCGGCCGAGCCGTGCACGGTGTTGTCCAGGATCCGGTTGCGCAGCGACCCGGCCCCGACCGAGATGCCGGCGCCGCCGGACCGGCTGGCGTCGTTGGACTCCACGAGGTTGTCGCTGGATTCCTCCAGGGCCACGCCGCCGGGGTTGAACCGTACGTCGTTGCCGCGCACGACGGTGCCGGTCGCCCCGCTGAGCCCGACCCCGACATCCGACGCCAGGTGGGCGACGTTGCCGGTCACCTGGTTGCCGTCGGAGTCCTCGACCGAGACGCCGGCGTCGCCGGTACGGGTCATCGTGTTGCCCTCGACCCGGTTGCGGTGCGAGCCGTCGGACACGATGATCCCGCCGTCGCCGGTGTCGGCCAGCGTGTTGTCCAGCAGCCGGTTGTCGCGGGCGTCCTCGAGCAGGAAGCCGCCGTCGCTGCCGATCGTCGGATCGGCGGTCACCCCGCTGACCGTGTTGCCCTCGACCAGGTGGCCACTGGCGTCGCGCAGGTGCAGGGCGACGCCGAGGTTGCCGGTGAACGTGTTGTCCCGGACCACGCTGTTCTCGGCGCCGGCGACCAGCGCCAGGCCGATCTCGTTGGCGTCGAAGACGTTGTCGCGTACCTCGTTGGCGTTGCGGCCGTCGTCGGCGTCGGCCAGTTCGACGCCGGCCACCGCGTTCTCCCGTACGGTGAGCCCGCTGATCCGGTTGAAGCGGGTGCCGGCCATCAGCACGACGCCGTACCCGAACTGCCGCACGGTGCCGCCGGTGACGACGACGTTCTCGAAGCCGACGTTGCGGATCCCGGCCGGCAGCCCCAGCTCGGGGAGTTCGACCGGCGAGCCCGGCTGGCCGGGGAAGTACCCCGGCCCGTCGATGGTGTGCCCGTCGAGGTCGACGACGACGTTCGGGGCGCCGATCACCAGCCCGTCCAGCGGGCAGTCGGTCAGGTCGTTGCGGACCAGGATGCTGTGCGTGACGACCTGGCCGCAGGTGACGGTGGTCGGCACCGGGGCCGGCGGTGGTGGTGGCTGCGGCGCACCCGGCCCGTCGAACCGGAGCACGAGCTGCGGCACCCGCGGCGGTTCGGCGACGGTGTTGCGGGAGGCGAACGACGATTCGGCGCCGTCGCCCTCCTCGGCCGCGTCGCGGATCACGAAGCCGTGGTTGGCGCCGCCGGCCAGCATCGTGGCGACCTGCGCGGTCACGTTCCACTCACGGAACCCGCCGCCGGACGTGGTGGTCGCGGCGGGACCGACCGCCAGCGGCTGGTTGGCCCAGGTCACCTGCATCTCCGACCATGGCGCACCGGCCGCGGCCGCCTCCAGCGTCCGGCCGCCGTCGCCGTCGCCGTAGAGCCGCAGGGTCGCCCCGGTCAGTTCGCAGGCGGCCGGGACGTCGGTCGGCAGCGGGAACCGGACCAGGGTCCGGGCGTCCTCGCCGGGTGCCGACGAGCGGACCGTGAGCGCCTCGGCGATGCCGAAGTTCTGGGTGGTGACCGACTCGTCGACGTAGGCGTCCGCGTCGGCACCGAGGATCACGTTCGAGGCGTCGCAGTCGACCGGCGACGACACCGTCCAGGTGTACGTGGCCGGCGTCGGGTCGACGTTGTCACCCTCGTCGACGGCGCGTACCTGCACGGTGTGGCTGCCGGTGGTCAGGTTGGCGAAGCTCCACGGGCTGGCGCACTCCAGCCACGCCTCCTCGTCGGTGCTGTCGATCCGGCACTCGTACCCGATCAGGTTCGTCGGGGTGAGGTCGTCGGTGCCGAGGAAGCTGAACACCGCGGTCCGGCCGGCGCTCGGGTCCGGCGGGGTGCTGGCGAAGACCGTCTCCGGCGGAGTGATGTCGTCGCCGCCGGTGAAGACGTGCACCGCCGGGGTCGGGTCAACGTTGCCGGCCCGGTCGATGGCGCGTACCTCCAGGGTGTTCTGCCCCATCTCGACATCGAGCAGTTCGTACGGGTTCGGGCAGCCGACGAAAACGAACTCGGGGTCCGGCGGCTCGGTCGGGTCCGGCGGGTCCGGTGGGTCGGTCGGGTCGTTGGTGAGCACCCGGCACTCGAAGAGCAGTTCCCCGGCGGGGGTGACGTCGTCGGTGCCGGCGAACCGGAAGGTGACCCGTTCGGCGGCGAACAGCGGCCCGGAGGCCACCGAGGTGTCCGGCGGGGTGTTGTCGGCGGCCGGGAACGGTCCCTCGTGCTCCAGCGCGCCGATGTCGCAGCCGGAGTTCCTCGGCCGGGTGATCCCGCGCTGGTCGACGGTGCCGCACGGGGCGACGCCGCCGTCGAGGGCGAAGCTGTCGACCTGGAGCGCGTGCGTCATCGTCGGGCCGCCGTTGTCGGCGATGGCGTCGATGCGCGGGTCGCCGGCGTTGGTCCGGTCCCGGCTGCCGCGCAGGTGGCAGGAGTCGGCGCTGTCCAGGTTGCCGCCCTCGGAGCCGACCGCGAAGCTGCACTCCGGGCTGTGCAGGTTGCCGGCGACGATGGTGTTGCGCAGGATGACCGAGGTGCTCGGCTCGACCGGGAAGTTGACCGAACCGCCCGGCTCGTCCCCGACGCCGCTGCCACGCGGGGCGACGTTGCGGTTGACGGTCACGTTGACCACCCGCAGGCCGGCGTCGGCGTCGGTGTAGAGGCCGCCGCCGGCGACCTGGGCCACGTTCCCCGACGAGGTGGTGTTCTCGATCAGGGAATCGGCGTCGCTGGCGTTGTAGATGCCGCCGCCGTACTCGGTGGCCCGGTTGTCCCAGAACGTCGAGCCGGTGATGTGCAGGGTGCCGTCGGCGACGTTGGCGAACCCGCCGCCGTGGGTCGCGGTGTTCCGGCTGACCGAGGTGTCGACGATCGAGAGGGCGCCGCTGCCCTGGCTCTCGATGCCGCCGCCGTCGGTGCCGGCGCTGTTGCCGGTGACGGTCAGCCGCAGCAGGGTCACCCGCATGCCACTGTTCTCGATCCCGCCGCCACCGGCGTCGGAGTGGTTGTCGCGTACGGTGCTGTCGCCGATCGTGACCGGGCCGCCGGAGTGGATCGCGACACCGCCGCCCTCGGCGACCGCCTCGTTCGCCGCGAACGACGCGCCGGTCACCGTCGCCCCGCCGCTGCCACCGAGGTAGAGGCCGGCCCCGCCGCCGTCGCCGGAGACCGGGTCGCCGGCCGTGTTGCCGGTGAAGACGGTGCCGCGTACGGTCGTGGCCCGCTCGGAGTCGGCGAGCACGCCGCCGCCCTCGCCGCCGGCGGCGTTGCCGGAGACGGTGCCGCGGGTGACGGTCAGCCGGGTCTTCGAGGTGCTGCTCACCCCGCCGCCGTCGCCGCCGGCGGTGTTGTCGGCGAGGGTGGTGTCGGTGAGGGTCAGCTCGACCTCGTGCTGGTTGTGGATGCCACCGCCGTCGCCGCCGGTGGCGTTGCCCCGGACGACCGCGCCGCTGATCTCGACCCGTCCCTCGCCGTCGAGGTCGATGCCGCCACCGGTCACCCCGGCGTACGAGTCGAGGACGGCGACGTCCTGCAGGCGCAGCAGGCCGGGCGACTCGCTGAGCAGTGCCCCGCCCTGCTCCGGGTCGTACCCCTCGCGCAGGGTGAGGCCGGAGAGGGTGACATTGCCGGCGGTGTCGTGGATCTCCAGCAGGCGGTCCAGGCCACGCCGCTCCGGCGGCGCGCCGGCCGGCGGCTGGCCGCCGTCGACGATCGTGTGGGCGGGGCCGGCCCCGACGATCGTGACCGGGCTGACGATGTCGAGGTCGCCGGTGCCGTCGCCGTTGTCGCCGGCCGGCGCACGGGTGAGCTGGTAGGTGCCGGCCGGGACCTGGATGGTGTCGCCGGGCAGGCTGGCGTTCGCCTCCTGGACCGCGGCCCGCAGGGTGCAGGTGTTGGCCGCGGTACGGCAGACGCCGTCACCGATGTTCGCGTCGACCGCATCGGCGGTGCTGGTGACCGTGAACGTCGCCGCCCAGACCGGCTGGACGGTCAGCAGGGTGGTCAGCAGGCCCGCGGCGGTGAGCCCGGCCAGGACGAGGGTCCGCCGCCCGCGGTGGCGGTGCCGCCGGCCGTCCGCTGTCGCACCACCGCGCCGTGCGTTCGTACCCGTGGTATCGATGCCAGTCATGCCCGTCCCCACCCCGGTCGTGCCGCCAGTACCGGCCAGTGTCGGGAGGGTCCGTAACCCGATTCTCAGGATCGGATGAGAGTCCTCTCATCCGATCCACCCCCGACGTCAATCCGACAGAGGAGCCCGCCGACCGACGGGAATGACGGATGCTCTGTGACGGGTGGGTTGCGTGCCGTGTTCGGCGGGGGTGGTTCGGTGCACCGCATACTGATCGCCGAGGACGAGCCGAGGATCGCCGCATTGCTGACCAGGGGGCTGCGGGCCGCCGGTTACGTGCCCACGGTGGTCACGACCGGCACCGACGTGGCCGACCTCTGTCCGGGCCACGACCTGCTGGTGCTCGATCTCGGGCTGCCCGGGCAGGACGGGCTCACCGCGCTCAGCCAGATCCGGACCAGGGGCGAGCGGCTCCCGGTCATCGTGCTGACCGGCCGCAACGCCGTGTCGGACCGGGTCAGCGGGCTCGACCTCGGCGCCGACGACTACATGACCAAGCCGTTCGAGTTCGACGAACTGCTCGCCCGGATCCGGGCCCGGCTACGCGGCCCCGGGCGGCCCACCGCCACCGCGCTGCGGGCCGGTCCGCTGCACCTCGACCTCGTCCGGCGCTCCGTCACGGTGCACGGCCGGCCGGTCGAACTGACCGGTCGGGAGTTCCTGCTCGCCGAGACCCTGCTGCGCCGGCCCGGCGAGGTCCTGAGCCGGGAACGGCTGCTGGACCTGGTCTGGGGGCTGGCCCACGATCCCGGCTCGAACGTTGTCGACGTCTACATCGGCTACCTGCGCCGCAAGCTCGGCACCGACCTGATCCAGACCGTACGCGGCGTCGGCTACCGGCTGACCGCCTGACGCGCCGCCGCGCCCCGTCGCCGGGACCGGATTCAGCCGTCGGTGAGGCCTGCCTCGTGGGCGAGCAGTCCCGCCTGGGTGCGGTTGTCGCACTCCAGCTTGACCAGCAGCCGCGACACGTAGCCCTTGACCGTCGCCTCCGACAGGTGGAGCCGGCGGGCGATCTGCTGGTTGGAGCGGCCGGCACCGAGCAGGCTCAGCACCTCCCGCTCCCGCCCGGTCAGCGCGGCGACGAGGCCACGGGCCCGCTGCCGGGTCTGCGCAGGACCGTCCGCGATGCCGACCAGCCGACATGCCGCGACGGGCGAGAGTACGGTGTGGCCGGCCACCGCGACCCGCACCAGGCCGATCAGGTCGTCCGGCGGTGTCGACTTGAGCAGGAAACCCGACGCGCCGGCCCGCAGCGCCCGCAGCACGTACGAGTCGACGTCGAAGGTGGTCAGCACGATCATCCGGGGCGGGTCGGCGAAGCCGGCGATCCGTTCGATCGCGGCGAGCCCGTCGACGCCGGGCATCCGCAGGTCGATCAGCACGACGTCGGGACGGAGCCGGATCGCCGACTCGACAGCGTCGGCGCCGTCGTACGCCTCGCCGACGACCTCGACGTCCGGGGCGGCGCCAAGGATGGTGCGCAGGTGCGCGCAGACCAGCTGCTCGTCGTCGACGACGAGCACGCGGATCACCGGGACGCTCCGGTGGGCAGCGTCGCCCACACCGCGAACCCGCCGTCCGGGGTCGGCTCGGCCGTCAGCGTGCCGCCGACCATCTCCACCCGGTGCCGCAACCCGAGCAGCCCGGAGCCGCTGCCGGTGGCGGACACCGCGGGATCCGGCGGCCGGGCCGGTGCCGAATTGGTGACCGTCGCTCGAACTCCACCGGGTCCGTACCGTACGGCGACGGCCACCGACGAGTCCGGCGCGTGTTTGTGCACGTTGGTCAGTGACTCCTGGACGACGCGGACGACGGTGCGCCGGACGGCCGGCGCGGCGACGGTCGGGTCGCCGGACTCCTCGAAGCTGACCGGCAGGCCCACCGAACGGGACTGGCCGATGAGGTCGGTCACGGTGGTTCCGGGCGGTTCGCCCGCCGGGGCGTCGGCCGTGCCGTCGCGGGTAGGTGGCGTCCCGGTGCGCAGCACCCCGACGACGTCCCGCAGTTCGGCCAGCGCGCGGCAGCCGTTCTCGCGCAGTTCGGCGGCCGCCGCCCGGGTCGCCGGATCGGTCGCGGTCACCCCGAGCGCGCCCGCCTGCAGCACCATGAGGTTGATCCGGTGGGTGACAACGTCGTGCATCTCGCGGGCCAGCCGCATCCGTTCGTCGGTACGGGCCTGCTCGGCGAGTTCGTCGAGCAGATGCCGGCGGGCGCGGACGTACATGCCGAGCAGGGCGGAGACCAGGATCAGCGCCGGCCCGGAGAACGGGTCGGCGATCGCCCAGGCGTGCGCGCCGACCGTCCAGCACCCGACGAGTACGCCGATGGTCAGCCAGCCCCGGCGCCGGTGCGGCCCGTGCGCGGTCACGGCGTACGGGGCGAACAGGGCCGCGGAGGCCGGGGCGAACAGACTCGACACGGCGATGCCGAGGGTCACCGCCTCCGGCCGGGTACGCCGGCGCAACAGCAGCGCGGCGGCGAGGACCTGTGCGGCCACGTAAGCCCAGACCGGTGCGTCGACGTGCTTGGTGGCGAGGTTCGGGTCGGCGATCTCGCGGGCCGCGCCGAGCACGGCGGCGACCACCACGACCGCGACGTCGACGGCGTACCCGCCGCGCCCGCGCCATCGGACCGGACCCATGCCGTCACCGTAGCCGGGTACGGCGGATCCGGCCCGGTGCGTGTGCGGATCACCGACGCGCGGACCGGGGCATGCGACGAAAGTAGGGTCCGGTGGCTACCTTTCCCGCTGCCGCGGGCCCCGGCCGGCCTGTTCGACTGCGGTCATGGACGCACATCGAAGGGCCGAGGCACCCGCCGGAGGGCGCATCTCCGAACTGGACGCGCTGCGCGGAATCGCGCTGGCCGCCATCGTCATGGTGAACATCGTGCAGATGACCGGGATGCCGAGGGCGTCCGGGGACAGCGCCGACCATCTCGACGCGTACGTCTTCGAGCTGCTGTTCCTGCAGCGACCGTTCCCGGTCTTCTCGCTGCTGTTCGGTGTCAGCTTCGCCATCTTCCTGCGTACGGCGGCGAACCGGACCGACCGGCCGCGGACGGTGCTGCTGCGCCGGCTGCTGTGGCTGGGTGTCTTCGGGGCGCTGCACAGCCTGCTGCAACCCGGTGAGGCGCTGAAGTTCTACGCGGTCTTCGGGCTGCTGGTGCTGCTGCCGGCGACGTACCTGTCCCGGCGGTGGGTGCTCGGCCTGGGCGTCGTGCTGTTGGTTGCCGCCGGAGTCACCTACAACGGCCTCGCCGTCATCCCCGGCCTGTTCCTGCTCGGCATGGCCGCCACCCGTTACGGAGTTCCGGACACGTTGGAGCGGCGGGGCCGGCAGCTCGCGGTCGCGTTCGCGTTGACGGTGCCGGTCGCGGTACTGGCGGCGGTGGTGCAGTACCGGGCCGGGGTCGGGCCGACCGCCCACTACCGGTCGCTGCCGGCGGGCCTCGTCTTCGCCTTCCTGTTCGTAACCGGGTTCCTGCTGCTGCTGCGTACGCCGCTGCGGGCCCCGCTCGACCGGATCTTCGCACCGATGGGCCGGATGGCCCTGACCAACTACGTCCTCGCGTCGGTGCTGATCGTCGCCGGTGACGCACTGCTCGACGTGGGAGCCCGCACCCGGTACGGCACGGTGGTGCTGCTCGGCGTGGCGATCGCGGTGGTGCAGGCGGTGCTCAGTCCACTGTGGCTGCGCCGGTTCCGGTACGGTCCGCTGGAGTGGGTGTGGCGCTGCCTGACCTGGTGGAGCCGGGTGCCGATCCGCCGGGCGCCGAACCGGCACCCGCGCGGTGGAGAGCCGGCACCCGTGCGCCCCGAGCCGGCCGGGACGCCGTTACGGTCAGGCCGGCGCTAGCCGCCGCAGCGCGCGGCGGGAGACGGTCAGGAAGAGCACCGCGACGACCAGCATCGCGGCCGCCTCGACGGCGTGCACGGTCACCAGCGTGGGCCGGTCCGGGGTGACGGCCGCGAAGGTCATCTGGTCCACCAGGGTCACCACGCGCAGCCCGAGCACGGCCACGGCGAGCACCGCGAGGGCGAGAGCCCGGTGCGGCGCGGCCGGCCGGCGGACAACATCGACGACGGCCGCGACGAACACGCCGGCGCACCACAGTCCGGGCCAGTCGACCAGCGCCTCCCGGCCGCCGGTCGGCCAGGCCAGCAGCACGGCGAGGGCCACGACCGCGCCGACGGGCAACGCGACGAGCCACGGCCGGGACCGGACCGGTGGTGCGCCACTGTGGAACGCGGCCAGCGCCAGCACCGGCAGCGCGTCGAAGAGCAGCCAGTACGACCGGGACAGGGCGAAGGCCCCGCCGTCGGCGTACACGTCCGTCACCGTGCCGATCAGCGCCGGGGCGAGCGCGACCAGCCCGAGGATCCGGGCGGTGCGGTGTTGCCCGTGTACCAGTGCCAGGTAGGCCGGGATCCACAGCAGGCCGGTGAGTCCCCACAGGGCCTGCCAGCGGCCGGCGTACGCGTCCGGCACGGCGTCGGCGGGGAGCCCGGGCAGCCGGTAGGCGGTCCACACGACGAGGGCGGCACCGACCAGCGCGCCGACGGCGTGCGCGAGCAGGCCGACGAGCGCGACCCGGCGGACGGCCTCGCCGAGGGTGAAGGAGCGGGGCGCGGCATCCGCCCCGCCGAGTCGCAGCCGCAGCGCGAGCGCCGCGACGCTGGCGATCTCGGCGCCGCCGGGCCGGCCCAGTTCGACGCCCTCGGGATCGCCGGGGTCGCTCGCGTACGCGCCTTCCATGAAGGTCGCGACCATGTCCTCCTCCCATTTCCGCCGGTAGGAGGCGGGCAGCAGGCACAGCAGCCGCCGGTAGCGCTCTTCGAGCAGGCTGGTCATGCCGCACCGCCCGCGCCCGCCGGCCGGTGCGCCCGGAGCCGGCGGGTGGCGGTACGCGCGTTCGCCGCCTGGCGGGCCGCCTCGGCGGCCAGCGCGTCGCGCCCCTGCTCGGTGATCCGGTAGTAGCGCCGCAGCCGCCCCTGGTGGGGTTCTTCACGGTCGAGTTCGACGAGCCCGTCGTCGACGAGCCGCCCGAGTACGCCGTAGAGGGTGCCGACCCGCAGGTCGACCCGCCGGTCGGAGAGGTCGGCGACCTCGCTCACGATGCCGTAACCGTGTCGCGGTTCACCGACCAACGCCGTGAGGATGAAGAACGCCTGCTCCGTCATCGCCCTGTCTGCCACACGCCACAATATAATGGCAGACAGGATATCTTGGGAAGCCGAAGCACCGGCCACCGCGTCCGTCCGCCGCCCCCGCCCGGCCGGACGCGCGGCGGGTGCGGGAAGCCGACCTCACCCGGGAGCGACCGAATCGGGCGGCAATATCTCGTCTGGCGCGATACCTGAACCGGCGCCCTCAGGCGTTGACAGTTACGAATGTAATCCGCACGCTGCAATTCCTATGTGATTCAACCAGGGAAGACGGCCGAAGCCGACATCACCGCCACCGGCGGCGGCGGCGGTTCCACCGACGGCATCACCGGCTGCGGCTGGTGCACCGCCTCGATCCGCAACGGCTTCCAGGTCCACTGCCGCTGACCACCGCACCGCGCGGCCCGCGCTCCCGACAGGACCACGCGATCCGCACCCACCGCAGTTCCCATCCGATCCGACCGAAGGGAGTCGACCAATGTCGACCCTGGCGCCAGAGCGCACAGACGAGATCATCAAAAGCTGGCTGACCGGAATCGATCCCATCGACGGCTGGGACAACCCCGCCGGACCACTGTTCCTCGGCGGGAAGTACGCCGAAGCCGACATCACCGCCACCGGCGGCGGCGGGACCGGCAGCATCTCCGTCACCGGCTGCGCCTGGTGCACCGGATCGATCTGCAACGGCAGGCGGATCCTCTGCGCCTGACCGGCGACCGAAGCCTCGCCGCGGGCCCGCCCCGGGCCCACGGCGGGGAAGAACCGCGCCGCGCCCCGAACCGACGAACAGGCCGGCAATATCTCGTGTGGCGCGATACCGAAACTGGCAGTCGGCGATGTTGACAGCGGCGAATGTAGTCCACACGCTGCAATTGCAGAAATTCACCTCGTCACCCCGACTGAAGGGAGTCGACCAATGTCGACCTTGGCGCCGGAACGCGCCGACGAGATCATCAAAAGCTGGCTGACGGGAACCGATCCCGTCGACGGCTGGGACAACCCGGCCGGACCACTGTTTCTCGGTGGGAAGTACGCCGAAGCCGACATCACCGCCACCGGCAGCGGCGGCGGCGCCACCGACGGCATCACCGGCTGCGGCTGGTGCACCGGCTCGATCTGCAACGGCTTCCAGGTCCACTGCCGCTGACCACCGCACCGCGCAGCCTGTCGCTCCCGACAGGACCACACGATCCGCACCCACTGCAATTCCCATCTGATCCGACCGGAGGGAGTCGACCAATGTCGACCTTGGCGCCGGAACGCACAGACGAGATCATCAAAAGCTGGCTGACCGGAACCGAACTGGTCGACGGCTGGGACAGCCCCGCCGGACCCTTGTTCCTCGGCGGCAGGTACGTCGAGTCCGACATCACCGCCACCACCACCGCCGGCACCGTCAGCGGCGTCATCGACGGCATCACCTGGTGACCTGCTCGCTCCGCAACGGCATCCAGATCCACTGCCACTGACGGCCATTCCCGACGTCGGGCCCCGGTGGACCTGTGCCCTATCACCCGGGACCGACCGAACAGGTCTGCAATATCTCGTGTGGCGCAATGCCGAAACCGGCACCCGAAGATGTTGACATTGACGAATGCGATCTCCACGCTACAGCCGTAACAATTCCCCCATGACCCACCTGAAGGGAGTCGGCCAATGTCGACCTTGGCTCCAGAGCGCGCCGACGAGATCATCGAAAGCTGGCTGACGGGAACCGAACCGGTGGACGGGTGGGAAAACCCCGCCGGACCGCTGTTCCTCGGCGGAAAGTACGCCGAAGCCGACATCACCGCCACCGGCAGCGGCGGCAGCAACTCGGTCACCGGTTGCGGCTGGTGCAGTGGATCGATCTGCAACGGCATGCCGATCCACTGCTACTGATCCCGAAGATCCGACCAACACCGCGGCCGGATCATTCGCCGCCCCGAAGCGACCCGCGCCGCACCGGCGTCCGCCCCCCGCCGGCGACGGACGCCGCGTAACGGCACATCGCCAGCCCGGGCCGACTGGATCGGCCGGCAATATCCCGTGTGGCGCGATACCGAAACCGGCAACTCAAGTCGTTGACATTTGCAAATGTTATCAACAGGCCGCATTTGCAACATTCATTTCCGATCAATGCGAAGGGAGTCGCCGGATGTCCACCTTGGCACCGGAACGGGCAGACGAGATCATCGAAAGCTGGCTGACCGGAACCGCACCGGTCGACGGCTGGGAGAACCCGGCCGGACCACTGTTCAACAGCGGCAGGTACGCCGAATACGACATCACCGCCACCGGCGGTGGCGGCGGGATCACCACGCACACCGGATGCGGCCCGTGCACCGGGTCGTACCCGATCGAATGCTACTGATCCCGTGACGGCAGCCCCGGCCCCCGGCCTCGACCGGGTCGTCGCCAGTCTCGTCGGTCCCGCACTGACCGGGCTCGCCGACGACCTGGCCGGCATCCGTGCGCTCGGAGCACACGAGCGCGACATCCTGCACCAGGTCGTCGCCGGTGTGCTCCACGAGCAGGTGCTGGGCCGGGTCGGCCGGGCGCTGCTGCTCGAACTGCACGCCGCCCGGCTCACCGGCCGGCTCACCGCCCCCGACCCGGCCGGCCGGTGGGACGAGTGGATCGAACTGGCCTGCGAACCGTCCTTCCGACACACCCTGACCGGCCGCTTTCCGACCCTCCTGCACCGGTTGGGCACCCTGGTCGACAACCAGTGCCGGGCCGGGGCGACGCTGGCCCGGCGGTTCGCCGCCGACCGGGCCGCCATCGGACGGCTCACCGGCTCCGAGCCGGAACTGACCGACGCCACACTCGGCGCCGGCGACAGCCACAACGGCGGCCAGACCGTCGCCCTGATCGGGCTCCCGACCGCCCGGGTGGTCTACAAGCCCCGGTCCCTGGCGGTCGACGCGGCGCTGGCCGGCTTCCTGCGCGCGGTGCTGCCTGACGAACCCGACGAGACCCGGATCCGGGTGCCCGAGATCGTGCTCCGCGACGGCTACGGCTGGGCCGCCCACGTCGAACACCGGTACTGCACCGACGACGGCGAGTTCCGGACCTTCTACCGGGGCCTGGGCCACTGGCTGGCGGTGACCCGGCTGTTCGGCGCGAGCGACCTGCACGCGGAGAACCTGATCGCCGCCGGACCCGTGCCGGTCGTGGTGGACTGCGAGACCCTGTTCACCCCCCGGTCGCCGGCCCGACCCTCCGGACACGGGCAGGCGATGGACCAGGCCATAGAGCTGTTGCGCACCTCCGTCCTGCGTACCGGGCTGCTGCCCGGCCGGGGCGTCGCGCTGGGCTTCCGGGGCGCCGACATGTCGGCGGCCGGCGCCCTGCCCGGCGAACAGCCCGAGGTCGAGGTGCCGGTCATCGTGGACACTGGTACGGACCGGGCCCGGATCGGCACGGCCCGGATCACCCGGCCGCCGGCGAAGAACCACCCCGGCCCGGAGCCGAGACTGCGTGAGCACTGGCGCGCCGTCGTCGACGGGTTCGACGAACTGAACCACCGCCTCACCGACCTGGACCGCCGCGGCCGGCTGGCCCCGCTGCTCAGCGGTTTCGCCGACTGTCCGATCAGGATCGTGGTACGGGACACCGTCGTGTACGGCGAGTTGGGTGCCATGCTCTGGCACCCGTCGGCGCTGCACGACGAGCCGGCAGCCCGCCGGCGGGCCGCCGACCTGCTGGCCGGCCACGCCGCCAACAGTCCCGGCGCACCGGCCGCTCCGGAGACGATCCAGGCGGAGATCGACGACCTGCTCGTCGGCGACGTGCCGTTCTTCGGCGTGGTCGCCGGGGCAGGGCAGGTCACCGGGCCGGGCGGGACCGCCACCGACGAGGTCGGCGACCTCGTCGGATCGGCCCTGGTCCGATGGCGCGACCTGGACGCCGCCCTGGACCGGGAGGTGATCGAGTGCGCGGTCGTCAGCGCCTACCGCGACGAGGTCGACGCCCCGGACGTCGCCCACCTGCGCCCGTCCGCGCCGGTGGGCAACGCGCTCGACCGGCGCCGCCGTACCCTGACCGCGGCGATCGTCCGGACGGTGATCGACCGGGCCATATCGGCACCGGACGGCACCGTGGCCTGGATATCGCCGACGCTCGGCCCGACCGGGATCGCGATCCAGCCGCTCGCCCTGGACATCTACGGCGGCCTGCCCGGAGTGGCCGTGCTGCTCGCCGCCCATCAGAGCGAGGTGGCCGGCGGCCGGGCCGAGCCGGTGGCGAGGAGCGCCGACCTGCTCGGCCGCACCCTGCACACGCTGCGCACCATGGACGGCCGGGTCGTCGCGGAGCGGCGGGAACACCCGACCGCCCGCCCCGACCCGGCCGGTGGCTACGTCGGCCACGGGTCCCGGATCTGGAGCTGGCTGCTGCTGGCCCGGTTCGGTGCCGTCGAGCCGGACGAGGCCCTGCGCCGGGCCGTCGACATCGCCGGTTACCTGCCCGAGTCGGTGGCCGCGGACGAGTTCGCCGACCTGCTGATCGGGATGGCCGGAGCCGTGGTGCCGCTGCTCCGGCTGGCCGAGGCGACCGGCGACGAGCGGTGGCGGAGCGAGGCGATCGGGATCGGCGACCGGCTGGTGGCGTCGGCCCGGACCGGGGAGAACGGGGCCCGCTGGGCCGGGCCGCGCTCCCCCGACGGTATCGGCGGGTTCGCGCACGGCTCGGCCGGCATCGGCTGGGCGCTCGCCCGGCTCGGCACCGCCACCGACGAGGCCCGGTTCGGCAAGCTGGCCGAGGCCGCGTTCGCGTACCAGGAAGCGCTCTTCCTGCCCGACCAGGGTGGCTGGCGCGACCCGCGCAAGCCCGTCGGTGTCGCCGCGAACTGGTGCTACGGCTGCGACGGCATGGGCGTGGTCGCCGCCGACCTCGGCACCGGCGACCCGTACTGGCACGGGATGCTCGAACGGGCAGCGGCAGCGGCCTGGTCCGCCGGTCTGGGCGTCACGCACACCCTGTGCCACGGCGACCTCGGCAGCTGGGAGGTGCTGGACCTCGCCATCACCGCCGGGGTGGCGCCGGCCGGGGTGACCCGTCAGGTCGTGGACGGCTACGTGCTGAGCAGCCTGGAGCAGCACGGCCCGCGCTGGGCGATGAACAACGGCATGTTCCGGCCCGGGTTGCTGGCCGGTGCCGGCGGGATCGCCTACCAGCTGCTGCGGATGCACCCCGAGGCCACCCTGCCGTCGCTGCTGCTGCCCGATCCCCCGCTCCCCCGGCCGGTGCGTTGAACCGGCCGGCGGCCCTGGACCGGCTCGCCATCGGCCTGGACGGCACGCTCCTGCTCCCCGGTACGCCCGGACACGACGCCGCCCGCCGGCCGGCGATCCGTGACCTGGTCGAGAAGGTGCCCCGGGCAGTGCTGCGCTGCGCGTCGCGGCGGGACGTCGTACGGGCCGTCGCCTTCGCCCGCGAACACGGCGTGCCGTTCGCGATCCGGGGCGGCGGCCACAGTTTCGCCGACCGCAGCAGCACCGACGGTCTCCTCGTCGACCTCGGCGGGCTGGACGCGGTCGAGGTGTCCGGCGACACCGTGACGGTCGGGCCGGGTACCCGGATCGGCGACCTCGCCGTCTCGCTGGCCACCACCGGACGGCTCGTCCCGACCGGCTGGTGCCCGACCGTCGGGGTCGTCGGCGCCGCCCTCGGCGGCGGTTTCGGCCCGTTCTCCCGCCGGTACGGCCTGACCTGCGACCACGTCGTCGCCGCCGACGTCGTGCTCGCCGACGGGCGGACGGTGCGCGCCGACGCCGACGGGCACCCGGACCTGTTCTGGGCGCTGCGCGGCGCCGGTGGTGGCCAGTTCGGTGTGGTGACCTCGCTGGTGCTGCGGACCCGGCCCGCCCCGGCGGCCACCATGTTCGCGCTGACCTGGACCTTCGAGCACGCGGCGACGCTGGTCGAGAACTGGCAGCGGTGGGCGCCGGTCGCCGACGACACGGTCAACGCCGAACTGGTGGTGGCCGCCGGCGGGCTGCCGGCGTTGGCGCCGCTCACGGTGCTGTTCGGCGTGGTGCTCGGTGGTCCGGGGCGGGCCGAAGCCGTACTGCGCCCGTTCGAGGACCGGATCGGGGCGGCCCCGCTCCGCCGTACGGTGACCGCCCTGACCGGCCGGGAGGCGACGGTCCACGACTGGTACGCCGGTATGCCGTACGCGGGGCCGCCACCGCTCGCGCCCGGCCAGCGGCCCGGCCGGCGGGTGGTGCGGTCGGAGTTCTTCGACGCCCCGCTGCCCCGGACGGCGATCGACCGGCTGCTCGAACGGTTCGCCGCCGACCGGGTGGCCGGCCAGTACCGGGAACTGGAGTTCGTGCCCTGGCGGGGCGCCTACCGGCGGGTGCCGGCGGGCGCGACCGCGTTCCCGCACCGGGAGGCGCTGTTCCTGCTCGAACACAACGCCGACGTGGGTCCGGACGCCGACGACCCGGCCCGGCGGGCGGTGCACGACTGGGTCACCGGCTCGTGGACCACGGTGCGGCCGTGGGGTTCCGGCGGGGTCTACCCCAACTACCCCGACCCCGACCTGGTCGGCTGGGCGACGGCCTACCACGGCGGCAACCTGGGCCGTATCGCCGAGGTGAAGGCGAGATACGACCCGACGGACCTGTTCCGGTCCGCCCAGTCCGTACGGCCGGCCGGCGGGCCACCGCCGGTCGAGACACCCCGGGAGGCCACGTGGCCGCGGTGATCCACGAGACGGGCCGTGACGACGACCACGCGATACCCGCGGCCGGGTCGTCGCCGGACGATCCGGCCGACGACACGCCGCTGCCCGAACTGGCGGACCTGGCCTGGCTACGGCAGGCGACCAAGGTCGCCCACACCAGTTTCTGGGCGGTGGCCCGGCGGCTGCCGTACCTGCTGCGCGAAGCGCTCGCCCTGGCCTGGGCGACCAGCCGGCGGGACACGGTGGCGTCGATCGGCCTGAACGTCACCGCCGGCGTGATGACCACGTTCGGGCTGCTGGCCACCAGCAACGTGCTGCGGGAACTCTTCGCGTCCGGCCCCACGCCGGACCGGGTACGGGCGGCGACACCCGCGCTGGTCGTGGCGGCGCTGGCGGTGATGGCCCGCGGCGGCATGACGATCGCCGCCGGCTGGGCCCAGGGCCGGCTGCGGCCGCAGATCAACTACGAGGTGGAGTCGCGGCTGTTCGCGGCCACCACTGCGGTCGAACTCGCGGCCTTCGACGACGCCGGATTCGCCGAGGAGATGGACCGGGCCCGCGACCGGGGAATGGCCGAGGCCGCAGCGGTCGTCGACGACTCGGTCAATCTGGTCACCGGTGTCGTCGGGGTGCTGGCCACCGCCGCCGCGGTGACGGTCATCCACCCGGTGCTGCTGCCGTGCCTGCTGCTCGCCGCCGTCCCCGGGGCGGTCACCGCGGTCCGGATCGCCCGCCGGACCTACCTGAACATGCTGGCCCGGATCACCCGCCGCCGTCGCATGTGGATGCTCGCCACCCTGATGGCCAACCGGAACACCGCCGCCGAGGTCCGCGTCTACCAGATGCGCGACTTCCTGCTCGGCGAATACCGGCGGATCATGGCGATCGAGAGCGCGGCGGAGATGCACCTCGTACGGTCGCAGACCACCACCCGGCTGGGCGGCGCCGTCGTCTCCGGCATCGCGCTGTTCGCCGTGTACGCCGTACTCGCCGGGCTCCTCCTCGGCGGCGTGATCGCCCTCGCCGCCGCCGCGACCGCGCTGCTCGCCCTGCAGTCCGCGCACACCAGCCTGCGTACGGCCGTGGCCGCCACCAACTCGCTGTACGAGGACGCTCTCTACTACCAGGACTACCGCGACTTCCTGGACCGGGCGCGGCGCCACACCCTCGAGGCCGGCGGCGAGCCGGCCCCGCCCTTCGAGACCATCGAGCTCGACGAGGTCAGCCTGAACTATCCGGCGACGAACACCCCCGCCGTCGACCGGGTCAGCCTCACCCTGCGCCGTGGCGAGGTCGTCGCGCTGGTCGGCGAGAACGGTTCCGGCAAGACCACACTGGCCAAGCTCGTCGCCGGGCTGTACCGGCCGACCGGCGGCGTCATCCGCTGGGACGGCACCGACACCGCCGGGCTCGACCGGAACGACCTCGGCTCGCAGGTCGCGGTGCTGAGCCAGGACTGGTGGAAGTTCCCGTTCACCGTGACGCAGAACATCACCATCGGCCGCGCCGACCGCCGCCCGGACCAGCCCGGACCGACCGTGGAGTCGGCGGCCCGGGCCACGGCCGCGCACGACATGATCATCGACCTGCCGTACGGCTACGACACGCTGCTCGACCGCGAGTTCAAGAACGGTCAGGACCTGTCCGGCGGGCAGTGGCAACGGCTGGTCGCCACCCGCGGCCTGTACCGCGACGCCCGGCTGCTGATCTGCGACGAGCCGTCCGCCGCCCTCGACGCCCGCGCCGAACACGCCCTCTTCCAGCATCTGCGCCGGCACCCCGAGCGGACGATCGTGCTGATCACCCACCGGCTGGCGAACGTACGGCACGCCGACCGCATCTACGTGATGGAGCACGGCCGCGTCGTGCAGGAGGGCACCCACGACGAACTCGTCGACCGGGACGGGCTCTACCGCGAACTGTTCGAACTCCAGGCCAGCGGATACCTGCCGCAGGCGGACCCGGTGCCCACGGTCGAGCGGGGTTGACCCTCACGTCGCGTCAGGCCCGACGATGGCGTCATGACCGACACCTTCCCCGCCTTTCACCTGGGTCCCGTCCCGCAGCCGGCTCTCGACGCGGTGCCCGCGGAGCTGTTCCACGGTATCTACGGCATGCCGATGTTCGTCACGGTGCCGACCGACGATGTGGCGGCGTCGACGGACTTCTGGATCCGCGGGCTGGGGTTCTTCGACCTCTTCTCGGTCCCCGGCCAGGTCACGCACCTGCGGCGCTGGGCGTTCCAGGACGTCCTGCTCGTGCCCGGCGCGGGCGCCGCCGAACCTCCGGCGCTGAGCGTGAGCTTCTCGTGTGTGCTGAGCCAGCTCGACGAGATCGCGACCGCCTGCGAGAAACTGCTGCCCGGTTCGACGACGGGACCGCGGCACATGCCGTGGAACTCGGTGGAGTTGGAGATCGTCACGCCGGAGAGGACCCGCGTGATCATGACCGCCGCCCGCCCGTACGACCCGGACAGCCCCGAGGCGCGGTTCCTGCGCGGAATCGGAATCGAAGGCCCCGCGGCGTGACCCGTCATCCGGGGCTTCGCGGAGCGCGGCTGCCAGACTGGATGGCGTGACACGTCGACAGGCCGCCGGGACCGCGGCGACCGAAGGGCTGACCGTCGGCGCCGCGGCATCCCACGCGGGCGTCACCGTCAGGACACTCCATCACTGGGACGCGATCGGGCTCGTCCGCCCCTCCGCGCGCACGGCCGCCGGCTACCGGCTCTACACGGCCACCGACGTCGCCCGCATCCACCGGGTGCTCGTCTACCGCGAACTGGACGTACCGCTCGACCGCATCGCGGGCCTGTTGGACGCACCGGTCGCCGACGCGACGGAATCCCTGCTCCGACAGCGCGACCGGCTGCGCGAGCGGATCGTCCGGCTGGAGCGGATGGCCGCGGCGCTCGACCGCATGGTCGAGGCCAGGAACACCGGCATCCTGCTGTCGCCGGAGGAGCAGGTCGCCATCTTCGGTGAGCAGTGGCGCCCCTCCTGGGTAGCGGAAGCGCGCGAACGCTGGGGCGACACCAACCAGTGGGCGCAGTACGCCGAACGCGCCGCCGGGAGGACCGCGGAGGACTGGCGACTGGTCACCGAGAACGTCGAGGCGCTCAACGCGGACCTGGCCACGGCCCGGCGCACCGGCGTGCGACCCGGCAGCGACGAGGCGAACGCGCTCGCCGAACGGCACCGGGCGTCGATGGGCGCCCACTTCGACTGCACGCACTCCATGCAGGTCTGCCTCGGACGCAGGTTCACCACCGATCCGGAGTTCGCCGCCTACTACGACGACCTCGAGCCGGGCCTGGCCACGTGGCTGCGCGACATCATCGACGCCAACGCCCGCGCGCACGGCATCGCCCCCGAATCCGCGACCTGGAGCTGACGACGTCGCGGTGTCCGGTCCGGTGGTGCGGGCCCGGACGGCGCACGGCGGCCGGACCCGCCCGGCCGGGGTGGCATGCCCGCCACCCCGGCCGGGAGATCAGCCCAGCGTCGCCCGGATCTGGGCGGCGGCGGCCACCAGGTGGCGCAGGGCGGGCTCGATCTCGGCGTACCCGCGGGTCTTCAGCCCGCAGTCGGGGTTGACCCACAACCGGTCTGCGGGCACCGCCGCGACCGCCCGGCACAGTGCCTCGGTGATCTCGGCCTGGTCGGGCACCCGCGGCGAGTGGATGTCGTAGACGCCGGGCCCGACCCCGCGGCCGTAGCCGGCGGCCCGCAGGTCGTCGAGGATCTCCATCTTCGACCGGGACGCCTCGATGCTGGTCACGTCGGCGTCCAGGGCGTCGATCGCGGGCAGCACCTCGCCGAACTCGGAATAGCACAGGTGGGTGTGAATCTGGGTGGCGTCGGCGACACCGCTGGTGGCGAGCCGGAACGCCGTCACCGCCCAGTTCAGGTAGGCCGGCTGGTCGGCGGCGCGCAGGGGCAGCAGTTCGCGCAGCGCCGGTTCGTCGACCTGCACGATCCGGATGCCGGCGGCCTCGAGGTCGCGGATCTCGTCGCGCAGCGCGAGAGCGACCTGGTCGGCGGTGTCGGCAAGCGGCTGGTCGGTACGGATGAACGACCAGGCCAGGATCGTGACCGGGCCGGTGAGCATGCCCTTGACCGGTCGTCCGGTCAGCGACTGGGCGTACCTGGACCAGTCGACGGTCATCGGCGCCGGCCGGGTCACGTCGCCGTGGATGACCGGCGGGCGTACGCAGCGGGAGCCGTACGACTGGACCCAGCCGTTGACGGTGGCGGCGAAGCCGCCGAGCTGTTCGCCGAAGTACTGCACCATGTCGTTTCGCTCGGGTTCGCCATGGACGAGCACGTCCAGGCCGAGGCGTTCCTGCACGGCCACGACGTGGGCGATCTCGGCGCGCATCCGGTCGGCGTACCCGGCGTCGTCGAGCCGGCCGGCGCGGTGCGCGGCCCGGGCCCGACGCAGTTCGTCGGTCTGCGGGAACGAGCCGATCGTGGTGGTCGGCAGCGGCGGCAGGCCGAGTCGGGCCCGCTGCGCGGCGGCGCGTTCGGCGTACGGGGCCCGCCGGGTGTGCTCGTCGCCCAGGTCGGCGAGCCGGGCCCGGACGGTGTCGTCGCGCCAGGCGGCCGGGGCCGGCGGGACCGGTGCGGGCAGGGTGCCGACGCCGTCGCGCAGGGCCCGCCCCAGGGCGACGACCTCGTCGACCTTCTGCCGGGCGAACGCGAGCCGGGCCCGCAGATCGGGGTCGAGGTCGGGTTCGGCGGCGAGATCGACCGGCACGTGCAGCAGCGAGCACGAGGTGGCGACACTGACGTGGTCGGCGAGGCTGGTCAGGGCCGCGCCGGTGGCGGCGGCCGCCCGCAGATCGGTACGCCACACGTTGTGGCCGTCGACGAGGCCGGCGACGACGGTGCGGCCGGGGATCGGGCCGGCGGCGGCGAGCCGGGCGAGGTTGCCGGGGCCGGCGACCAGGTCCAGGCCGACCGCCTCGACGGGGGTGGCGAGCAGGGCGGGCAGGGCGTCGCCGAGTTCGCCGAAGTACGACGCGACGAACAGCCTCGGCCGGTGGTGCAGGGCGCCGATCCGGTCGTACGCGGCGCGCAGCGCGTCGATCTCGGCGGCGTCGCGGTCCGCCACGTACGCCGGTTCGTCGAGCTGCACCCATGGCACTCCGGCGTCGGCGAGCGCGCCGAGGATGTCGGCGTACGCGTCGACGAGGTCGTCGAGCCGGTCGACGGGGCGGAATCCCTCCGGCGCGTCGGGCGCCGGCTTGGCCAGCAGCAGGAACGTGGCCGGGCCGACCAGCACCGGGCGGGTGGTGATGCCCAGGGCGGCGGCCTCGGTGTACTCCCGCAGCGGCTTGTCGGGACGGGCGGTGAACGCGGTGTCCGGGCCGATCTCCGGGACCAGGTAGTGGTAGTTGGTGGCGAACCACTTCGTCAGTTCCAGCGCCGGTTCCGCCGCCGTGCCCCGGGCCATCGCGAAGTAGGTGTCCAGTTCGGACAGTCCGAGACGGCGGAAGCGGTCCGGGACCGCGTCGACCGCGACGGCGGTGTCCAGCACGTGGTCGTAGAACGAGAACGTGTTCGACGGCACCGACGCGAGGCCGGCGTCGCGCAGCGTACGCCACACGGCGGCGCGCAGCCGGGCGGCGCGGTCGTGCAGTTCGGCGGCGTCGATGCCGCCGGCCCAGTACGCCTCGACGGCGCGCTTGAGTTCGCGGTCGGGGCCGATGCGGGGGTAGCCGAGCACGGTGCTCTGGCCGAATGGTGTGGTCACGAGCCGGGTTCCTTCCCTCGAAGTACCCGACGGGCCGACCGGGAAGGAGCGCACGGCACGCCGGAACGGCGGGCCTGCCCTGGCCGTCCCGAGAGGCCGTCGGCAGCGCACGCGGGGCCGCGTACGCGGTGCGGGCAGGTCTTCGGACTCGCGGGCGTGACCGTCACCGGTCTCCTACTGGCCGTCGCTTCCCAGACGCGTGGGCGTCCAGTGCTCTTGACGGCGGTCGTTCCCGCTCACCGCTGCGGGGCAGTCCCGGATTCGCACCGGGTTCCCTCTTACGACGCCCCCGGCGAGGGGGGCGAACCAGCACTGCCGCCCATCGTACGGGCCGACCGTCGGGGGCGCTGACCGGCGGGCCCGGGTCGGGACGCACCCGGCCCGGCCGCCCCACCGCCGCGACCGCCCCGACCCACGGAGAAATGCCGAATGTAATTGTCTGACTCATTGCGACGAATGGTGCCCGGGCAACCTCGCCATCCCCGTTGTCACCCTCTCCGACCAACCGTCCGAATCGCGGCGCCAGCCCGCGTGTCAAGCCGCACACGCAGCCTGTGACCAGCAAAAACACATGTTTCCCAGGTTCCGGGGCGTGGGTAGCACAGCCCCCGTCGACACGCTTGCCGCACGGCACGGGTCGGCAGGACGACCCGCCAATTCATGGCGGGACACCGCAAGTGAGAAGAGGTCCGACAGTGATGAAGAAAGGAGCGCTCTGCGCGCTCATTCTCGGAACGGGGTATCTGCTGGGTCGGCGCAGGCGGCTCGGCGCGGCACTCGTGCTCGGCGGCGCCGCTGCCGCCGGCCGGCTCAGCGCCAACTCCGGCGGGCTGCTCCGGTCGCTGGGCGGGTCCGTGGACGTCGCCCGACTTCTCGATCTGCGCGGGCCGTTGGTCGCGGCCGGCAAGGCCGCCGCGGTCAGCGCCGTCAGCAGCCGGATCGACTCGGTGAGCGACCGCCTGCACGGTCGGGCCGACACCCTGCGCGGCGTGGTGCGGGACACCGCGAACGACGACCGGGATGACCGCGACGACGACCGCGACGACGACCGCGACGACGACCGCGACGACGGACCGTACCTGGAAGACGAACCGGACGACGAGCCGGACCGGGACGACGCGGACGACGACGAGGCGGACCGGGACGACGAGACCGACCGGGACAACCGGCCGTCGGCACGGCGCGGCCGCGACCCGCGGTCGCCCCGGCGCAACGCCGGCGGGCGGTCCGGACGGTCCGCCGGGCGCGACACCGAGGAGGACCCCGACGACGGGGACGCCGAGGAGGACGACGTCCCCGGCAACGGCCGGCGCCGAGATCCCGCCAGGAGACCACCAAGGCGCCGGTACGCCGGCGAGGCAGGTGATCACGATGACCACACGGATCCCGCACGGCGGCCAGAGCATCGGCGACAGGATCTCCGGCCGGCTCGCGCACGAGGTGCAGAACCTGGTCGGCGCCGCCATCGAGCGGCTGGTGTCGACGGCCGCCGACCGGATGGCCTCGGCCACCGACCGGCTCGTCGAGTACGCGGCCAACGGTGGCGGGCCGGGCGTGGTGGCGGCGGCCACCGGCGCGCGGAAGCTCGCCGACGGATCGTCCCCGATCAAGGCCGGGCTCAGCGCCGGCCTGGCCGGTGCCAAGGAGAAGCTCAAGGAGGCCGTGGGCAAGGGCGGCCGGGGCGGCAAGGGCAAGATCAAGGTCACCAACATCGTCGAGTCGATCGACGTCGGCGTGCCGGTCCGGGTGGCCTACAACCAGTGGACCCAATACGAGGACTTCTCCGGCTTCATGAAGAAGGTGGAGAACGTCGACCGCAACGGCGACGAGAAGACGACGTGGAAGGCACAGGTCTTCTGGTCGCACCGCAGCTGGGACGCGACCGTGGTCGAGCAGGTGCCCGACGAGCGCATCGTCTGGCGGTCCACCGGGAAGAAGGGCCACGTCGACGGCGCCGTCAGCTTCCACGAACTGGCCCCGGACCTGACCCGCATCCTGGTGGTCCTCGAATACCACCCGCAGGGCCTCTTCGAACACACCGGCAACCTGTGGCGCGCCCAGGGCCGCCGGGCCCGGCTCGAGCTGAAGCACTTCGTCCGGCACGTGATGACCCGTACCGTCCTCGACCCGGACGGGGTCGAGGGGTGGCGCGGCGAGATCCGCGACGGTCAGGTGGTCCGGGACCACGACACGGCACTGGCCGACGAGCGCGCCGAGGACGAGCCCGACGACACCAAGTACGACGACGAGAACGACAACGACGACGACAGCGACGACCGGGACCGCGCGACCGGGTCGGCAGGCGGCAGGCCACGCGCCGCGGCTCCGGCCGAGAGGGACCGGGACGACGACAACGACGACAACGAGCGGTCCCGACCGCCCCGACAGCGCGGCGACCGCACCCGCGCCTCCGGAGGTGACCGGCGATGACGATGGCCGTACAGCAGCCCGACGGTGGCGGTGTCCAACGCGGCTCCGCCTCGGACCTCGCCGAGGTGGTCGGCACGATCCTGGACAAGGGCGTGGTGATCGACGCACACGTGTCGGTCGGCATCGTCGGGATCAAACTGCTGACCATCGACGCGCGGATCGTGGTCGCCAGCGTCGACACGTACCTGCGCTTCGCCGAGGCGACCAACCGGCTCACCCTCGACGGGTCGCAGGCGGGCCGGGGCCTGCCCGAGGTCGTCCAGGGCCCGAAGGGCAACTTCCTGGACAAGGCCGGCGACGCCCTGGGGGAACTGGTCGGCGGCACCCGCGACAAGGACGACCGCGAGCGCGCACCGCGCCGCCAGCGACGAGAGGAACGGTGACGATGTCCGTCGACACCCGCGAGGCCGGTCCCGACACCACCGGCTTCTTCATCTACGGCCTGGTGCCCGCCGACGTGGAGCCGACCGGCGACGCCCGGGGGTGGGCGACCCGGCGACCCCGGTGGACGTCGTCACGCACGGGGACGTCGCCGCCCTGGTCAGCGACGTGCCGCTGGACCGCCCACTGGGCCGTCCCGACGACCTGCGGGCCTACCAGACCCTGCTGGACGGGGTGACGCTCGCCGCGCCGGTGCTGCCGGTCCGGTTCGGCACGGTGGCCCGCGACGGGGCGGCGGTGACCGACCTGCTCGCCGAGCGGCACGACGACTACCGGCGGGCGCTCGACCGGTTGGAGGGTCGGGCCCAGTACGTCGTCCGGCTGCGGTACGTCGAGCGGACCGTGCTGTCCGAGGTGCTCGACGGCAACGCGGAGGCGGCGGCCCTGCGCGATCAGCTCCAGGGGCAGCCCGCGGACGCCCTGCGCGACGTCCGGATCCGGCTCGGCGAGATCATCAACGCCGAGGTCGAGGCGCGGCGGGCCGCCGACACCGAACGGCTGCTGGAAGCCCTGTCGCCGGTGACGGTGACGACCCGCACCCGACCGCCGTCGTCCGAGTTCGACGCCGCACACCTGGCCCTGCTGGTCGAGATCGACCGGCAGACCGAGTTCGAGGACGTGGTGGAGCGGATCGCCGCCGAGCAGGAGAACCGGGCAAGCGTCAGGCTGCTCGGCCCGCAGGCCCCGTACGACTTCGTCGACCAACTCATGGACCGGGAGTGAGTCGGTGCTGGGCCCCATCCTGAGCCTGCCCCTGGCCCCCGTGCACGGTCTCGTCGGACTGGCCCGGGTGCTGCGGGACCAGGCCGAGCAGGAGCTGTACGACCCGGCCACCGTGCAACGGCAGCTCGAGGAACTGTCGGCGGCGGCAGCCGCGGGCGAGCTGTCCGAAGAGGAACTGGCCGAGGCGGAGCAGCAGATCATCGACCGGCTGATCGACTGACCGGTCGGCAAACGGCAACAGCGGAGGTACCAATGCCCACCACGAGAGGGGACCGGTCGCCGACCCGGGCCACGTCCCGCCGGCCACGAGGCGAGCCGGACGAGGGCTACGACGACCGGGTACGCGACGACCGGGCGTACAACGACGATGACGACCGCGACGACGCCGGCTCCGGCCGGCGGCGGCCCCGGGCGGAGGCCCGTTCCGGGCTGCCGGCGAGCAGTGCCGCCCGGGCGGGCCTGGAGTACGTCGCCGAACTGACCGGCAAGGCACCGATCGGGATCACGTCGCTGGAACGCGGCGAGTCCGGCTGGTCGGTCGGTGTCGAGGTGGTCGAGGACCGCCGGGTCCCGTCGTCCGGCGACATCCTCGCGGTGTACGTGGCGGAGCTGGACGACGACGGCGAGCTGCTCGGCTACCGGCGGGTGCGCCGCTACGCGCGGGGTCGCGGCGATGCCGGCGGGGCGGGGTGACCCGGCGGTGAGCACTCTGCAGCACCGTGGACAGGACCCCACGAATCTCGCCGACATCCTGGAACGGGTGCTCGACCGTGGCGTGGTGATCGCCGGTGACATCCGGATCAACCTGCTCGACATCGAACTGCTCACCATCAAGCTGCGCCTCGTCGTGGCGTCGGTGGACACCGCACGGGAGATGGGCATCGACTGGTGGGAGCGGGATCCGTTCCTGTCCAGCCGGCCACGCGGGCCGGTCGGCACCGCGCCGGCCGGGGACGAGATCGGATCCGACGGCGGCCCGCGGGCCGTGGGGCCGCAACCGGCACCCGACGACGGGGACCTGCGCATACCTGACGAGCAGCCCCGTACGCATCAGCGGGAACGGCGCGCCCGGCGGGAGGAGATGGGATGAGCGGACACGGAATCTGGGTGCACGCGATCAGTCGCGGCCTGCCGGCGGACCGGCTGGCCGGCATCGTCGGGGTCGGCGGGGCGCCGGTACGCCCCGTCGAGGCGGCCGGTCTGGTCGCGGTGGTCGCCACGGTGGACCTGGCCGAGTACGGCGAGGAGGCGTTGCGCCGCAACCTGGAGAACCTGGACTGGGTCACCGCCGTCGCCCGGGCGCACCACCTCGTCGCCGACGCGGTGGCCCGCCTCGGCCCGGTGGTGCCGGCCCGGCTGGCGACCGTCCACCTCGACGCCCCGCGGGTGGCGGCTTTGCTGACCGAGCAGTACGACGACCTGTCGGCCGCCCTCGACCGGGTCGAGGGACGGATCGAGTGGGGCGTCAAGGCGTACGCCGCGCCGCCGCCGAGTGTCCCGGCCGAGCCGACCGGCTCCGGCGGCGGGCGGGCGTACCTGATGCGCAAACGGGCCCGGATGACGGCGACCGAGACCGCCGAGCGGGCCGCCGCGGCCGACGCCGACCGGCTGCACGCGGTGCTCGCCGGGCGGTCGCTGGAGTCGCGCCGCCATCCTCCGCAGGACGGCCGGCTCAGCGGCCGGCCGGAGTGGATGGTGCTCAACGGCGCCTACCTGGTGGACGCCGACCGGGTGGACGAGTTCGCCGACCTGGTCCAGGAGCTGGCCCCCGGCATCCGGGGATCACGGTGGAGCTGACCGGACCCTGGCCGCCGTACTCGTTCACCGCCGCCGACGAACGGGAGGCGGTGGGCCGATGACCGAGATCGTGCCCGGTGGCCCCGGCGGGGCCGCCGACTACCGGCCGATCGCCCTGGTCGACCTGCT
This sequence comes from Polymorphospora rubra, assembly GCF_018324255.1. Classification (GTDB taxonomy): domain Bacteria; phylum Actinomycetota; class Actinomycetes; order Mycobacteriales; family Micromonosporaceae; genus Polymorphospora; species Polymorphospora rubra. The sequence continues at coordinate 7,993,736 of NZ_AP023359.1, forward strand.
CGACCGGGTGCTCGGCAAGGGCGTCGTGGTCAGCGGCGAACTCGCGCTGTCCATCGCCGACGTCGACCTCGTATACGTGTCGCTGCGGGCGCTGCTCGCGTCGGTGCGCGCCAGCGCCGGAGCCGCCGGGGCGGCACCGGATGGGGCGGCGGCCGGCCCGGGCGAGGTCGTCGACGGCGAGGTGGCGGCGGAGCACGGACCGGGACCGGCCGGGGAGCCGGGATGGTAGCCGAAACGCCGGACGACCCGCAGGTCGCGGCGGTACGCCGCCTGGGGCAGCGGGTCGACGTCGACCGGGACGGGATCGAGCGTGGCCTCGGCGGCCTGGTGTTGACCATCATCGAGCTGCTGCGGCAGCTCATGGAACGCCAGGCGCTGCGCCGCATCGACGAGGGCGACCTCACCGAGGAGCAGATCGAGCGGGTCGGTGCCACGCTGATGGCGCTGGAGGAACAGATGACCGAGCTGCGTGAGCACTTCGGCCTCTCCCCCGAGGATCTCAACCTGGACCTCGGCCCGCTGGGCCCGCTGCTCCCTCGGCAGTGACCGGGCCGCCGCGCGCCGCGCGCCGGGCGGCGGACGCTCCTGTGGTGCGTCAACCGGCCGCACCCGTGCCCTTCGTGGGGTGGCGGTGCGTGATGATCGTTGGTTGTTCCGCCGTTGTCCGTACGGCGTGTCGGGTTGCTGGGCAACTGATGATCACGGGTGCCCTGAGGATTTGCCGGGGAAGGACCTCAAAGGTGTTGGGGTCCACAGCCAATTCGGCGTACGCACAGCGAATCCGCTGTGGGACGTGACAGTGGTATCGGGTCGGCGGATGGACCGGGCCGGTGCGGCGGCCGATGCCTTCCGCGGCCCAGACCCGCGACCCTGAACGCTGCCCGGCCACGGCGAGCAGTTCGCCACGGTGCCAGGACACGCCAGCCGCCAACTGGCGGTCAAGCTCATGACCGGGCCAGACGTCTCCCCGCCAGGCCGGCGCCGGGGGTAGCGGGCGGACCAATCCCGCCCAAGACACGAAGCCAGTCAGGCGAAGGCTCACGCCCACTACCACCAGCATCAGCTCACCACTGATGAACCGACCCCGCCATGCTCACAGTCAGGCGGGCGCCGCGTCGGCCGCCGTCCGGCGGATCGTTCGTCACTCCCCATTTCGTTCCACAACGGACAGTAACTAGCTCCACAGTGGATCTGGGCTATGCTCCTCGCGGCCGTCCCCGGTGTGCCGCGCCACAGCACACCCCCTCCCCTCCACGAAGGGCCGATAACTGATGTACGACGCGATAGTTGTCGGTGCCCGCTGTTCGGGCGCCTCCACGGCGATGCTGCTCGCCCGGCAGGGGCACCGCGTGCTCGTCGTCGACCGGTCGTCGTTCCCCAGCGACGTCATCTCGACGCACTTCCTCTGGCCGCACGGGATGTCCTACCTGAACCGGTGGGGGTCCTGGACCAGGTGCTCGCGGTCACCCCGACCCACACCACGATCAAGGTGGTCAACGACGGCATCCCGCTGACCGGCTCGGTGCCGCCGGAACTGTTGCGCGAATACTTCCGGGACCTGCACGGCGACGACTCGGGCGTGGTGCAGAGCTACGCCTCGGTCCGGCGGCGGGTGCTCGACCAGATCCTGGTCGAGGCGGCCGCCAAGGCCGGTGCCGAGGTCCGCACCAACTTCGCCGTACGCGAACTGGTGCGTGACGGCGACCGGGTCGTCGGCATCCGGGGCCGTACCGCCGACGGGCAGACGGTCGAGGAGCGGGCCCGGATCGTGATCGGCGCCGACGGGCGGAACTCGTTCGTCGCCCGCACCCTCGACCTGCCGAAGTACGACGAGCGTCCGAAGTGCACGTTCGCCTACTGGAGCTACTTCTCCGGCTTCGACCTCGGCCCCGCGCAGTTGCACCGGCGCGGCCGGCTCGCGAGCGCGGTGGTGCCGACGAACTTCGAGCAGAACATGGTCCTGGTGTGGGGACCGAGCGAGTGGTCGCGGGAGTTCCGGCGGGACGTGCCCGGCAACTTCCAGCGGGCGCTGGACTTCGTCGCCCCGAGGTCGGCGAGACGGTCCGCACCGAGGGGACCCGCGAGGAGCGGATCTACGGCACGCTGGACCAGGCCGGCTTCCTCCGGCCGCTGCACGGGCCCGGCTGGGTGCTCGTCGGCGACGCGGAGTGCTTCAAGGACCAGTGCACGGCCATGGGCATGACGCACGCGTTCCGCGACGCGGAGCTGGTCACGGCCGCGCTGGACCGGTGGCTGCGCGGCGACGCGTCGGTCGCCGAGGCGATGGAGAGCTACGAGAGCCGTCGACGCAGCCAGAACGCCGCCGCCTACTACGACTACGTCTGCACGCTGGCCGAGATGCGCCCGTACCGGCACGACGAACTGCAGCTGTTCGTGGCGCTGCGCGGCAACCAGCAGGAGACCGACCGGTTCATCGCCACGCACGCCGACGTCGCGCCGGTCTCGGAGTTCTTCCAGGCGTCGAACCTGTTCCTGCTCAACGACGCCGCCAAGGAGTCCTCGGCGGGCTTCGCGATCTTCGACGACTTCGCCGCGACGTCGCGGACGTACCAGCAGAACATCTTCGCCTGATACCGCGCCCGGGAGACACCACCATGACCACGCAACTGCACGAACGTGAAGACGGCGAGCTGATCGAGATCATCCTCGGGGCGGCCCGGCGCGGCGACGTCGCGGCGATGGCGGACACCGCGACCGAGGTGTCCGAGATGACCCGCAACTGGGCCGGCCACATCCCGTGGGACGAGTTCGCGCTCCTCGACGGGGCCGACGACGAACTCGCCCGGGTCATCGCCGACCTGGAGGAGATGTGGGAGCCGGCGCACCTGCGCAACCCCGTCGACCCCGACGAGGAGTACGCGCTGGACAAGAACGCGTACGACTTCTACCGCCCGGCCGGCCGGAACCTGCTGAACCGCACCGGGGACTTCTACGACTGGGTGGAGGCCCGCCGGCGGACCGAGACGTGGCAGTACTCGCGGGTGCTGGAGGCGGCGCCGAACAGCACCGCCCAGATCACCAACGACCTGGGTCGGCGCACCCGGGGAATCAACTTCAACTCGCAGGACTACCTGTCGTTCAACATTCACCCGGCGATCCGCGAGGCCGCGGCCCGGGCGTTGCACGACTACGGGCCGCACAGCGCCGGCTCCCCGATGGTGCTCGGCAACACGCACATCTCCAACGACCTGGAGGCCGCCCTCGGCGACCTGGTCGGGCTGGAGCACGTGACGCTGTTCCCGACCGGGTGGGCGGCAGGCTTCGGCGCGGTCGTCGGCCTGGTCCGCCAGGAGGACCACATCCTGATCGACCGGCTGGCCCACTCCTGCCTCCAGCAGGGGGCCCGCGCCGCCACCCGCAACGTGGTCCGTTACGAGCACCTCAACGTCGAGGCGGTACGCCAGCACCTGGTCGACATCCGCGGCCGGGACAACCGCAACGGCATCCTCGTGGTGACCGACGGCCTCTTCTCGGTGGACGCCGACTGGCCGGACCTGGTGACGCTGCAACGGATCTGCCGGGAGTACGACGCGACGCTGCTGGTGGACGTGGCGCACGACCTCGGCGCGATGGGCCCCGGCGGCACCGGTGTGCTCGGGATGCAGAACCTGCTCGGCGAGGTCGACATCGTGATGGGCGCCTTCTCGAAGACGTTCTGCTCCAACGGCGGGTTCGTCGCGTCCCGGTCGCCGGCGCTCAAGCAGTACATCAAGATGTTCGGCGGCTCGCACTTCTTCTCCAACGCGCTGTCGCCGGTGCAGACCGCCGTCGTACTCGAGGCGACGAGGATCGTCCGCTCGGCGGAGGGGGACGCGCTGCGCGCCCAACTCTTCAGGGCCATCGACGCGCTGCGGGGCGAACTCACCACCCGTGGCCTGACCTGCATGGGTGAGCCGTCCCCGATCGTGCCGCTGCTGATCGGAAACGAGAAGCTGGCCCGTACCGCCAACCGGCTGCTGTTCGACCGGGGTGTGCTCGCGTTCATGGTGGAGTTCCCGGTCACCCCGACCGGGTCGTCCCGCTTCCGGCTCCAGGTGCAGGCCAGCCACCGGCCGGAGGAGGCCCGCGAGGCGGCCCGGATCATCGAGGGCGCGATCGCGGACTCCCGGGCCTACCTGTCGAGCGCGTTCGGCAGCGCGCCCAGGTAGGCCTACCAGGGGCACCGGTGGTCGGGTGACCACCGGTGCCCCTGCGGGGACGGGGTAGAACTACTCGAACCCGTTCCCGGCAGAAGGACCTGGCAATGCAGCTGATCGGTCTACTTGGCGGCATGAGCTGGCAATCGACCATGGAGTACTACCGGATCCTCAACGACCTGGTCCGACAACGCCGGGGCGGGCTGCACTCCGCCCGCTGCCTCGTCTACTCGGTCGACTTCGCGGCCATCGAGGCGATGCAGACCGAGGGGCGGTGGGACGACGCCGGCAGAGTCCTGGCGTCGGCCGCGCGGGCGCTGGAGAACGGCGGTGCCGACTTCGTCGTCCTGTGCACCAACACCATGCACCGGGTCGCCGATCGGATCCAGGAGTCGATCACGATTCCGCTGCTGCACCTCGGCGACACCACCGCGGCGGCGGTGCTCGGGCGGAACATCCGGACGGTGGGACTGCTCGGCACCCGCTTCACGATGGAGCGGGCGTTCTACCGGGACCGGCTGGCCACGCACGGGCTCCGCGTGGTCGTGCCCTCGGCCGAGGACCGGAAGATCGTCAGTGACATCATCTACGACGAACTCTGCCTGGGCGTGGTCCGGCCCGAGTCCCGCACCGCCTACCGGGAAATCATCGGGAAGCTCGTCGACGAGGGCGCGCAGGGTGTCATCTACGGATGCACCGAGATCGAACTGCTGGTCGACGAGAGCGACAGCGCCGTACCGGTGTTTCCCACCACGCGGCTGCACTGCGAGGCGGCGGCCGACCGCGCGATGGGCCCGGCCCGCCCCCGCCACCCCGACCTGCCGTAGCCTCCGGTCGCCCCCACGCGTTCGGGTTGATCAAGGAGAAAGCGTGCCCGGCTTGTCAGGTTCTGTCGCACGACTAGTCCTTGATCAGCAGGCGCCCCGTGCCGTCAGGGCGGCGCGGCGGTGCTGCGGCGGGTGACCAGGATCGGCGCCACCCGTGAACCGGCGGCGGGGCTGGCGGCCGGTCCGGCCGCCGGCCCCGCCTCGATCAGGTCGAGCAGGGCGGCCAGGCAGCGCCGGCCGACCTCGTCGAAATCCTGCCGCACGGTGGTCAACGGCGGGAACATGTACTCGGCCTCCGGGATGTCGTCGAAGCCGACCACGCTGACGTCGCCGGGGACCCGTACGCCGCTCTCGTGCAGGCCGCGCAGCAGGCCGAGCGCGGTCTGGTCGTTGGCGCAGAAGACCGCGGTGGCGCCGGTGCCGGCCGCCAGCCGGGCCCCGGCCCGGTAGCCGCTGCGGGCGCTCCAGTCCCCGGCGATCACCGGCGGGACCGGGCGGCCGGCCGCCTCCAGCGCCGACCGCCAGCCGTCGGCGCGGTCGCGCGCCTCCAGCCAGTCGCCGGGCCCGCCGACGTGCCACACCGTCTCGTGCCCGAGGTCGAGCAGGTGGCGTACGGCGAGCCGGGCGCCGGCGACCTGGTCGACGGAGATCGCCTGGAGCTCCGGCCCGACCGCGGACTCGACGGCCACCGCGGGCACGCCTCTCGGCAGGCTGTGCAGGGCGGCCGCCGCGGCCACCTGGGGTGCGATGACGACCACCCCGGCCACCGACTGCTCGGCGAGCGCGTCCAGGGCGGCCACCACGCCGGTGTGGTCGAGCTTCTCCAGGGTGACGATGTTGACGCCGTACCCGGCGGCCCGGGCGGCCCGCTCGATCCCGAGCAGGGTCGCCGCCGGGCCGTAGAGCAGCGTGTCGAAGCTGACCACGCCGAGCGTGCGCATCCGGCGGCCGGCCAGCCCCCGGGCCATCGGGTTGGGCCGGTAGTTCAGCTGTTCGACGGCCCGCAGGACCCGCTCGCGGGTTTCCGCGCGCACGTGGGGATGCTCGTTGAGTACCCGGGAGACGGTCTGGTGGGACACGCCGGCGAGCCGCGCGACATCGTGTATCACCACGGCCCGGCCCGGTGTGGCCCCCATCTTCCCCTCCTCGGTCGTCCTGTCGTGGCGGGTGGTCGGCCGTGGGTGGACGGGGTACGCCCACCCACGGCCGCCGGTCAGCCGAAGGCCTTCACCTCCAGCAGGCCGACCGATCCGGCTCCGCTCTCCAGCAGCACCCGCAGCCGGCTGGTGGACAGTGCCGGGAACGTCACCACGTTGTAGCCGTTCGCGGCCGTCGGATAGCCGCCGGCTCCGGGTACGTCGGCGTAGCCGCTGCCGGTCCAGTACTGGAGCTTCCACGACGCGGGCAGCCGTACGCCGCCGTTGTCGTCGAAGAAGTAGACCTGTGCCGACCGGAGCGTCTGCGCCGATCCCCAGGTCAGTTCGGCCCACTGCTGGCCGGTGTTGGGCCAGGTGCCCCAGCGCGGGTTGACGGTGTCGTTGGAGCTGGGCGGGTCGACGCCGTCGTTGAGGGCGGCGACGCTCTCCCACGGCGAGGTGTACGACGCCGACGGGGTCGCGGTCGCCGCGAGGTTGCCCGGGCCGGGGTCCGGTCCGCCGCCGCCGCGGTTGAAGACCTTCACCTCGGTGAGTCCGGTCTTGAAGCCGGACGCGTGGGTGAACTGGACCCGCAGCCGGGTGGTGTTCACGGCGGTGAACCGTACCCGGTTGTGGTTGGCCTGCGGGCTGCCGGGCGTCTTGACCTGGGCGGCGGCGTTGACGAAGGTGCTGCCGTTCCAGTACTGGACGTTGTACGAGGCCGGGGCCCGGTAGCGGTTGGTGGCCCGGTCGTTGCGGAAGTGGAGCCACACGTCGTCGACGGTGCGGGACTGGCCGAACGACACCTCGTACCAGTCGGTGGTGTTCGGCGAGCCGTAGCTGCCCCAGATCGGTTCGTTGATCGGGAACCCGTCGACCGCCGCGCCGGTCGAGGTGCCCGAGGCGGTGTACGACGCGGACACCGTGGCGCCCTGGGCCAGGTTCGGGGTCGTCGAGGTCAGGTCGGCGCCGGCCTTGGCGAACATGTCGACCATCCGGGCGCTGTTCTGGACCACGTTCTGCGGTGCCTGGAGGCCGGGTACGGCGGTGCTGTAGGTGGTGCTGCCGCCGGCCGGCAGGCTGACGGTGCCGGTCGCCGGGTTGTAGAGCACCCGGGTGATCCGGTCGACGGTGAAGGCGCGGGTGCCGTTGAGGTAGACCGAGTAGCCCTGCGGCACGCCGCTGTAGCGGGTGACGCCGTCGGCCGGGTCGTCCCAGACGATGCTGAGGTCCATGTTGCGGTAGCGCAGGTTGTTCACCGCGAAGTGCGACCAGTTGATGTTGATCGGGGACAACTCGATCTGGGCGTCGGTGCGCGGCCGCAGGCCGGCGACGTCCTCGATGACGGTCCAGTTGCTGCTGCCCAGGATGTTGTGGTGGATCCAGGACCGGTAGTCGATGTTGCGGGTGCCGGCGTTCCAGTTGGCCCAGAACTCGTTGGCGTCCGGCCACTGGGTGTTGCCGCCGACGTACTGCGCCCAGGCGTTCCAGTAGAGCAGCTTCTTGTAGTCCTCGGCCGACATCCACTGGTTGGGGTAGTTACGCAGCACCGACGAGTAGAGCCTGAACTGCACGGTGGAGTTGATGGTCGAGAAGTTGTTGCTGCCCGGGAAGCCGGCCGCGGCGGCGGCCGCCTTGTCGCGCTGGTTGGCGGTGTAGAACGGGAACACCGGGTATTCGGCCGGGTCGGCGAACAGCCGCAGCGCCTCGCGGTACTGGGCGGTGTTCGGCATCAGCCCGACCGAGTACGGGTAGTAGTTGTTGATCTCCTTCCACGGCACGTGCGCGTTGGTGGCGACGTGCTTGTGCTCCAGCAGTTGCCGCGAAGGGTTCCACAGCGTGTTGATGACACCGTTGCGGATCCGGTCGGCCAGGGTCTGCATCTCGGCCGCCTTGGCGGTGTTGCCGAGCAGCGCGTACGCCTGCTGGGCGGCGACCGCCCCGCTCCAGACGTACGCGGTCTCGGCCCGGTCGAGGCGGCCGGACCGCCAGTCGAACGAGACCGCGTCGGCGTCGTTGCCGGTCATCGCACCCCAGTCGTACTCGATGACGCCGTTGTTGTTGGTGTCGAAGTAGGACAGTTGTCCCTTGGCGTCGCCCTCGGCGTAGCGGGCCAGGTTGCCGGCGATGACCGGCTGGCCGCCGTGGATCTGGTAGCTGCGCCAGGCCGCCTCGGAGATGTACTGGGTGTAGGAGTTCGACCAGTTCTCCGGATCGCCGGGGTTGTCCATGAACCGGCCGCCGCGCGACGTCTGCCCGACCGACAGCCAGGGGCCGTACGAGTAGACCGGGTTGCGCAGGTATTTCAGGTCGTCGATGTGCATCGGCTGGGTCAGCGCGATCGCGTTGTTGTAGCCGGTGACGCCCTCGATCGACACCGGGAACTGGAAGTCCTGCCCGGGGATGTCGACGTCGAGGTAGTTGTAGCGCATCAGCCACCAGCGGTAGTAGATGTTCTTCTTGATGGCCGGGTCGGGCACGTCGATGTACGGGACGTTCTCCGCCCACCAGCGGTTGTAGTCGCGGACGTGGGTGCCGAACGCGGCGTCCGGGGTGTACCCGCGGTAGGCGTTGTACTCGGTCAGCGACTGCGGGATCTCGTCGGTGACGAAGCCCATCACGACCTTGGTGGTGACGGTCTGGCCCGCGCCGACGGTGACCGACCGGTTGAGCCCGCCGCTGCTGACCGTGAACCCGTCGCCGGACAGCCGGGGCCGGATGGTGGTCAGGTTGTTCTTCACCTGCCGGCTGCCGGTCAGCTCGCTACCGCTGCCGGTGGTGGCGTACGGCGAGGTGGCCCGCAGTTGCAGGGTGGTCGAGCCGGTGCCGTTGTTGCGGATCGACAGGTTGGTGACCGCGACGTTGTTGTGGGTGATGAACTTGGTCATGTCGATGCGGACCGAACCGCTGGTGTAGACGCCCTTCCAGTGGCTCGGCGACTGCCACCGCCCGCTGACCTGCTCGGCGAAGGTGCCGGGGGTGACGGTGACGGCGTACGCGTTCTGGCTGCTGATGTTGTCCCAGTACGCGGTGTTGCCGCCGAAGCCGATGACGCCCGGGTTGTGGGTGTACATGTAGAGGCCGCGACCCCGGGTCATCAGCCAGGTGCCGGCGGGGTCGTTGCCGGGCCGGGCGAGCAGCCGGTCCATCCAGAAGTCGGTGCCGGCGCTCTCGGCGTCGTAGATCGCCTGCATGGTGTTGCCCGTGCTGTAGCCGACCGGCGGGGCCGGGATCGCGGGGCCGTTGAAGGTGGGATATCCGATGGTCTGGGCCGCGTGGGCGGCGGTGGTGGTGGGGACGGTCAGCGCGCCGGTGGTGAGTACGGCGGCCAGCGCCAGTGCCAACGGCCTCCGTACGGAGTCCACTGTGGATGGCATGGCGTCACCTCCAGGGGTGGGGGTGGGACGGGTGTGGGTGGGCCGGGGCCGGCGGGCGGGTGCGGGGCCCGCCGGCCCCGGCGGTCAGCTCTGGAAGGCCATCCACTCCAGGACGCCGGTCGACAGTCCGGGCCTGGACGTGATCGACAACCGGAGCCGGGTGGTCGAGACGGTGGTGAAGGTGGTGACGTTGTAGGTGTTCCCGGCGACGCCGCACGCCGACTGGCCGGGCACCGCCACGTACGAGCTGCCGTTCCAGTACTGCACCTGGCAGGAGGCGGGCAGGTCGATGCCCTGGTTGTCGTCGAACCAGTAGGTGGCGACCCGGTTGACCGAGCGGGCCGACGGCCAGGTGTACTCGATCCACTGGGTGCCCTGTTGCGGCCAGTTGCCGTACGCGAGGTTGCCGCGGTCCTGCGAGTTGGCCGGCACTCCCCCGTTGTTGACCGCGGCGAGGCTCTCCCAGGCCGAGACGTGCGAGGTGCTGGCGGTCGCGGACGGGGCCAGGTTGGTGCCGGCGGGCGGCTGGCCGGGACCGCCGGGGTTCGGTGGTGGGCCGGTCGTGGTCTGGACGACCTTCTGCATGGTGCCGTCGGCGTTGAAGTAGAGCCGGTCGACGGCGACGGAGCGGCGGAAGTTGCCGCCGCCGGGGGCGTTCGCGTTGTGGTAGACCATGTACCACTGGCCGTTGAACTGCACGACACCGGCGTGGTTGGTGGTCGACGAGACCTGGTCGAGCACGACGCCGCGGTGGGTCCACGGGCCGAGCGGGTTGGTCGCGGTGGCGTACCGCTGGCAGGCGTAGTTGGAGTTGGTGACGCAGCCGTTGGTGTCGTTCGCGGCGTAGATCATGTAGTAGAGGCCGTTGCGCTTGAACATCCAGGGCGCTTCCCAGAAGTTGGTCAGCCCGGTCGGGGTGACCACGGCGCCGTCCAGCTCGATCATGTTCGACTTGAGCTTCGCGGCGCGCGGCCCCCAGTAGCCGCCCCAGTAGATGTACGCCTGCCCGTCGTCGTCGGTGAAGACGGTCGGGTCGATGTTGAGTCCGGACGAGTTCGGCGTGCTGTCACTGATCAGCGGTCCGCCCTTGGCGTCGGTGAACGGGCCGAGCGGGCTGTCGCCGACCGCGACCCCGATGTTCATCCAGCCGGGGCCGTTGCCGTTGACCGAGGTGTACCAGTAGTAGCGGCCGTTGCGCTCCTCGACCTCACTGGCCCAGGCGTCGGCGCCGGCCCACGGGAAGGTGCCGATGTTGGCGCGGGCGCCGTGGTCGGTCCAGTTCGCGGCGTCGGTCGACGAGAAGACCCGCCACTCGCGCATGACGAAGTTGTTGACGCCGGTGGCGGCCTCGTCGCGGCCGGCGTAGATGTACATGGTGTTGCCGACGACCAGGGGCGCGGGGTCGGCGGTGTAGATGTTGGTGACGATCGGGTTGGCGGCGTACGCGGGTACGCCCGGCGCGGCGAGGGCCGCGACCAGGGTGGCGGCCAGTGCCGCCGCACCGGCGCGCCGGTGGGTACGGGTGAGGGGCATGCGCGGCACCTTTCGTAGGGCACGGATGCGGGAGGGGCGGCGCCCCACGGCCGGGACGGCGGCCGTGGGGCGCCGGGGGTGGTTCAGTAGCCGTAGCGGTTCTTCAGGTGGCGCCACCAGTCACGGAACATCCACCGGTCGAAATCGGTGATGGAGCTGGCGCTGCCGGCGCGCATGATGAACCCGCCGACTCCGGACGGCGTCCAGTCGTAGAAGTCGTCCAGCCCGAAGGTGTGGCCGATCTCGTGGAGCAGGATCGTCATGTTCTCGGCGTTGAGGTTGTTCATGTAGTACTCGCGCCCCATCCGCTGGCCCCAGTCACCGCCGGCTCCACCGCCGAAGCCGTCGGTCAGCCACAGCGACTGGTCGTAGTGCCGGGCGGCGCCGCCGGGACAGTTGGGGTACTGGCCGTTCTGGTTGAAGAAGCGGCCGCACGGCTCGGAGCACTGCGGCGCGTTCTCGCGGATGTTGTTGACGTAGATGTCGACGGAGTTGTCGGTCCACTGCAACTGGGCGCGGTTGCGGACCGCCCAGCCGACGACACGGATCGGAACGTCGGTGTAGGGCCAGGCGTTGTGGCCCACCATGACGTCCATCCACTTCTTGTACTGCCGGGCGAGGGTGGCGTGGACCTGGTCGCGCTGGGCGGCGGTGACGTTGGCCGAGGAGTCCCAGCGGACGCAGAAGTTCAGGTATCCGCCGTTGGCCATGACCTGGTCCCAGCCGTAGTTGCGGAACCCGTACAGGTTGCCGTTGTTGTACGTCTCCTCCTGGTGCTGCCACACCTGGGCCAGCGGGGTCACCAGGTTCGCCGGCGGGTTCCAGCCGCTGCTCGGCGGCGGCGTGGTCGGGCCGCCGCCGGGCGGGTTGGCGTGTGCCTTGAACTCGAGCAGGCCGACCGAGGCGGTGCCGCTGGTCAGCAGGACGCGCAGCCGGGTGGTGCTGACCGCGTTGAAGGTGACCAGGTTGTAGCGGTCGCGCAGGATCGGGTAGGCGCTGGCGCCGCTGACGTCGACGTAGCCGCTGCCGTTCCAGGACTGGACCCGCCAGGCGGCGGGCAGCCGTACGCCGCCGTTGTCGTCGAAGAAGTAGACCTCGGCGGCACGGATCGTCTGGGCGCTGGTCCAGGTCAGCTCGGCCCACTGCTGGCCGGTGTTGGGCCAGGTGCCCCAGCGCGGGTTGACGGTGTCGTTGGAACTGGGCGGGTCGATGCCGTCCCTGATGGCCGCGACGGACTCCCACGGCGAGGTGTAGGACGCGCTCGCGGTCGCGGTCCAGGCCAGGTTGTCACCGGGTACGGCGTGGGCGACACCGGTCCCGACCACCCCCAGCCCGGCGGCCACGGCAGCGGCGAACAGTCCGGCCAGGGCCGGTACGGCGGTACTTCGCCATCGGCTTCTCACGGGATCCTCCTCCTACATAGATGGAGATCAATAAATGGAACCCGGGTCCGCCCTTCCATCCGTGGAGCCGCGTGGGAGGGTGGTTCCGGGGGTGTTACCCCTTCAGGGCGCCCGAGGTGAACCCCCGGACGTAGCTGCGCTGCATGAACGCGAAAAGGATCAGGCAGGGCACGGCCATGAAGACCACACCGGCCTCCAGCGCCGCGTAGTCGATCGAACCGTGGCTGGCCGTACGCATGTTGACCACCGCGAGCGTGGTGGTGAACCGGTCGGTGGAGTTGAGCAGGATCAGCGGGGCGAAGAACTCGCTCCACGAGGTCAGGAAGGCGAACAGCCCGACGGTCACCAGGCCGGGCCGGACCGCCGGCAGCAGGATCCGGGTCAGCGCGCCGAAGCTGTTGCAGCCGTCGACCTGCGCCGACTCCTCCAGCTCCTTCGGGACCGCCTCGAACGAGTTGCGCATCATGAAGATCGAGAACGGCAGCTGGAACATGATCAGGACCAGGCTCAGCCCGAGCAGCGAGTCCTCCAGCCCGATCCAGCCGAGCAGGACGTACAACGCGATCAGGATCGTCGCGTACGGCACCATCAGGATCGCCAGGGTGAGCAGGAAGAGCACGTCGCGGCCGGGGAACCGGAAGCGCCCGAAGGCGTAGCCGCCCAGCGTCGCCACGAACAGCGTGCCGCCGACCGTCATCGTGCTGACCAGCACGCTGTTGAGCACGTGGTACGGCCGCACCCCGCCGTCGGAACTGAACAGCCGGTCGTAGTTCTCCAGCCCGAAGCCCGACGGCGTACGCAGCGACGCCCACCCGCTCCACAGCAGCGGGAACAGGAACAGGATCGCCAGCGCGGTGCCGGTGACGTAGTAGCCCCACCGGGAGGTGGTCTTCGATCCGGGCATGACCGCGGGCCTCTCAGTGCGAGCGCCGGCGCAGCACGCCGAGCTGGATGATGTTGAAGACGAGCAGTACGGCCAGCAGCGCCACCGAGATGCCGGCCGCCGAACCGAGGTCGAGCCGGACGAACGCCTCCCGGTAGATCACCATCACCAGCGAGGTGGTGCTGTTGTCCGGGCCGCCCCGGGTCAGGATCCAGAACTGGTCGAAGGCCAGCAGCGAGCCGGTCACCATCAGGGTCAGGACCAGGGCGATGCTCGACCGCATCAACGGCAGGGTGATCCGGCGGAACGTCTGCCAGCGGGACGCGCCGTCGATCCGGGCCGCCTCGTAGACCTCCGGCGGGATCGCCTGGAGGCCGGTGAGCAGGATCAGCATGTTGAAGCCGGCGAACCGCCACAGCACCAGCAGCACCGCCGAGCCGAGCGCGGTGTCCGGGCTGCCGCTGGTCCACGACACGTAGCCGTCGATCAGGCCGACCGCCGACAGCAGGTCGTTGACCGGACCGATCTCGTCGCTGAGCAGCCCGAGGAACAGCAGCGACGCGCTGGCGAACCCGACCGTCATCGGCAGGAAGAACGCCGTACGGAAGAAGCCGACGCCGGGCCGGCGGTGCTGGACCAGCAGGGCCAGCCCGAACGCGACGACGAACAGCAGCACCGTCATCACGACGGTGTACTTGAGGGTGAACCAGACCGCCGAGCGCACCAGCGTGTTGTCGGCGATGCCGGTGTAGTTGTCGGGCAGGTTCAGGGTCGGTTGCCCCAGCAGTGGCCAGCGGTGCAGCGACATCCAGCCGACGAGCAGCAGCGGCACGACGAAGAACAGCCCGACCATGACCGCGGTCGGGGTGGCGTACAGCGCGCCGACGGCGGCCCGCCGGGCGGCACCGGACCGCCGCCGGCGGGCCGCCCTGGCCGGCTCCGGCTGCGGGGGCGTCTGGCGGTCCGGTGGTGACGTCACCATCGTGGACATCGGTGTGGCCTCCGGTGAGGGGTGTGGCCTCCGGTCGGGGGTGGCGCGGCCGCGATCCGGCCGCGCCACGGACGACGGCGGGCTAACTCTGCTGGAGTGACCTGGTGATGGCGGTGTTGCCGTCGGCGAGCGCCTTCGTGGCGTCACCGAACAGCGCGCCGCGTACGGTCTGCAGCCACGGGCTCTGCGGATCGTTGAACGACGCGTTGAAGTTCTGCGCGTACGGCGTCTTCCCCTTGGCCATCAGGCTGTTGATGGCCACGATGCGCTCGTCGGCCGACGAGTACTTGTTGGCGGCCAGGTCGGTGCGGGTCGGCACGCCCTTGTTCTTGGCGATCACCTCGACCTGCGCCTCCTCCGACATCGTCCAGGTCAGGAAGTCCCACGCCTGGGCGGCCTTGTCGCTGGTGGCGCCGATGCCGATGGCGTCGCCACCGACGAACGTCGACTCGCCGCCGGCCAGGCCGCTGATCGGGGCGACGCCCATCTTGACACCCTTCTCCTCGATCAGGCCGAGCCAGACCGACGGGCCGGGGGCGATGCCGACCTTGCCGCCCTGCAGCGCGCCGAGCCAGGTCGGGCCGGCCTCGTCCTTGGACGCCGGCGCGGCCACGCCCTCCTCGTACAGCGCCCGGTAGAGGGCGAAGACCTCGGCCATCTCCGGCGAGTCGACCTTGGCGTTGCGCCCCTCGGCGTCGAGGACGTCACCGCCGGCGGCCCACACCGAGGGCCAGAACGTGAACTCGACGCAGCCGCCGCAGTTGCCGCCGAAGTAGGTGCCGTTGACGTCCCCGCCGAGCTTGTCGATCGCCCGGGCGTGGTCGGCGAACTCGCGCAGCGTCGTCGGCGGCTTCTCCGGGTCGAGCCCGGCCTGCTGGTAGAGGTCCTTGTTGTAGAGCAGCACCGACATGTCGATGGTGTGCGGCACGGCGTAGTTGCGGCCGTCCCAGGTCCCGGCCCGGACGTGGGCGGGGGCGACCTTGTCCTTGACGTCGAGCCCGCCGAACCGGTCGGTGATGTCGGTCCACAGCCCCTGCGACGCGTACTGGGCGGCGAAGACGACGTCGGCGGCGAACAGGTCCGGCAGTGCCTTGGCACCCGCGGCGGACGCCAGCTTCGCCGGGTACTCCTCGTTGGGGTACGCGGTCACCTCGACCTTGTTCTGGTGGGTGGCGTTGTAGGCCTCGGCGTACGCCTTGGACACCGACTCGGTCGCCGCCCTGGTCCACAGGGTCAGGGTGGTGCCGTCGTCGAGGCTGACGGCGTCACCGCCCGGCCCACCGTCGTCGCCACAGGCGGCCATGGCCGTTACCAGCAGGCCGGCCGCCAACACGGCCACCGTCCTGACGTATGAGCGCTTCACCGGTATCTCCCTCAGTGGTGGTGGTGTGGGTTCAGGTGGTGGGCAGCCAGACCCGCATGGTGGCGGGGCCACGGCGACCCCAGCGGTGGTACGGCACCAGCCGCACCGGAACGGACCCCGGTCCGGCCGAGGTGGCAGCCGGGGGCCGGTACGGCCAGCGCGCGCCGTCCGGGACGTCGAACCGGGCCCGCACCTCGACGCCGTCTGCGACGTCGACCGGGACGACGGCCGGGTCGATCCGGATCGTGTCCAGGTCACCCCCGTCGGTCGTGGTGGCGTCGGGGTCGGTGTCCGCCGCCCCCGGCCGGGTCGCCTCGGCACAGTAGACGACCGGCCCCCGCTCGACGGCCACGCAGCCGCGTACCGCGTCGATGCGGGGGTCGGGGACGGTGAACCGGGGCCGTACCGGCAGTTCGAGGCGGATCTCGTCGCCGACGGCGTACTCCCGCCGGACCTCGACGGCGCCGGGCGCGACGGCCCGTCGCTCGCCGCCGACCACGAGCGTCGCGCCGTCGGCCCAGTCCGGCACCCGCAGCGTCACCGACCAGGGGCCGGCGCCGGTCTCGGTGATCCGGACCAGCACCAGGCCGTCGTCCGGATAGCGGGTACGCACGGCGAGGCCCACCCGCCGCCCGTCGGCGAGCCGGGTGCCGATCTCGGCGTCGGCGTACTGGTGCAGGCGCAGCCCGTCGTCGCCGACGGTGGCCAGGTACGTGCCGAGGCTGGCCAGCAGCCGGGCGATGTTGGGCAGGCAGCAGGAGACCTCGTACCACGGGGCGCGCGGCCCGCCGCCGAAGCCGAGCTGCTCCTCGTCGTCGGGGACCGGCCGGGTCGGGGTGCGCTGGTGCAGGGTGTTGGCGTAGAAGAAGGAGCGGCCGTCGTCGCTGATCGCGGTGGCGACCACGTTGAACAGGATGCGCTCGATGACGTCGCCGTAGCGGGACTCGCCGGTGGCCAGCAGCAGCCGCCAGGCCAGCATGATCGCCGCGATGCCGGCGCAGGTCTCGGAGTACGCCCGGTCGGCGGGCAGTACGAAGTCGTCGCCGAACGCCTCGTCGGTGTGCCGCGACCCC
Organism: Polymorphospora rubra; assembly: GCF_018324255.1. Taxonomy (GTDB): domain Bacteria; phylum Actinomycetota; class Actinomycetes; order Mycobacteriales; family Micromonosporaceae; genus Polymorphospora; species Polymorphospora rubra. Next base: position 8,010,479 of record NZ_AP023359.1, read on the forward strand.
ATCCCGCCGGTCAGATAGGTGCGCCGGGCGAGCGTACGGTCGAACTGGGCGGCGACCGCGGCCAGCAGCTCGTCGTCGCCGGTCTCGACCGCGACGTCGACGGCGCCGCTGGCCAGGTAGAGCGCCCGGACGGCGTGGCCGCGCAGCACGTCGGCCGCCCGGACGGGGATGTCGTCGGAGTAGTACGACCAGCCGAAGGCGTGCGGCGGCAGGCTGCGGTGCCCGCGCCGCGCGACGAAGAGCGCGGCCTGGTCGAGGTAGCGCCGCTGGCCGGTGAGCCGGGCGAGTTCGACGAGCGCGGTCTCGATCTCGGGGTGGCCGCACAGGCCCGGTGTCCCGTCGGGGCCGAAGGTGTCGCAGACGTGGTCGGCGGCGCGGCGGGCGACGTCGAGCAACCGTCCCCCGTCACCGGTCCGGGCCCGCGCGACGGCCGCCTGCAACAGGTGCCCGGTGCAGTACAGCTCGTGTCCGGAGGCGAGGTCGGTGTAGCGGCCGGGCTGACCGGGCCGGCCGAAGGCGGTGTTGACGTAGCCGTCCGGGGACTGCGCCGCGGCGACCGCCTCGGTCAGCTCGTCGAGTTCGGTGGCGAGCGTCGGATCGGGGCGGCGGCCCAACTCCCAGGCCATCGCCTCGATCAGCTTGTAGACCTCGGAGTCGGAGAACTGTCGGCCCCGGCGGTCGACCGAGCCGGTGCCGTCGGCGGTGAAGTTCCCGGTCCAGCCGAGCCGGTCCATCCAGGACCGGCCGTGGGCGAGGGTGGCGGCACCGTTGACCTGTTGCCGGGCCGACCAGAATCCCCCGTGAGGCGGACCTCCCCCAGACCGAGTGGGCGCAACGCACCACGGGACGGGACCACCGGCCGGCCGCCGGTCAGGTCCACCTCCGGTGACGTCACGGTCATGCGTCCACCTCGCTTCGCTCGGCCATGCCGCCTCCTCGTACGGATACGTAGTGAGCGGGATCACTACGGGTTGACGACACAATGGCCTACGAAAACGTTTTCGGCAAGATGGCTTCCGTGTTACGGGCAGGTCACGGTTTCCTGATCTGCCTGTTGACCACCAGGCATAGAATCTCTTCAGACTCCGAAAAGAAAACCGAAAGGATTTCGGTGGGTAGGAAACCGTCCCAGAACGTGACCCTGAGCGACGTCGCCCGGCTGGCCGGCGTATCGGTCGCCACGGCATCCAAGGCGCTCAACGCCCGGGCCCAGGTGGCACCGGCCACCCGGCAACGCGTCCTCCAGGCGGCCGCCGAACTGTCCTTCCAACCCAACGCCCTGGCCCGCGGCCTGATCTCCGGCCGCACCCGCACCATCGGGCTGCTCACCGACGAACTCGCCGGCCGGTTCTCCATCCCGATCCTGCTCGGTGCCGAGAACGCCCTGGGCAACGAACAGATGTCGGTGCTGCTCTGCGACGCCCGCGGCGACGCCATCCGGCGCCAGCACTACATCCGTACGCTGCTCGCCCGCCAGGTCGACGGGTTCATCATCGTCGGTGACAGCAACGACGTACGCCCCTCGCTCACCCCCGACATCCCGGTCCCGGTGGTGTACGTCTACGGCGAGTCCACCGACCCGTCCGACCTGTCGGTCCTCGCCGACGACGAGGGCGGCGCCCGGCTCGCCATCGAACACCTCGTCGCCCTGCGCCGGCGCCGCATCGGCCACATCACCGGCCCGCAGAGCTACCGGGCCGCCCGCGACCGGGTGGTCGGATTGCGCAAGGTCCTCGCCGAACACGGGCTGCCGCTGGCCGGCCACGAACCGCTATACGGCGAATGGTCGCAACGCTGGGGCCGGCACGCCGCCCGCACCCTGATCGCCACCGACCCGACCGTTGATGCGATCTTCTGCGGCAACGACCAGATCGCCGCCGGTGTCACCGAAACCCTCCACGACCTGGGCCGTCGCGTCCCCGACGACGTCGCCGTGGTCGGCTACGACAACTGGGAGGTGATCTCCGCCGACTGCCGCCCGCCGCTGACCACCGTCGACCTCAACCTGCAACACCTGGGCGCCACCGCGGTCACCCACCTGTTCGCCGCCCTCGACGGCAGGCGCCCGTCCGGCGTGATCCGGCAGCCCTGCCGGTTGGTGGTCCGCGAGTCGACCGGGCCGGCCGCCCACCCCTGACAGGTCTTCCGGCCCTGCCGCCACCGCCGGCAACGTGGCAACGTCGGGTACGTGGGAACTCGCCCGAAGGCCCGGCCGGAGGCGCGGTGCCCGATCCGACCGGGTGAGCCGTGCACGCTCTGCCAACTCGACGTGACCGGGCCCCAGGACTGTGGCCTGGTCTACCTCGTCATGCACGACGACGAACTGCGCGAGGGGCTGCACCGGATGTCCGCCCCGACGCCGCCGCCGGCGGATGCCCCAGGGACCGACGGCCGGTCCTGATGATCGTCTGCTGTTCCGCCGGCACCGTCCCGGCGTGTCGGACGGCTGAACAGCAGACGATCATGACGCCGGTCGGTCGGGAACCGTCCCGTGTTCCCCCGGCCGGGCGAACCAGGCCGGCCCCTCCGCCGCCACCGTCGTGTCGACACGCAGCCTCGTCCGTGGATTGAGCGCCGGCAGGTCGGCCGGGTCGAACCAGGCGACCTCCAGCGACTCGTCGTCGTTGACCCGGGCCTCGCCGCCGACCGCCCGGCAGCGGAACCACACGGTCAGGTACTCGCACACGTCCCCGTTCGGATAGACGACCCGGTGCGTACCGACGCCACCGACCCGCTCGACCTCCGCGACCACCCCGGTCTCCTCGAAGATCTCCCGCAGTACGGCGTCGGCCGGCTGTTCCCCGGGGTCGATCGCGCCGGCCGGCAGCCCCCACGTCCCGTCGTCGCTGCGCCGGCAGAGCAGGATCCGTCCCCGGTCGTCGCGGACGACGGCGCTGGCGCCGGGAAGCAGGAGCAGTTCGTGACCGACGTGGGCGCGCAGACCGGCGACGTACGGCGACACAGGCATGTGACCAACCTACTGTCGGCTCGTTCACCACGTTCCGGATTGCCGGGCAACGACGAGTGGCAACATCCGACATCCGTTTGTCCGCCGGCCGCCCGCGACTGCCGGTCGTCCTTCTTGGACAGACCTGGACGGGGCGGCTGCGCCGCCGGCCACGGCGCCCTCGCGGCGACCGACCCACCGGTGGGCGGCTGCGGTCACCGACCCCGACCGGTCCGGCTCCTGACGAGCCGGGCCACCTCGGGAGGCAACTCGTCAGGCTCGTCGTGCTCGCGTCCGGGACGGACGAAGTCGAGCAGCAGCACGGTCCGGGTCTCCGTCGAACGATTCCACGCCTCGTGCTCGACCGTGTCGTCGAAGACCAGCAGCCCGCCCTCCTGCCAACTGCGGACCTGACTGCCGACCCGCAGCGCACAGCCGTCGTCGGGAACGACGACACCGAGGTGGGCCCGGTAGACCGTCGTCACCCACCCCTCGTGCGGCGTGATGTGCGTACCCGGCTCCATGCGGGAGAATCCGGCGGTGGTCAGGCCCGGAATCCGGGCCAGCACGGCCGCCGTACGCGGACAGTCGGCCAGCGCCGGTTCGATCCGGGTGCCGAAGGCGACCAGCCCGTACACGCTCCAGCCGTGGCCGTACATCTCGCGTTGCACCCAGGGGTCGAACGAGTCCTCGGGCAGGGCGAGGTATTCATCGCGGATGTCACGCCAGTTGTGCCGGAGCACGTCGAGGAACGGAAACCGGTCGTGGTCGAGAAACATGGCAGCCCCCCGTCGAGGCGCCACACGTTACCCCGGGCCGGTTCCGATGTCACCGACCCAGGTGACCCGCGCCTGCGGCGGAAGCGCACGCACCGCGGCGGGTATGGCGGCGGCTCGTCGGTCGCCAGCAGGACCGGCGGCGGTGGGTGCGCCAGGTTGCCCTGGAGGCCCCCGGGATCCGTTCGTAGGTGACGAACCGCGGTCCGGAGTCGAACCAGATCCATGGGCAGTCGTGCGTGAACGGATAGTAGGAGCACCGACTGAAGTGCAGGGTGTTGTGGCTGGTGCAGGGAAACAGACCGCGTAACGGTGTCGCCGCCGCGGCGGTCAGCAGTTGGTGCGTGCACCTCTTGGTCTCCGGGCGTCGGAGTGGGTCCTGCCCGACGACACGTGGCGCGGCCCACCGGATGCGCCGGATACCCGGTGAGGACCGACTCACAGACGAGCGGTGGCGGATTTCCCCGTGAGGCGGGCTACGGCGGCGGCGCGGACGTCGTTCGCTTCGAGCGGGTCGTCGCGCAGGTAACACAGCCGTTCGCGGGTCATGTCGGTCAGCGGCGCGTGCCGGGCGGCCAGCAGCCGTACGCCGGCTTCGCAGTCCCACAGCCCCTCGACGAGGCAGTGTCCCGCACCGGCCGGATCCAGCGCCACCCACGCCCGGAGATAGTCGGGCCGCTCGTACGAGTGCGGGCTGAACCACAGCCGTCCGAGCCGTGGCACGACCTCGACCGCGGTCGGGCCACCGATCCGGGCCAGACCCCCGACGAGTACGTCGTAGCCGCACAGATCGTCGGGGCGGCTGTCGAGCCAGTCGAGGCCGGCGATGAGCGCCGCCGCGTCGGTGTCGTCGCCGTGTGCGGCCAGGATGCACAGCGCGGCCCAGGTCAGCGGGTGCCCTGGGGTCGCCGCCCAGCCGCGGGCGGCCGGAAGTGCCGCCGGGCCCAACCGTCTGATCGCGGCGGGCAGGGCCGGTCCGGGGTCGTCGGCCAGAAGATCGTCGACGAGTTCGAGAAGTGCCGGCTCGGGAGGCCGGCGGCGCAGTTCCCGCAGTATCGCCTTCCGGTCGGGGCCGTGGACCGGCTCACGTAGTCGGGCCAGCAGGGTGGCGGTCGACTGGTCGGCGAACGGCCGGGGCGGCACCGGTCGGCGCGCGGTGTCGATCCAGGCGGCGATCCGGGCGTCCCGCGCTGCCCAGGCGGTCCACGGCGGTGATCGCCACAGCGGTTGGTGGGCGGCCGACGCGATGCGGCCCGCCACGCTCCGATACAGGTCCTCCCACCACTCGGTGGGCCAGGCCCCGGCGATCTCCTCCAGGGCGTCCAGCCACCGTTCACCGTCTTGGATGTAGCGCCGGACGCCGTCGACCACGCCGCTGACACCTGCCCGGCCGAGCACCTCGAGCACCTCGAGGGTGTTCCCGAACTCGTTGTCGTGGTCGTCCGGCTCGGCGGGGGCGGTGAACAGCCGGTCGGCGATCGGTTCGACCGGCATCTCCAGGTCGCGGACCAGGCGGGCCAGGTACACCGCCCGCTCGTCGAACGCCCAGTACCAGCGGTGGTCGCGCCGCAGGCAGTGGGCGATCAGGTCGGGTGCCGCCGGATCGACCATCGCCCGGTGGGCGCCACGGCCGAGCCCCCGTTGCAGGGCGCCGGCGAATGTGCGGCGGCCGGCGTAGTGCCACCTGTCCTCGGTGTCATCGCTCATCGGCGGCAAGTGTGCGACGCGTCGCACCTGGCGCGCACCGGGTTTCCGGTCGGGCCGGCCGGCAGGTATAAAGATCCTCGAACACGGTTTTCGTTTTCGTTTTCGATAAGAGGTCACCCCGCCATGCCGCCGCCGACACCCGCCGCGCCGACCGACGTCGGCGGCACCGCACTGCCCACCCAACGCCGCCGGGCGGGCGCCGCACGCCCCGGCCCGCCCGGCAGCCGTACGGCGCTCGGGGTGGCCGTCGCGGTGCTGGCCGTCGCCCTGCTGGTCTCCGTACTGCTGGCCATCGGGCTCGGGCCGGCGAACGTCGCCCCGGCCGACACGGTCCGCTACCTGTGGGCGGCGCTGAGCGGCGGCCGGATCACCGCCGACGAGGTCAGCACCTACCAGATCGTGTGGCAGATCCGCACCCCACGGGTGCTGCTCGCGGCCCTGGTCGGGGCCGGGCTCAGCGCGGTCGGGGTGGCCGTGCAGGCGATGGTGCGCAACGCGCTGGCCGACCCGTTCGTGCTCGGCATCTCCTCCGGCGCCTCGGTCGGCGCCGTCGCGGTCACCGTCACCGGCGGACTGGCGGTGTTCGGGATCCACGCGATGTCGGTCGGCGCGTTCCTCGGCGCGCTGCTCGCCTGCGTCCTGGTGTACGCCGCCGCCCGCGGCCGGGCCGGCATCGCGCCGCTGCGGCTGGTGCTGACCGGGGTGGCGATGTCGTTCGGGCTGCAGGCGGTGATGAGCGTGATCATCTACCTGGCGCCGAACAGCGAGTCGACCAGCACCGTCCTCTACTGGACGATGGGCAGCTTCGGTGCCGCGACCTGGGGCGCGCTGCCCCTGCTGGCCGTCCTCGTGGTGACCGGCGTCGCCGTCCTGCGCCGGCACGCCCGCTCCCTGGACGTGCTGGCGCTGGGTGACGAGACCGCGGCGAGCCTCGGCGTGCACCCGGGCCGGCTGCGCAACGGCCTGCTGCTGCTCACCTCGGTCGTCACCGGGGCGATGGTCGCGGTCAGCGGGGCGATCGGCTTCGTCGGCCTGGTCATGCCGCATGTCGTACGCATCGTCGTCGGCGCCGGTCACGCCCGGGTGCTGGCCGTCGCGCCACTGGCCGGCGCGGTCTTCATGGTCTGGGTCGACCTGGTGTCCCGGACCCTCGTCGCGCCGCGCGAACTGCCGCTCGGCGTCATCACCGCACTGGTCGGCGTACCGGTGTTCGTCACGCTGCTGCGCCGGCGCGGCTACCTGTTCGGGGGGCGTTGAAATGGACCTCGTCCTGTCCGGGCTGACGGTGACCGTCGACGGTCGGCACCTCGTGCACGACCTGTCGCTCGACGTCGCCGACGGGCGGATCGTCGGCCTGGTCGGCCCGAACGGCAGCGGCAAGTCGACGGCGCTGCGCTGCGTCTACCGGGCGCTGCGGCCCAGCGGTGGCGTGGTCCGGATCGGCGGCGACGATCTCGCGGCGATGCCGATGCGGCGCAGCGCCCGCACCGTCGCCGCCCTCACCCAGGAGGGCGGCGCCGACCTGGACTTCACCGTCGAGGAGGTCGTCGCCCTGGGCCGGGCCCCCTACCTGCGCGGCAACCAGGCGCTCGGCGCCGCCGACCGGGAACTGTGCGCGGCGGCGATGGCCCGGCTCGACGTGGCGCACCTCGCCCACCGCGGCGTCCTCACCCTCTCCGGCGGCGAGCGGCAGCGGGTCCTGGTCGCCCGCGCGCTGGTCCAGCAGCCCCGGATCCTGGTGCTGGACGAGCCGACGAACCACCTCGACGTACGGCACCAGATCGGGCTGCTGTCGCTGCTGCGCGGCAGCGGGCTGACCGTACTCGTGGTCCTGCACGACCTGAACCTGGCCGCCGCGACCTGCGACCGGATCGGCGTGCTGTCGCAGGGCCGGCTGGTCGCCGCCGGCACCCCCGACGAGGTGCTGACCGTCGACCTGGTCCGCGACGTCTTCGGCGTGGACGCCGCCGTCGTGCCGCATCCGCGCACCGGCACCCCGCAACTGCTGTACTCCCTCACCCCGCAAGGAGAAACCACATGACATCCAGGACACGACGCACCGGGCTGGCGTTCGGCGTACTCGCCGCCCTGCTCGCCACCGGCTGCGGCGCCGAGGTCGCCGACAGCGCGGAGCCGGCCGCGACGGTCACCGTGCCGCGCTGCGGCGAGGAGGTCGAATACCGTACGCCGCAGCGCGCGGTCGCGTACGAGGGCGGCAGCGCCGACAAGCTGTTCGCGCTCGGGCTGACCGACCGGGTGCACGGTTACGTGATGCCGCCGGCGAACCCGCCGGTGACCGAATCGCCGTGGGCGGCCGAGTACGCCAGGGTCGAGATGCTCAGCGACGACCTGCTCAACAAGGAACTCGTCGTCGACGCCGGGGCCGACCTCGTGGTGGCCGGCTGGAACTCCGGTTTCAGCGACCAGCGCGGCATCACCCCGCAGATCCTCGACCAGCTCGGCATCCAGAGCTTCATGCACAGCGAGAGCTGCTTCAACTATCCGAACTTCCCGCAGCGGCTCACCCCGTTCGAGGGGCTCTACAGCGACCTGGAACGCCTCGGCGCGATCTTCGGCGTACCGGACCGGGCCGCCACCGTCGTCGCCGACCTCAAGGCACGGGTGGCGGCGGTGCAGGCGCGGGCGCCGCAGGGCGACCCGGTTCCGGTGTTCCTCTACGACTCCGGCACCGACCAGCCGTTCACCGCCGGCGCCCAGGTGCCGCCGACCGACATCATCCGGATCGCCGGTGGCCGCAACATCTTCGCCGACCTCGACGTGCGCTGGTCGCAGGTCGGCTGGGAGGCGGTTACCAGCGCCCAGCCCGAGGTGATCATCATTCTGGACTACGGCGACCAGCCGGCCCAGGAGAAGATCGACTTCCTGCGTACGTCGCCGCTGACGCGCGAGCTGCCGGCGGTGCGTGACAACCGGTTCTTCGTCCTGGACTACAACGAGGGGATCAGCGGTCCACGCAATGTGGACGGTCTGGAGAAGTTCGCCGACTACCTGCGCACCCTGTCCTGACAATCCATGGTGGACACAGCGACGAAGGGTGCCGTTCCAGGGGATCTGCGGATGGCCGGGCAGCTCTGGCCGGTACTGCTCGCCTCGGCGGTCGGGCTGCTGCCGTACACGGTCTTCAGCACCTTCCTCGTGCCGATCGCCGACGCCACCGGCGGTGGCGAGGCGGCCGTCGGCGGCCTGCGCGGCCTGGGCGGACTCGCCGCCCTGGCCGTCGGTACGGCGTTCGCGCCGCTGATCGGCCGCCTGCCGGTGCACCTGTCGGCGGCCGGCGCCCTGCTGCTGCTGGCCGCGTCGGCGCTGCTCGGGGCGGCCGGCACGTACGTCACCGTCGCCGCCTTCTGCGTCCTGGTCGGCGCCGCGACCGCCGTGCTCAACCCGGCGCTGACGACGGCCGCCGCCGACCGGTACGGCGACGGGCCGGCCGCGGCGCGGGCCGCGACCCTGGTCACCGCCACCCAGTCGATGACCGCGATGCTGGCCGCCCCGCTGATCGCGGTCCCGGCCCTGTGGTGGGGATGGCGCGGCGACCTGGTGGCGACGGCGGTGGTCGCGACGGCGCTGGCCACGATGTTCCTACGTCGTGGCCGGGGCCCGGCGGTCCCGGCCGCCCGGCTGGGCTACCTGGCCACGTTCCGGGCGCTGGCCACGGTGCCCGGGGCGCGGGCGCTGCTGCTGGTGGCACTGCTGCGCACGGCAGCGTTCATGGGCTATCTGGCCTACCTGGCCGCGTTCTACGACAGCCGGTTCGACCTGTCGCCGGGCTGGTTCGCGTTCGTGTGGACGCTCAGCGGCGCGTCGTTCTTCCTCGGCAACCTGGTCACCGGCCGGCTGGCGAACACCGGCGACGACGGCCGGCCCCGGCGGCTGCTGCTGGTCGGGCTGGCCGTCGCCGTCGCCGCCACGTTCGGTGTCTTCCTCGCGCCGACGCTGCCGGTCGCGCTGCTGTGCACCGCCGCGCTCGGCGCGAGTCACGCGGTCGTCGCCGCCTGCGTCGTCAGCCTGCTGGTCCGCCGCTGCGGCGCGCAGCGCGGCCCGGCGCTGAGCCTGAACGCCGCCGGAATGAGTCTCGGTGTCTTCGTCGGGGCGACCGCCGGCGGCATCGGCCTGGGTGCCGGCGGCTATCCGGGCGCGGCGGTCGCGCTCGCCGGCCTCACCGTGGTCGCCCTGGTCGCCGCCGGCCTCGCAAGATCCGCGTGATCAGGGACTTTTACGCCCGACGCGCCGACGACACGCGGGGTTTGGTCCCTGATCACGCGGATCATTGCGGACTTACCGCTGGGCCGACCAGAGGATGGCGCGGCCGAGTTGCGGGTGCAGGCCCTTGGCGTGCAGTCGCCAGGTCGGGTCCGTACCGAAGAGCACGACGCCGTTGCCGGCGGCGGTCTCGGTGCGGACGATGCTGGCCTGGCCGGCCGCGGCGGCCGGCCCGTTGGTGCCGGCGGCGTTCGTGCCCCACCAGCCGGCGACCAGCGGGTCGGCGCCGTACGCCTGGTCGACGATGGCGCCCGCGCCCAGGTTGGTGAACCAGACCGGCTGGGCGACGAACGAGTGCGGCAGGGCGCCGGCGGTGACCGGTCCCCCGTTGTTGACCACGTTGACGACGCCGCTGGCCAGGCTCTGGCCGGCGGTGGCGGTGACGGCCAGCAGCCCGGCGGCGTTGCTGAACGCCGCGCCGGCGGTGTCGATGCCGACGACGCCGCCGCCCCGGGCGAGGAACGCGTCGAGCGCCGCCCGGTTGTCCGCGGTCAGGGTCGCGACGTTGAGGGTGCCGCCGACGAACAGCACGTCGATGTCGGCGGTCAGCGTCGTGGCCAGGGTCGCGGCGGTCAGCGGCCGGGCGTCGAAACCGTTGTCGAGCAGCGTGTCCCGCACCTCGACCGAGCCGACGTAGCCGACGACGACCCTGTCGAGCAGGGTGCCGCTCCAGCCGGCCGGGGCGGCCTCGAAGTCGACCCGGTGCCGGCGGATCTCGGCGTGGACGAGGCGACGGTTGGTCGTGGTGTGCGGGACGACGACCGAACCGTCGGCCAGCCGGTACACCGGTACGCCCTGGGCCAGCAGCGCGTTGACGGCGAGCAGGTCGGACGCGTCCTGGATGTCGAGGCGCAGGTCGGGGGTGCCGCCGGGCAGGGTGCCCGGGGCGCTGCCGTCGTACGTGCGGACCAGCGGTACGTCGGGCAGCTCGTTCCACAGGGTGTCGACGGTGGCGCCCCAGGTCAGCCCCTGGCTCCAGGCGGCCGGGCCGGCGTAGAGGTCGGCGACCCGGTCGGTGAGGTCGATGCCCGGTTCGAGCAGCGAGTTGACCAGGCCACGCTTGGGCTGGTGCAGGTCGATGACGTACGTGCCGGCCGGGTAGGACTTGCCGCCGGCGGTGAAGGTGTCCTGGGCCCGCCAGACCCGGCCGCCGCTGCCGATCAGCAGGTCGACGAGGCGGGCGGCGGCCGGCTCGGAGCGCTGGCCGGCACCGGTCGGGATGACGTACGAGCGCGGGAACTCGGTGTTGTAGTTGTCCTCCGGGCCCCAGCCGGGCACGTAGCCGTCCGGGATGTCGCGCAGCGGCTCACCGGCCCAGCCGCGCCGGTAGACCTCGGCCTGGTCGTGGATGACCTGGTTGCGGTTCTCCTCGATGTAGCGCAGCGAGGTCTTGATCGCGACCTCGTGCACGTCGGTGTTGATGCCGGAGCGGCGGACCCGTTCGGCCGGGGTCAGGTTGCCGCCGCGCGGGTTGAGCGGCGCCTCGATCGTGTATGGGATGCTGCTCTGCAGCAGCGCGAACGACGGCACGTAGATCGGCGGGAAGTCGTCCCAGACGCCCGGGGCGTCGTCGCGGAACGGGATGCGGGCCCGCTGCGTCTCGGCGTGCCCGAGGTCGCGCAGGTCCTCCTCGATCGCCAGCGCGTTCGGCAGCGCGTGCTTGATGAACAGGTCGTACTCGTTGTTGACGTTGTGCGGCGGGGTGCTCGGGTGCAGCAGCGTCGGGCTGACGTAGCCGTGCAGGTCAAGCGTGATGATCGGCTTGGCGTCGACGGCCAGTTCGCGGATCAGGTTCGTCTCCGGCTGCGAGACGATCGTCAGGTCGCGGTTGAGGTCGTAACCGGCGGCGTTGGCACGGGTGCCGGCGATCCGGCCGTCCGGGTTGGCGGTGACGTTGAAGACCAGCCGGTTGCGCTTGAGCAGGTCGGCGACCGCCGGGTCGGTGCTGGTGGCGTACTCCTCGATGACCCGCAGCGCGGCGTCGGTGCCCTCCCACTCGTTGCCGTGGATGTTGGCGTTGACGAACAGCGGGGTCTTGTATTCGGCGAGCAGGCGGGCATTGGTCCGCGCCTTGACCGGCTCGTCCTCCAGCCAGCGCTTCCACTGCTCCTGCTGCTGCGCCTGCGCCCTGGTCTCGGGCGCGGTCACAGTGACGACGTACAGGTCACGGCCGGCGACGGTCTTTCCGGCGACCCGGGCGGAAACCCGGTCGCTCTCGGCCTGCAACGCGTTCAGCTTCGGCGCGATCTCGTCGTAGGGGACGACACCGATCGGGATGGACGCGTCGTTCGGGTCGTCCGGCCACACCGGCAGGACGTTCTGGCGCGGGTACGCCTCGACCTGGCCGAGCTGGACGGGCTGCGGGGGTACGGACGGCAACGCGGTCGCGTTCGCCGGGCCGGTCCAGACCGCGGTCCCGAGCAACGAGGCACCGACCGCGACCGCGGCGAGCCTCGTCAGATGTCTTGTGGACATGAAGGATTGGTCTCCTTGCGAAATGGGTGTGCGCGCAGGCAGACGCCACCGCAGGGCCGGGGACCTGCGGGGTCGGGATACGCCTCTGGGCGTACGGGAAAAGGGAAGCCGGCGTCGAACGCTAGGGTCGACAGGCCGCGCTGGCAACGCGCAGGAGGTCGATGTGACCCCGCTTGGTGAGGAGAGCGCTTCGCACGAAGTGGATCTTTGATCAACAACGGCGCGCTGTCAATGCCCCGCCACCGCAGGGTGACGGCCGCCACCGGTCGAATCGACCGCAGGACCTGCGAAAACGACATGGAACCGCAGGTCAGCGCCGGTCGGTGGATCCCGTACGGAGGGCCGGTCCCGATCCCAGATGTTGGATCGGCCGACATGACATCCGGCACTGGGCAGGCCAGGTCGGGTGTGGAAGGCTCCAGCCGGTGACCCCGCCATCGATCACCGCGACGACCCCGGGTGGGTCGGGACGGCCACGCGACACCGGCCACACCACGACCGGGGGCCCCGGTTGAGGTTCCGCGTCCTCGGCCAGCTCGAGATCGTCGCCGACGGGCGGCCGGTGCCGCTGGGGTCGCCGAAGCAGCGAACCCTGCTCGCCGCCCTGCTGGTCGACCACGGCCGGCTGGTCACGCTCGACCGCCTCGTCGACGCGCTGTGGGAGGACCGTCCACCGGCGACCTGCCGGGCCCAGATCCACGCCCACGTCTCGACGCTGCGCCGCCTGCTCGCCGCCGGTGGGCAGCCGGACCTGGTCGACACGGTCGCCGACGGATACGTCCTGCGGATCCCGGCCGGCAGCCTCGACCTGGACACCTTCGACGAACAGGCCGGGCAGGCCCGACAGTTGGCCGGGCAGGGCCGGCACGCGGACGCGATCGTGCTGCTGCGGGCGGCGCTGGCGCTGTGGCGCGGCCCCGCCCTGGACGGGTTCACGGCCCGCTTCGCCCGGCAGGCGGCGGCCGGACCGGACCGCCGCCGGCTGCACGCGGCCGAACTGCTCGCCGCCGCCCACCTGGCGACCGGACGCGAGGCCGAGATCGTGCCGGAACTGGCCGCGCTCAGCGCCGGACACCCGCTGCACGAGGGGCTGCGGGCCCAGCTGATGACCGCGCTGCACGCCACCGGCCGCACCGCCGAGGCGCTCGCCGCGTTCCGGGAGGGGCACCGGCTGGCAGCGACCGAGCTGGGCATCGAGCCCGGCGAGCGGCTGCGGACGGTGCACGAGGCGATCCTGCGCGGCCTGCCGACGGCACCACCGAAAGCTCCGCCGGCCGCGCCGCCCACCGCACCGCCGGCGCCGGCGGGCGCCACCCCGGTGCCCCGCTTCCAGCTCCCCGGTGACGTCGCCGCCTTCGTCGGCCGCGCCGACGAGCGGGCGGCGGCGCTGGGCCGGCTCGGCACCGCGCAGTCCGCCCCGGTGACCCTGCTCGTCACCGGTCCGGCCGGGGTGGGCAAGACCGCCTTCGCCACGCACCTCGCGCACCGCTGCCGACCGTCCTATCCGGATGGACAGCTGTACGTCAGCCTGCGGCACGCCGACGCGACCCCGGTGTCCGTACGCGACGCGCTCGGCACCCTGCTGCGCGGCCTCGGGATCGCCAGCTCCGTGCTGCCCGCCGACGAGCCGGCCCGGCTCGACCTCTACCGCACCCTGCTCGCCGACCGGCGGGTGCTGGTGCTGCTCGACGACGCGGTCAGCGCCGCCCAGGTCCGGCCGCTGCTGCCCCCGGTCGCCGGCAGTGCCCTGCTGGTCACCAGCCGCAGCGCGGTCGCCGGCCTGGCCGCGTACCGGGTGGTGCTGGCGCCGTTCTCCGGCCCGGAGGCACTGGAACTGCTCGCCGCGACAGTGGGCCCCGAGCGGGTCGCGGCCGAACGGCCGGCGGCCGAACGGATCGTACGCCGATGCGGACACCTCCCGCTGGCGGTGCAGATCGCCGGGGCGCGGCTGGCCGCCGGCCCGCACCGGCCGCTGGCCGACCTCGCCGACGCGCTGCGCGACCAGCGCCGCCGCCTCGACGAACTGGCCGTCTCCGACGTGGCGGTGCGGGCCACCCTCGCCTCCACCGACCAGGGGCTGTCCGCCCCGGCCCGGCGGGCGTACCACCTGCTCAGCCTGACGATGCCGGGCGACGACATCGCGAGCTGGACGGTCGCCGCGCTGCTCGGCGTGCCGCCCCGGCGGGCCGAACTCGTCGTCGACGAACTGGTCGACGTGCACCTGCTGATCCCGGCGGCCGGGCCGGCCGGCCCGCGCTACCGGCTGCACGCCCTGGTCCGGCTCTACGGCCGCGAACAGGCCCGCCGGCACCACGACGGCGCCGACCTGTCGGCCGCCACCGACCGGCTGCACGGCGGCTATCTCGGCCTGGCGCAGCGGGCCGTCGCCCGCACCGGCGGCGCGTTCTTCGCCCCCGTACTGCGTCGCGATCCGGTGTGGACGGTTCCGGAACCGGTCGCCCGCCGGGTACTGGCCGATCCGGTCGCCTGGTTCGAGACCGAACACCAGGCCCTGGTGACGGTGACCGGACGACTGGCCGCCGACGGCCGGACCGGCCCGGCGGCGGCGCTGGCCACCTCCATCGCCGCGTTCTTCGAAAGCGGCAACCACTTCGACGACTGGCGGGCCACCCACGACAAGGTGCTCGCCGCCGCCCGCCGGGCCGGCGACCGCACCGCCACCATGGCGATGCTGCGCGACCTCGGCGAACTGCACACCATCCAGGACCGCTACCGGCGGGCGGGCGCCTGCTACCAGGAGGCGCTCGGGTACGCCCGGGAACTGGGCGACCGCGGCTACGAGTCCGCCGCCCTCGCCGGCCTGGGACACCTGGACCGGCTGCTGGCCCGCTACGACAGCGCCGTGGCCGACCTGGCCCGGGCCCGCCGGATCAGCCGCCGCGACGGCAACCGGGCCGGCGTCGCCTACGCCGAATACGGGCTCGGCCTGGTGCTGATGGAACGGCGGCAGTGGCGGCGCGCGGACCGACGCTTCCGCGAGTGCCTGACGCAGAGCCGGGCCGCGAAGTGGCTCGGCGGCGAGGCCCGCGCCCTGCGCTGCCTCGGCCAGGTACGCCGCCACCAGGGCCGGTACGCCTCGGCGGTGCCGTACTTCGAACGGGCCCGCCGGATCGGGGTACGGCTCGGCGACCGGCTGGCCGAGAGCTACGCCGAACAGTGGCTCGGCGACCTGTCGATCCGCCTCGGCGAACCGGAGCGCGGGGCGGCGATGCTGCGCCGCTGCCTTTCGGTCTACCAGGCGCGCGGCCAGCGGTTCGGCGAGGCGGCGACGCTGCACAGCCTCGCCGCCGCCGCCCGCGCCCTGGGTGAACCGGGGCAGGCCAGCGGCCACCTGCACCAGGCGCTACGGATCTGGGAGCAGATTGACGCCCCGTACTGGCTGGCGGAGACCCGGCGGGCGCTGGCCGCGCTCGCCGACCAGCCCGGCCCGGCCGGCTGACGGCGCGCACGGTGGTGCGCCTCCCCCGGTGCGAAGGGGAGGCGCACCACCGGCGGCGTCAGTGGCAGCCGTAGCCGCTACCCCGGCCGTAGATCCCGAACGACGTCGGGATCCAGCACTTGTTCTCCTCGGCCGCCCGGCGCAACTGGTTCCGGGCGTTGAAGTAGGCGCCGCTCACCGCGGCACCACAGCCGGCGGCGAGGAAGACACCGGCCACCGGACCGCCCGCGAGGGCACAACCGCCGGCAGCCAGGCCGGTCGCCACGCCGTTGCCCCATTCGAGGTATTCGTTGTTGTCCTGCGACCAGTCGTTCATCTGCCTGGTGATGTGGCGGTCGACCTTGAGCCGGCAGAACACGACGCCGACGCACTTGTGGCGGCCGTCCCACAGCTCCCAGGAGCCGGGGAGGCGCAGCCTCGGCGGCTTCTTCGCGACGGGCCGGTTCGGCTTGTACTTCGTCCCCTTCGGGCTGCTGGCCTTCTTCGCCGCCGACTTCTTCTTCGCCGCCGTCTTCTTGGCCGCCGCCTTCTTCGCCGCCGCGGCCTTCTTCTTCGCCGCGGCCTTCTTCGCCGCCGCCTTCGCCGCCGCCGCCCGCTTCTTCGCCGCGGCCTTCTTCGCCGCCGCAGCCTTCTTCTTCGCCGCCGCCTTCTTGGCCGCCGCCTTCTTCTTGGCCTTGACGACCTTCTTCTTCGGGTAGAGGCCGTCGGCGTCCTCGAAGGTGATCGGGTTGTTGTTGGCGTACGAGTAGCCGTGGAACTGCTGCGGGTCGTCGTCGAGGATCACCGGGTCCACCGACAGGAACCGGCCGGTCGACGGGTCGTACTCACGGGCGCCCAGCCGCAGCAGGCCCACCGGATCGTCGTCGACCCCGCCGACGAACGACCGCTGCCCCGGCCACCCGGTCGGGGTGGCGCCACGCAGCTCGCCGAACGGCAGGAACCGGCGCGGGACCAGCCCGCCGGTCGCGGCGTCGACCGCCAACTGGTCGGTGCCGAGATGGTCGGCGAGCTGCCAGTGCACGCCGCCGCCGCTTCGGCTGGCGACCGTCTCGCCGTCCTGGGTGTAGTAGCGGGTCGCGGTCACCGCACCGGCAGTCAGGCGCAGCTCCGTGCCGGGCAGGAACAGGGTGGCGCCGCCGTCCGGATCGTGGCGCAGCAACCGGGTGCCGTCGGCGCCGTACACGAACCGGGTCGACGCGGCACCCTCGGCGATCGACGCGAGGTTGCCCTCGACGTCCCAGGCCAGCGTCTGACCACGCCCGGCGACGTCGCGGCTGACGGTGTTGCCGGCCGCGTCGTAGCCGTACGAGTCGGTGCGGGCGCCCGGGCCCTGCACGGCCACCTCCCGCAGCGTGTGCGGCTGCGCCGCCCCCGCCGCCGGATAGCGGTAGGTGTGGGTGGCCGTGCCGGCGGCGGCGTGCCGGGTCTCGGTGAGCCGGTTGCCGACCTTGTCGTACGTGTACGCGTGCCAGTACGGCGCCGCCCCGCCCAGTCCGGCCACCGACGGCGTCGCCGCGCAGTCGCCGGAGCCCGGCGTCCACGCCCGGGTGAGCCGGCGCAGCCGGTCGTACGTGAAGCACTGCACGTCGGCGGTGAGCCCGCCCGGCGGGGTGTCACCGATGCGGAGGATGTTGCCGGACGGGTCGTGGTCGTAGCGGGTGTCGGCGACCCGGACCGGGTTCAGTTCCCGCTCGGTGACGACCCGGACCAGCCGCTCGGTGCCGGTCTCGTAGCCGTAGTCGCGCAGCACCCGTGGCCCGGAGCCGGTCGAGTACACCCGGCGCAGCAGCCGGTCCAGTTTGGAGTACGTGCTCTCGGCGACGTAACTGGTCGCGCCGGCGAGCGTCGTCGGCCGGCCGTGCGCGTCGTAGCCGTACCGGACCGTCTCGGCGGACAGGCCGCCGCCGGCCGGCAGCGTCGACCGGGACAGGGTGCCGTCGACGTTGAACGCACTCGAGAACTCGTAGCTGCCGGCGAGCGCCCCGGCCGCCGCCGGCACGACGTACCGGGTGCCGGTCGGCCGGTACTGCTGGTCGTACGCGGTCGTCGCGACCGTGTACGCCTGCCCGTCGACGTACCGGGTGGCGGTGCTCACCTGGCCCTTGGCGACCGTGTCGTATGTGTATCCGGTCAGCTTCGCGCCGGTCGCCGACCCGGCGTGGGTGGCGGTCACCCGGTCCAGCGCGTCGTAGGCGGTGAAGACCGTCTGCCCGCGTGCGTCGGTCTCGGTGACCGTCCGGTCCAGGTCGTCGTAGGTGGACGTCGTCGTCCCCTGGTCCGGGTCCTCGACCCGGACCAGCCGGCCGCGCAGGTCGTAGTGGCGGCGCCAGACGTTGCCGGCCGGATCGGTGATCGACGCGATCTCGTCGTCCGCGGTGTAGGTGTACCGCGTCGCGTCGTAGCCGCCGGTGGCGGTCGCGCCGTGGTACTGGCGCAGTTCGACGACGTTGTCGCGGGCGTCGACGATCTCGGTCGTCGGGGTGTCGCCGGCCGGCGGGGTGACGTGGGTGCGGTCACCGCCGTGGCCGGTCGTCGTACGCCACCGCTCGACCCCGTGGACCAGGAAGATCTCCGCCGTCGGTCGGTCGGCACCGTCGTACACGGTCACGTTCAGCGCCGGTACGGCGGCGTCGGCGACCAGGTGCACGGCCGTCGCCGGGGCACCGTCGGCCGGGTACGGGTCGGACTCCCTGACCACCAGACCGCGCGAGTCGTGGTGGGTGTCGGTGACGATCCGGCCGCCGCCCGGCGCCTGCTCCTGGACCTGCCGCTCGCGCAGCAGACCGTCGTACAGCGTGTGGGTGGTGAGGTAGCCGGTGCCGGTGTTGTCGAGGTGCCTCGTCGTGACCACCGTCGGGCCGTCGGTCCGTACCTCGTACGCGTACTCGGTGTGCGGGGTCTGGGTCGACTTCGACCGGCCCGGCAGCCACACCCGCAGCAGCCGGCCCAGCGGATCCCAGGAAAGCTCCGTACGGCGGCCGTTGGCGTCGATCTCGGCCGTCACCGCACCCCACGCCGGGTCGTACTGCGTCGTCTCGGCGTGGCCGAGCGGGTTGGTGACCGTCACCGACCGGACCGGCCCACCGGTCGCCGGCGTGTACGCGGTCGTGGTCCGGTTGTCGAGTGCGTCGAACTCCTCGACGACCCGCCCGTTCGCGTCGTACGTCGCCCGCCGCACCGTCTGGTAGCTGTTCGCGGCGGCGAGCCGCTCCTCCCGGGTCACGTTCCCCCGCGTCGGCGCGGCACCGAACGCGAGCCCGTCGTAGTGGCTGCGCTCGTCGGAGACGACGTCGGCCGGGCGGGCCGGCGTCGTCTCGCACGCCTTCGCCACCGTCTCCACCCGGCTCGGGAAGTCGAGCAGCCAGGCCGAGGTGTTCTGCGCGTACGTGGTCCGGGTGCACCGGTCGTCGGCGGTCGTGGAAACGTCGCCCCGGTCGTCGACCTGGGTCACCAGGCCACGGCTGTCGTAGGTGTATCCGGTCTCGGTACGCCGGTGTCCGCCGCCCTCCAGCGCGGTCCGCTCCACGGTCCGACCCACCTCGGTCACGTACGCGTGCACGGTGCCCCACGAGCGCACCCGGGTCGACGTCGGCCCGTGGCTCCACGGATCGTGGACGCTGCCCGCCACCTCCGCACCGCCCGGCCCGTTGCGGACGATCTCCTCCCGCAGGAAGCCGGCCAGGTACGGATGGTCGGTGGCGGTGCCGCCCTGCGAGTCGGTGACGGTGACGCTGCGGGTGCCGCCGGCGGCGAGCCGGTCGCCGTGCATCCCCCGCAGATACAGCCGCTCGGTCTGCGACCGCTGCCCGCCCGGCGCGCCCTCGGTCGTGCGGACCGTGCCGTAACCGCGCCACTCCGACCAGGTCCGGTGCTTCGCCGGGGACAGGCCGTCGTCGTCGGCGTAGTGCCAGGCCGGGTCGCCGACGTACTCGTAGTGGGTCTCCTGCGCCGGCACGCCCTCGATCCGCCCGTCTTCGACCACCGAGGTGACGACGTACTTGTGGAACCAGTCCAGGGTCGGGTTCACCGAACCCTCCGGCGTCCAGTACGCCGGGAAGCAGCGCCGGGTGTTGCTGTCCGGGGTCGGCAGGCTGGCCCGGGTGCAGTCCGGCGCCGAGTAGTTGACCGTCGTGACACCGCCGGACTCCGACGTGATGGCCCGCAGCCGCCACTTCACCATCGGCGAGATGCCCTCGTTCGCGTCCACCCGGTTCGGCAGCCCGACCCCGGAGAACTGGACCTCCGGCACGGCGGTGGTGCCGCCGGCCCGGCCGGTGTGGGTGATCCCGGAAAGCCACAGCCCGGCCGGCGACGCGTCGGTGCGCGGGAACTCCTGCCGCAGCGCCCAGTGGTCGACGTCGCGGTGGGCGGTGCCGTCCAGCACCGCCGTCGTCACCGCGGTCAGCCGCTTACGGCTCCAGAAACTCGGCCCGGTCACCAGGCACGACGTCCCGGTGGCGCAGTTGAGGTCGACCGGCACGTCCGGCCAGTGCGCGGCGTTCGCCTTAAGGAACTGGGCGTCGGAGCAGGTGATGGTGCCGCTCGGCAGGCACCGCTCGGCGACGGTGAACCGCACCTGGGCCGGTGCCGCCGCGAACAGCGCGTCGGCACGCAGCCCGTAGTCGATCCGGGTCAGGTAGCCGCCCCGGGTGTAGCCGGTCAGCGCCGTCGTGCTGTTGTTGCGCCCGTACCGGTTGCTCTCCTTGACGTAGTGGTACGTCATCGCGTTGCCGTCCG
The DNA here is from genome assembly GCF_018324255.1 of Polymorphospora rubra. GTDB lineage: Bacteria > Actinomycetota > Actinomycetes > Mycobacteriales > Micromonosporaceae > Polymorphospora > Polymorphospora rubra. Next base: position 8,030,862 of record NZ_AP023359.1, read on the forward strand.
GGTCGGTGACCAGGTCCAGGTTCCACCGCCACGCCTGCTGGCACCACGCGTTGGCGAACGTCGCGTTGTAGCACGGCTCGCCGCTGTTGTTGCCGTACACCGGCACCGTCCAGGCCGAGTTCGTCTCCGGCCGCTGCGACGTCCAACCGGTGAGCCGGTTCAGGCCGAACGTGTACCGGGTCCCGTCGACGGTGGTGACCCGCCAGTACTCGCCGTCGTTGTCGCCGTTGACCGCCCCGGTCAGCTTCTCGATCCGCGAACCGTCGTCGTTACGCGGCCGCCACGTGCCGGTGGCGTCGTCACGGACCAGTTCCGACGCGGTGCCGTTCAGAACCAGGAACGCGTTGTCGTGGCCCCAGCACAGGTCGCCGCGCTTCGGAGTGCCGGCCGAACCGTCGTCGGCGCACGCCTTGTAGCGCCGCTCGACGTACGACGTGCCGAGGTCGAAACCCTCACCGACCCACGACGGCTGGTTGTTCGTCGCGGCGGTCCGCCCGTCGACCGCGCCGGACGAGTACCCGAACCCGAGGTCCGGCTCCGGCCCGCCCGGCGCCGGCGGCACCCGCAGCGGATACTCCCAGGTGAAGCTGCCGGTCTGGTCACCGGCGTCCCAGTCGGCCGACGCGGTCAGCGGCGTCGCGCTCCAGTCCCCCGCCCCGGCGGCACCGCCCGCGGCGGCGGTGCCCACGGCGGCCGGTGCGGCGGCCCGGGCGGCACCCGCCCGCGCCCCGTCGCCCGCCCGCGCCCCGTCGCCGGCCGGCGTCGGCGCGCCGGACAGCGGCGTCATCGCGGCGACCCGCCCCGGCACCGGGGCGTCGTCGACCGGCGCCGACACCATCCACTGCGGACTACTGTCGGACGCCGCCGCGTCGGCCGGACCGGCCGACGCCGGCACGGCCAGCAGGCTGGCACCGACCGCCGCCGCGGTCACCGAGGCGAGCAGGGTCGCCGCCCGGGTCCGGAGCCGGCCGGGCCGGTCGGGGGTCGAAATGGGCATCACGGCCTCCACGGTCTTCTCGACGGATCCGGTCACTGGTGGCGCAACTGGTCGACGTCGGCCTGCGTCAGGACGCCGGTGAACACCCGTACGTCGGTGACGTCACCGGCGAAGTGCTCGCCGTACGCCCCCCGCAACTTCGAGCGGCCGACGTGCAGCGGGCCGGACGCGTGCCAGGCCGTGGGGTGGGCGGCCGAGCCGACCAGTTCCCCGTCGACGTAGAGCCGGACCTGTCCGGCCGCCGCGTCGTAGACCCCCACCAGGTGGAACCAGCGGTTCAGCACCTCCGCCGGCGGGGTCGCGGCCGGCGCCATCGCCCGCAGGTACGTCGGAGCGTCCGAGTCGGCGCCGGTCATGTTGAACACCCAGCGCGACAGCGAACTCGACCAGTACAGCGTCATCGCGCAGGCCCGGCCCCCCTCCTGACAGAGCACCACCGCCTGCCGGTCGGCGGTCAGCCGGACCCGCGCCGACAGCGAGAAGCTGCCGTCGGTGCGCACCACCGAGACGGCCGTCGCGGCGTACCCGGTGGTCCCGTTCAGCGCCAGCGCGGTCCCCGGCTCACCGGTGTGGTCGGCGGTCCAGGCGGCGCCGCCGTGCAGCGTCAGCGTCTTGTTGCGTCCGGAGACGTCCGCGACCGACGTGCCGGTGCCCTCGTCCATCGCCCAGTCGGCGGCCAGCGCCGCCGGCCGGTTGGCCAGCCCGGCCACCTCGTCGGGGTAGACGACCCGCTGCCAGGCCCGCACGTCGTCGAGCCCGCCCCGCCAGTGCTCCCGGTACGCGGCGTCGTACCAGAGCCGACCGAACTGGAGCGGTCCGGTCGCCTGCCACGGCGTGGTGTACGCGGCCTGTCCGGCGAGCGCGCCGTCGACGTACAGCCGGATCTGCTGGGCGCTGCGGTCGTAGACCCCGACCAGGTGCGTCCACCGGTTGACCCGCGCCGGCCGGTCGGAGACCGCCCGCACGATCGTCGGCGCGGTCACGTCGCTTCCGTGCCGGTTGAAGACCCAGCCGTGCGCGGTCGAGTAGTAGAGCTGGAAGCCGCCCGCGTTCGTACCCCGCTGGGTCAGCGCGGTGGCGTTCGCCGCCGTGCTGTCCAGCCGTACCCAGGCCGAGACGGTGAAGCTGGTGCCGGTGTCCAGAACCGGGCCGGACGTCGCCGCGAACCCGCCGCCGTCGAGCGACAGCGTCCGGTCCGCGACCGGCTCACCGTCCACCGTGTACGTGTCGGCGAGCCGGCCGGTCGTCCACCCGGCGGTCCCGCCCAGCGTGGCCGGGTGGGCGCCACCGGCCGCCGTGGTGCCGCCACCCTCGTCGAAGGACCAGGCGGCGACCGGCGCGGCGGCGGGTGCCACGTAGAAGTCGTACGCGGTGACCGCCCCCGGCACGCCGGCCACGCTGACCGCCCGGACGTACAGGGTCCGCAGCCAGCTCTCCGCCGGCCCCGGGGTGACCAGGACGGTGGCGGTCGCACCGGCTCCGGTCGCGGCGACGCTGCTCTGCGGATCCGGGTCGTCGACCGCGTACCGGTACGCGCCGACGTTGGTCGCACCGTTGGGGGCGAACGTGAAGGTGCCGGGCCGGCCGACCCCGCCGGCGAGTACCGGGGCGGTCGGATCGGCGGGCGGATAGTCGGTCGACGTCACCGTCGGTACGGCGCTCGGCGCGGTCGCGTCGACGACGATGTGGCAGAACCCGGACCAGGCGCTGTCCGCCAGCCCGTCCTCGGTCCGGACCCGCCACCGGTACGCCCCGCCGTCGGTCAGCGTCGGCGCGGTGGCCTGCACGGCGCCCGCCTGCCGGAACGTCGTGACGTGCTCCCACAACAGGGTGTCGCCGTCGTACAGCTCGAACCTGCCCCGGACGTTCTGCAGCGCGCTGTCCGGGTCGACCAGCGTCGCCAGGAACGTCGGGGTGAGGCTCGCTACCCGCGGCGCGTCCGCGGCCGTGTTCACACACGCGTACGCCGGGTGGGTCTTCAGCCCGGTCGGCACCGACGGCACGCTGTTGTACTCGACCTCCAGCACCGGGTTGTTCCGGAACCGCTTCCAGCCGTTGGTGTCGGACTCGCTCGCCGCCCGCAGGCCGAGCGTGACGGTGGCCGACCTCTTCTCCGCCGCCTCGCGGACCGCGCTGGTGGCGTCGAGGTCCACGCCGCCGGCCGGGCAGCTCGCGCTCCAGCCCTTGGCGGCGGTGACCGCGTCGAGCTTGCGGGTCCAGGCCGGCTGGTTCTTCCAGGTGGTGGCGGTGCTGATGGCGCCGGTCAGCCAGAGCTGCACCTCGCGCTTGGTGCACGAGTACGCGTGCGTCTGGAAGGCGTTGAACGTCGCCTTCTCGATCGTCTTGCCGGCCAGCGCGGCGGTGTTCATCCGGAAGAACGCCCGGTAGGTGTCGACGGTCGGGTACGCGTACGGGTCGTTGTAGTAGCCGACCTTGGCGGTGCCGGAGTCGTTGAAGTACGACGTGGTCGAGAAGACCTTCGACACGTGGGTCCAGGCCGCCCGGGTGCCGGCGTACGACAGGTACGGGTCGATGTAGACCGGGTAGCGGGTGTCCGGATCGGTGAGCAGGGCGCGGTCGGGGGTGATGGCCAGGGCGCCGCCGGTGACGCGGGCGGCCATCGTGGCGACCCGGGCGCCGGGGCCGGGGCGGGTGCCGCCCTCGGTGGCGTCGGCGAGCGGCCCGGTGTCGGCCTGCACGGTGTCGGCCGGCACGGTCGCCGGACCGCCGTGCCGCGCCGCGCCGTCGGCGCCCCGCCCGGAGTCCCACATGGTCGGGGTCGGGCCGTGGAAGACGACCGCGCCCCGCGCGTCGACGACCTGGACGTTGCCGCCCCGGTCGGTGCGTACCTCGAGGCCGTCGCCGCGTACGGCGAACCGCAGGTCGGCCAGTTCGGGGCGCGGGCCGCCTGCGGCGTACGGACCACCAGCACCTCGGAGAAGCCGGTCACCGAGGCGGTGAGCCGCAGGTCGACGCCGGGCAGCACGTCGGGGTAGGTGGCGACGGCGCCGTCGAGGACGGGCTCGGGCAGCGAACCGGGCCAGCTCAGGGCGACGGATCCACCGCCGCGGCGCAGGGTGACCATCGGCGCCTGCCCGCCGCCGGAGAACGACACGTCGACGGGGACCGCGACCGGTGCCACGGTGCCGTCGGCGCGCCTGCGCAGGCTGGTGTCGACCGGGACCCAGCCCTCGGCCCGCTGCACCCGGACCGGCTGGGCGTGCTGGCGCATCAACAGGGTGCCGGTGGGCAGGGCGTAGACCTCTTCGGTCTCGGTGCGCAGCCCGGTCACCTCGACCCGCTGCCCGGTGGCGGCGGCCGTCCGCAGCGCGGCCCGCTCGGTCACCGCACCGCCGGTGGCGGCCGGCGTGCTCGGGCCGCCGGCTCCGGTCCCCCGATCGGCCGGCGACGCGGCCGCCGGAGCCGGCGGCCCGAGCGTCACCGCCAGCGCCAGGACGAGTGTGCCGACGCCCACCCGACGCGGGAGCCGGCCCGCCGCCCAGTCGAGACCTGCCACCGCGAACCTCCTTGATCGACCACCGCCGCAGCCATCGTGGGGTCGAGGTCCATGGATCGGCCATGGATCCGCCATGGGTCGGAAGGTGGTCACATTTCGCAGGGCATCCTAGGAACCTGGTTCGATGGTTGGGCCCGGAATCACCGCGGTCGTCCGAAATGGTCGGTCCGGTCGTACGGCCGGGCCGCTCAGACCCGGTAGTCGGCGATCACCGCGGCGAGGGTGTCCCGGGTGCGCCGCAGATCCCGGATCTGCCCGTCGATGCGGGCCAGTTCCTCGCGCAGCCGCGCCTCGAGGGCCGGGGTCCGGATGCTCTCGTCGGCGATGCAGGGCAGCACGTCATTGATCGTCGTACTGGACAGACCGGCGGCCAGCAGCGACCGGACCAGTCGGACCCGTTCGACCGCGGCCGGCGGATAGTGCCGCTGCCCGCTGGCGCTGCGTTGGCTGCTGATCAGCCCCTGTTCCTCGTAGTAGCGCAGGGACCGGGCGCTCGCCCCGGTCGCCACGGCGAGTTCGCCGATGCGCATCACACCCACCTGACCCTTGCCCTTGACGTCAATGTCAGGTTTTAGTCTGCCGGCATGACGACCACGACCGCAAAGGCACCCGCCCCGGACACCGCCCGGCTGTTCACCCCGACCACCGTCGCCGGCCTGCGTCTGCGGAGCCCGTTCGTGATGGCGCCGATGACCCGGCTGCGCTCCCCCGGCGGCGTCCCGACCGCCGGGGTGGCCGCGTACTACCGGCGCCGGGCGGCCGGCGGCGTCGGCCTCGTCGTCACCGAGGGCGTCTACGTCGGCCACTCCAGCGCCGGCCACGAAAGCGCGGTGCCCCGGCTGGTGCCCGAATCGGCCGCCGGCTGGCGGGCGGTCGTCGAGGCGGTCCACGCCGAACACGGCCTGATCTTCCCGCAACTGTGGCACCTCGGCAGCGAGCGCGAACCGGTGGACGGCCGGGCGGCGTGGACCCCGTCCGGCGTACGCGAGGACGGAAGGCCGCGCGGGCGGGCGATGACCCTGACGGACATCGACGACATCGTCTCGGCGTTCGCCGCGTCCGCCCGGCTGGCCCACGGACTCGGCTTCGACGGCGTGGAACTGCACGCCGCGCACGGCTACCTGCTCGACGAATTCCTCTGGCCGGCGACGAACCGCCGCACCGACCGGTACGGCGGTCCCGCACGCGACCGGTCCCGGTTCGTCGCCGAGATCGTCGCCGCCGTACGGGCCGCCACCGCCCCCGACTTCCCGGTCGCCGTACGGTTCTCCCAGTTCAAGGAGCGCGACTACGCGGCACGCATCGCCGACACCCCGGCCGAACTCGAATCGGTCCTCGCGCCGATCGTGACGGCCGGCGCCACGCTGCTGCACGCGTCGAGCCGCCGGTTCTGGGAACCGGCGTTCGCCGGCTCCCCGCTGAACCTCGCCGGCTGGGCGAAGCGCCTCACCGGCCTGCCGACGATCACCGTCGGCTCGGTCGGGCTGCGGCGCGCCACCCTGGGTCCCGCCGCCGACCACCCCGGCTCGCTGGCCGCGCTGGCCGGACGGTACCGGTCCGGCGAGTTCGACCTCGTCGCGGTCGGCCGGGCCCTGCTGGCGAACCCGTCGTGGGTGCACGACGTGGCGCACGGCCGCCACGAGCAGGTCGTCGACTACCGGAAGGAGCAGGAGGACGTCTTCTTCTGAGCCCCCCTGTCCGGCCCGCGGTCAGGCGGGCGGTTCGGGCGGACGCAGCCCCAACGCGCGTGCGAGGTCGACCGTCGAGGTTTCCCGGTGCCGCTGCCGGGTAGCCGCGGACCAGACAGGGAAGGGCGGTGAGCGAGCGGATGGCTGGCCAAGAGTTCGCCGACGTGCGGGCGATCCTGGACGACCTGGACTTCCCGGCGACCAAGGAGCAGATCGTCGCGCACGGCGAGGCCCGGGACAGGGGCAGCGGTGAGGTCGTACGGCTGCTGCGGGCGCTTCCGCTCGGCACCTACGACAACATCTCCCAGATCCGCAGCTCCGTACCGCTGGATCCGGCCGCCGACGACGGGCTCGGTGCCGGCGACGAGATGCGGAAGGCACGCTCCCCGCACGACCAAAAGGTCGCCCAGCACCTGCGCAGCCCGGACGCCTGACCCGCCCGCCCGCGGCCGACCGCGGGGCGGGCCGCGCACGGACGGAGCGTTGATCAAGGAGAAAGTGTGCCCGATCCGCGCCCTTTGTCGCTCAACTTGTCCTTGGTCAACGGGGCTGGGCGGCGGCGCGGCGGGGCATCGGGACCGGGCGGGGTTACAGACGTTTGTGCATCCGGATGGCGGTTGTCTCATAGCCCATCTGCTCGTAGAGTGCCCGCGCGCCGAGGTTGAACCCGAAGACACTCAGGCCGATGGACAGCACTCCCAGGTCCCGGCAGACCTGCTCGACCGCCTCGATCATCGCGCGGCCGTAGCCCTTGCGGCGCAGTTCCGCACGCACCTCGAAGTCGTATCCGAAGGCGTGCGGGCCGTCCGACCTACGCTCCACGTGCAGCCACAGCATGCCGATCTCGTCGGGACCGTCGTACCCGACCCAGAGATGGTGGTCGGGGGTGCGCAGACCGGCGGGCAGCAGCCGTTCGTAGTCGTCGCGCGCCTTCTTCCGGGCCTCCGGCTCCGGCATGGCACCGGACGCGACGATGTGCTCCGCGTAGGTCACCTCGGCCCGCTGCCGGTAACGCAGATACTGGTCGTCGGTCATGGGTTCCAGCCGCACCGTCACCACGTGCCGAACCCTAGGCCACCCGGTTGCCGTCGGCCACCCCGTGATCGCCGCTGATCGGCGGGAGCAGACGCGTGGGTGCTGTTCGGCTCCACAGCGAATTCGGCGTACGTACATCGGATTCGCTGTGGGCTCGAACAGTGACACCCCGACACCCGGCGACGGGCGACCGCCATCCAACGCGGGGCAGCGCGGCGGCCGGCGGGAGCCTAGGCTCGGCCGGTGACCCGATACCTGCTCGTGCCGGGGCGCGGCGCCCCGCGGCCGGAACACTGGCAGCAGCGGTGGGCCGACGCGCACCCCGACTACCGGTGGGCGCCCTACCCGCCGGGTCCACCGTTCGACCTGGACGCCCGGGTGGCCGACCTGCACAAGGCGATCACCTCCGACGACGAACCGGCGATCCTGATCGCACACAGCGCGGGCTGTCTCGCCACGGTCGTCTGGGCCGCCCGGCACACCGGTCCGGTGCACGGCGCCCTGCTCGTCGCACCGCCCTACCTGGATCCGAACCGGACGTACGGCCCGGACGAGGTGCGGTGGGAGATCCCCCGCGAGCGGCTGCCCTTCCGGGCCGTCCTGGTGGCCAGCCGCACCGACCCGTACTCGACGTACGAGCAGTTCCGGCAGCAGGCCGACGACTGGGGCGCGGAACTGTTCGACGCCGGCGACGCCGGCCATGTCGAGACCGCGGACGGCTACGGGCCCTGGCCGGACGGGGAACGGCTGGTCGCCGCGCTCGGGACACCGCTCCCGCCCCGGTCCCTTTAGGATCATGTCGTGAAGGTGGTCGTCGCGGGCGGGTCGGGTGCGCTGGGGCGCCGCCTGTGCGCGGACCTGGCCGCCCGGGGACACGAGGTCGTGGTCCTGACGCGCACGCCGCGGCCGGGGCCGCACCGGCAGGTGGCGTGGGACGGTGCCACCGTCGGAGCCTGGGCCGGTGAGCTGGTCGGCAGCGCGGTGGTCAACCTCGCCGGCGAACTCGTCGACCGCCGCCCCACCGCCGCCAACGTCGCGCTGCTGACCCGGTCGCGGGTGGCCCCGACGCGGGCCCTGGCCGACGCCGCCGGCCGACTGGACCGGCCCGTGCCGGTGTGGATCCAGGCCAGCACCCTGGCGATCTACGGCGACGCCGGGGAACGGCTGCTGACCGAGGAGTCGCCCGAGGCCGACGGCCCGCCGCAGATGGCCGGTGTGGCGCGGGCCTGGGAGGCCGCCGCGGTCGACGTGCCCGCGCGGCGGCGGGTGGTGCTGCGGACCAGCATCGTGCTCGACCGGGACACCCCGGCCCTGAACCGGCTCACGGGGCTGGTGCGGTTCGGACTCGGCGGCCGGGTCGGCACCGGCCGGCAGTGGTTCAGCTGGATCCACGTCGACGACTGGCTGCACATCGTGCGCCACAGCCTGGGTGCCCCGGATGGCCCCGACAGCACACCCGACGCGGCGGCACCGGACGGGGTGCTGCTGGCGACCGCACCGAACCCGGTACGCAACAGCGAGCTGATGGCCGCCCTGCGTCAGGTGCTGCGCCGGCCGGCCGCCCCGCCCACGCCGGCCGTCGCCGTCAAGCTGGGCGCGGTGTTCCTGCGTACCGATCCGGCGCTGGCCCTCACCGGTCGCCGCGCGGTACCGGCCCGGCTGACCGACGCCGGTTTCACGTTCCGGCACCCGCACCTCGCGGACGCGCTGGCCGACCTGCTCGGCTGAGCCGGACCCGACAACGCACCGGCCCGGGCCACCGGTGCGGCCCGGGCGACGGTGGTGGTTCAGGACCGGAACGGGCCCCGGACCTCGTACGTGATGCCGCCGCTGCCGGCGGACGCGCCGGACGTGCCGCGCTGCGACGAGAAGTAGAGCCGGGTGCCGTCCGGGGTGAACGCCGGGCCGGTGATCTCCGACTCGGCCTGCCCGAGGATGCGCAGGAACGGGGCGACGACCCCGTCCGGGGTGATGACGTTGATCTCCATGTTGCCGCCGTCCTCGGCGACGTACAGGTCGCCGGAGCCGGCGCCGGTGATGTTGTCGACGCCGGTCAGTGGCGCGGCTCCGCCGGGGATCCGGGCGGCGTCGTACGCGAGGTCGATCTGCTGGTTGACCGCGTCGTAGGCCCACACCCGGTTGTCGCCCTTGGTGGTGAAGTAGCAGACGCCGTTGTCGTACCAGCAGCCCTCGCCGCCGTCGAAGTGCAGCGCGGCGCCGACCTGCCGCCGGGTCGGCGTCGGGATGCCGTCCCGGTCCGGGATGTCCTGCCAGGTGACCGGGCCGCTCAGCGTCCCGGCCGGCCCGCACAGCACCTGTACCCGGCCGGTGCGCAGGTCGCCCCAGGTGTCCGGGACGAAGCGGTAGAAGCAGCCGTCCCCCTCGTCCTCGGTGAGGTAGACGACGCGGCGGTCGGGGTCGCAGGCGGCGGCCTCGTGCTTGAAGCGGCCCATCCGGGTGCGTTCCTCCCCCGCACGCCCACCCTCGGGCCAGGTCTCGAAGACCCGGCCGAGCGGCACCTCCTCGCAGGACAGCCAGGTGCCCCACGGGGTGGCGCCGCCGGCACAGTTGACGTTGGTGCCGGACAGGATCCGGTACGCCGACGCGATCGTGCCGTCGGCGTTGAACCGTACGGCGCCGGCGCCGCCGACGAGCGGGATCTCGGAGTTGGAGACGTAGATCCAGCCGTTGCCGGCCGGGAAGCAGGCGCCGCCGTCGGGCGCCCAGTGCCAGGTGTAGGAGGTGCCCGCGACCCGCTGCCCGGAGCGGGCGATGATCCGGCTGGTGAATCCGGCCGGCAACTGGATCCCGTTGCCGTCGGCGGCGAGCAGGTTGCCGTACGGGCCGGGGCCGGGCTGGGCGGTCGCGGCGAACGCGTTCTGCCAGAGCGCGCCGGAGAAGGCGGCGGCGCCGGCGCCGACGACGGCGGTGCGCAGGATGGTGCGGCGTTCCATCGGGGCTCCTCGGGGTGAGTCGGTCCCCGCCAACCTAGACGCGCAATCCATCGACTGATTCAAATGGAAAGTGAACGTTGTCCGCACTGCCGGCTGGGGCGCGGTAACCGGGCGGGCATGGAAAGGCGTCGGGGGTGCGGCCGGTTGTCCGGCCACACCCCCGACGGGGACCTCACCCCGCGACGTCGTCAGCTACGGACGGCGTACGCCGGGCATCGGTTCACAGCTTGGCGCAGTCACCCGACTTGGCACCGTTGATCTTGTTCGGCGCGCCGAAGTCCTTCGCCTGGGCGCTGTTGCCCGAGCAGGCGAGCGCCCCGTTGATCTGGTTGCCGACGAACACCGGGCCGTAGGCACCGGCCAGGCGGCTGAACCGCTCGTTGGCCGAGACCTGGGTGTTGTTCGCGAGCTGGATCGCGCCACGGAACGTGTTACCGGCGATGGTCACGTCCCGGGTGGTGCCGGCGATCTGGGTCGAGCCGTTGACCGTGGTGCCGAACATCTGCACCGCCTGGGCACCGGTCGACACCAGCGTGCCGTTGATCGTGCTGTCCTTGATCACGATCGAGGCGCCCGGACGAACCGTCACGCCGCCGTTGACCTGGGCGCCGGTCAGGCAGGTCACGCCCTGCTCGGCGGTCACCCGCACGTGGCGGCCGGTCAGCGTGGTCGTGCACTCCAGCGCGGAGCCGGGCAGCACGGTCGCCTTGTAGCTCTCGGCGTTGCCGACGTTGCCGGCCGGGTCGATGGCCCGGTGCTCGACGACGTGCGTACCGAAGCCGGGGACGAACCCGCCGATCGGGTGGTCGTCCGGCAGGTGCTGCTCGAACGCCGCCTTCGACAGGCCGCCGGTGCCGAGGTTGCCGTACGTCAGCGCCTTCACGTCCGTGCCGGAGTGCCGGAACTGGAACGGCGACTCGGGCATCGGCTGCTCCGGGAAGCCGAAGTAGTTGAACCAGCCGTCGTTGTTCAGCCGCAGCTGACCGACGACGTAGCGCTCCTCGGCGTAGCCGGCCCGGTTGTCCTGCGGCTCCAGCCACATGTCCCAGCCGTTGAAGTACACCGGGTGCTCCAGGGCGCCGGTGACCGTGGTCAGCGGCTGCGACAGGGTACGCGGCGCGGTCGGCAGCGCGTTGTCGACGGTCCACTCGACGCTGTCCGACAGGCCGGGGCCGGCCGGGTCGGTCACCGTCGCCACCAGCTTGTGCGTACCGGCCGGCAGGTTCAGCTTGCCGAGGTCGAGGTTGCGGCTGTTGTGCGGGTTGGCCACCGGCGATCCGTTGACCGACCAGGCCACGTTGACGATCCGGTCGGCCGGGTTGTTGGTCCGGACGAAGACGACCTCGTCACCGGCGATCGGCTGGGTGTTCGGCGTCGAGGAGGTGATCTCGGCGGCCGGCGCGGACGGCGTCACGGTGGTGTCGCCGACCGTCCACTGCCGGGTCTGGACGAACCGCGGCCCGTTGTAGCCGGAGTTCGTCGCGGTGTTGTTGGTCGACGGGTTGCGGACCCAGTCGATGCCGTCGGGGCCCACCGGGTCGCGGACCTCGACGTGGACGACCGTGCCGGCCGGCAGGTTCAGCGCCTCGAGGTCGAGGCTGCGGCTGTTGCTGGTCTGGAGCACGGTGCCTTCCGGCCCGCCGACCCGCCAGGTGACCTGGAGCTCGTGGTGGCGCGGCTGCCCCGTCTCGACCCACAGGACGCCGTCACGGGCGACGGTGCCGACCGGGGTGTTGCGGATGCTCATCTGGCCGGCGTTGCGCATGCCGGTGATCCGGGCGACCATGTGCTCGCGGCCGGGCTGGTCCCAGTCGAAACCGATCCAGCGCATGATCGAGTGCTCGCTCGGCCGGCGCTGGCCACAGGGGTAGGTGCCGCCGCCCTCGTGCAGGCCGATCCTGCCGCCGCTTATGCTCTCCTCGCCCAACCAGCGGAACCACTTGTGCTCGTTGTCGATCATCTGCTGTTCGCTGGTGTACGTGGTGTGGTGGAAGCTGCCCGGCTCGTTGCCGGTGTAGCAGGCCCGGACCACGTCACGCGAGGAGTACGGGTACTCGTCGGCCTGGGTGCCCAGCGAGTGGCCCAGCTCGTGCAGCGAGATCAGCGGTCCCTGCGGCGAGCCGCCGGAGGTCGTCGCGTTCGTGCCACCGATGCCGCCGTACGTGAAGGTGTTGAAGATGGCGAGCGTCTGAATGTTCTGCGACGTACGCGGGATGCCCAGCACCGGCGCGACGTAGTTGTCGAGAATCCGGTTGTGGGCCTGGCTGCCGGTCTCGCAGGGGTTCACGCCCGGCGGGTAGTAGCCGACGGCGTTCTGACAGTCGACCGGCGCTCCACCGTAGACGGTGCCGCGCGACAGCGGGTCGGCGCAGCCGTTCTGGTAGATCATCCGCAGTGCGGTGTTCTTGGCGTTGATCGGGCCTTCGCGCTCGCCGGTGTCCCGGATGGTGCCGTCGGCGTGGCGGACCCGGCTGTCGGGGTCGCACCGTACACCGTAGTCGATCGAGGCGAGCTCGACGGCGTACACGTTGATGTAGTCGCGGTACGTCCGGAACGGTTCGGTCGCCCACAGGACCGCGAGGTTCCGGTCGACGTCGGCGTGGAAGATACTCTGCTGGTCGGCCTGGTAGCCGTCACCCATGATGATCAGGTTGAGCCGCTCGGTGGCCGGCCCGGTGACCTGGATCGGATGGACCTTCGGTTCCGGCAACGGTGCCGGCGTCTCCGCCAGCGCCGCGGGGACGGGGCCGGCGACCAACAGGCTGGCCGCCAGACCCACCACCGCGAGGACTGCGCTCCTCAGTTTCACTGATTCCACCTCATCTTTCGAGGTGCCGGTCGCACGCCCGGCACCCGTTCACCACCGCCGACCCGCGACGGTGCTGGACCTGACGGCGGGCGCGGAGGCATGACCGCCTCCGCGCCCGCGGGCCTGCTAGCCGATCCGCGAGCGGGCGGCCGCGCTGACGATCGCCCCGCGCTCGCGAGGCTCGATCTTCCCGGCGGCCACCAGGTCGGAGGCCACCTCGGTCACGTGGCGGACGAACTGGCCGTGGTTGGGCCACCGCTCGCCGTCGAGGATGTGGTCGCTGATGGTGCAGGTTCCGGCCAGCGGCCGGTTCGGTACGCCGCTGTCGACGCCGCCGATCACGACCGTCGCCCGGGTGTCGGGGTTGTCGCAGACCGGCATCGCCAGCGGCCCGCCGACGACCGGGAGTTCGAGGGACGCCCCGGCCAGGTCGACGCTGAGTTCGGTGCCCGGCGCCGGGTGGAGGGTGAACTCGTGGTCGGTGGAGAAGACCATCAGGCCGATCCGCTGCCCGGCCAGGATGACCTGGTCGTCGGGCTGGAGGTCCACGGTCACGTCGACGAACCGGCCCGGCACCAGCGGCTTGCTGCGGGTGAGCGAGTCACGGTTCTGCGGGTCGGCCCAGCCGCGGGTGATGACACTGGTCGTCGAGCCACGGGTGCTCGACTCGCAGCCCGCCGCACCGGTCCAGGGCAGCCGGACCAGCGCCACCGACAGGTTGGCCGCCGCCTTGCTCGACGCGAGCTTCAGCGTCACCTTCGCCGACCCGGAGATGTGCACCGGGGCGGACAGTTCCGGGGTGACGTAGAGCAGACGGTGCGGCGAGTCCGCGGTGGCGTACGTGCCGACGTTGCAGGCGGTGTTGCCGGCGTCGACGAACCGCTCGACCCCGGTGCCGGGGCGGGCCAGCGAGGTCAGCCCGCCGGTGGTGGCACCGCCGGCGCTCAGGTTCAGGGTCACCGGGGACGCCGCCGGGTTGGGGTAGTCGGCGTACGGGGTGAGCTGGCTGGTCCCGGTCTCGTTGCGGATGATCCAGGACTTCGGGTCGTTCTCGACGCCGTTGGGCACGTCGTACAGGTAGCGGCTGAACCACTTGTTGCGCATGTCCAGCGGCGGGGCGCCGCCGTGGCCGCCCTGGTGGAAGTACGCCTGGACGGGAACCTTACGGGCCTTGAGCGCCTCGATGATCCGGACGCTGTGCTCGGGCATCACGTTCCAGTCGTTGAACGCGTGCGCCATCAGGGTGGCGGCCTTGACGTTCTTGACCTGCGGCAGGTAGTCGCGGCCGGCCCAGAAGTCGTTGAAGTCGCCGGTCGCCCGGTCCTGGTTCCGGTTCATCATGTCCCGGACCTGCTCGATGCAGTACTGGCGCCGTTCCGGGAAGCCGCTGTGGATGTAGTCGAAGAGGAAGTCGATGTCCTCACCGACCCAGCCGCCCGGGTTCCGGACCAGGCCCTGCGAGCGGTAGTAGTGGTAGTACGACGTGTTCGGGGCGATCGGGATGATCGCTTCCAGGCCCTTGACGCCGGTGGTGGCGGCGGCCAGCGGCAGGGTCCCGTTGTACGACGTACCGGTCATGCCGACCTTGCCGGTGGCCCAGCTCGTCGCGTTGACCTCTTCGGTCCCGTCGACGCTGGTGTAGCCCTTGGCGCGGCCGTTCAGCCAGTCGACGACGGCCTTCGGGGCCAGCGACTCGTTGCTGCCGCCGACGGTCGGGCAGCCCTGGGACAGGCCGGTGCCGGGCGAGTCGGAGTGGACGACCGCGAAGCCGCGCGGCACCCAGGTGCTGACCTCGCTGCTGCTGACGGAGGTCCGGTCCGCGCGGTGCGTGATCGGCGGCGGGGAGAGCCGGGCCGGCGGCTGCTCGCCGAGTTCGTGGGCGACGTTCCACAGGTACTGGCGCTGGGTCGAGCCGGTACCGGCGTAGTAGGGGCTCGTCTCGTAGACGACCGGCACCTTCAGCCCGTCCGCGGTCGGTCCGGGCCGGGTGACGTCGACGTGCATGCGGTCGCGCCGGCCGTCGCCGTCGGAGTCGAACTCGGTCTCGACCCACAACTGCTGGCGAATCCAGGTGGTGGAGTCGGCGAACTCGGGCACGATCTGGGCCTGGCCGTCGACGAAGACCGGGCCGACGTTCGGGTTGGCCACCGCCGGCTGGGCGACCGCCGTACCGGCGGCGAGTGCGATAACGCACGAGACGGCCGTCGTGACGGCCGCCCGCGCACCCAACTTTCTTCGCGTCATATTTGGAGTCCTCCGTCAGCGGTCCTGGTCAGGGTGGCCGCCACCGGCGGTGTGCCGCGGCGACGGTCGGGGGTGGGTACGGCTCACCGGCCGGCGACCCGGTCGGGTCGCTGGCGGTGCTTTTCAGGCAGGTTCGACCGGACGTACGGGGGCGGTACGCCGGCGGAGGAGGTCGGCTCGGACGACGGGTGTTCTTGGTCACGAGACCGTAGCAACGGGCCCGGAGCGACAGCACCCGACACCTGACGGAACTTCGGCCCGGCCTGGACCTTCCAACGTCGAAAAAAGCCCTGGTGAAGCGGCTGACCGGGCCGTCGCGGGCGGTCGGGAGCGCGGCCCGACGACCCACCCGCCGGAGAATCCCCGGTGGGTGGGTCGGGCCTGGTCGGACGGTCGTGGCGCCGGACCTACGTCCGGCCGGTCACGTCCGGCAGGCGGCGCCGCCGAGCGTGAACGCGGTCGGGGCCGGGTTGGCACCGGAGTAGGTGCCGAGGAAGCCGAACGTGACGGTGGCGCCGGGAGCCACCACCCGGTTCCAGGAGAGGTTGGTGGCCGTCACCGTGCTGCCCTGCTGGGTCAGCGCGGCGCTCCAGCCGCCGCCGATCCGCTGACCGGCGTCGAAGGACCAGGCGAGCGACCAGCCGTCGAGCGGGGCGGTGCCGGTGTTGGTGAGTGTCACGGTGCTGCGGAAGTTGCTGCCCCACTGATCGTCGACGGTGTAGGTGACCGCACAGGCGGCGGGCGCGGGAACCGCCTCGAATCCGATCTTGTGGAGCTGCCCCGGCAGGTCGTTGACGAGGTACAGCTCACCGTCGGCGTCCTCGCCGAAGCTGGTCGGCTGGATCGGCAGCTCGCCGATGACGCGGTTGTCGTACGCGGCACCTGGGGCGCCGGGACGGATCGCCCAGGCGGTGGCCGAGCAGTAGTCGCTGGCGATGTAGGTGCCGCCGACAAGGTCGGCGTACTGCTGTCCGCGGTAGACGAATCCGCCGATGACCGCGCAGCCCTCGAACGAGGTGCGGTAGTGGAAGACCGGGTCGGTGTAGGTGGCGCCGGCGCGGCACCGGGTCAGGTCGAACACGGCCGGCCCCTCCCGGCACGACCAGCCGAAGTTCGCGCCGCCGCCGTCGGCCGGCAGGTGGTCGATCTCCTCGTAGGTGCCCTGCCCGACGTCGGCGATCCAGAGTGAGCCGTCCTGCGCGTCGAACGAGAACCGCCACGGGTTGCGCAGGCCGAACGCCCAGATCTCGGCGCGGGCGCCGGCCACCCCGACGAACGGGTTGTCCGCCGGTACGCAGTACGGCTGTCCGCCGCAGGACCGGCTGACGTCGAGCCGGACGATCTTGCCGAGCAGGGTGTCGAGCCGCTGGCCGGCGTCGAACGGGTCGCCGGCGCTGCCGCCGTCGCCGAGGCTCCAGTAGAGGTGCCCGTCCGCGCCGAACTTGACCTCGCCGCCGTTGTGGTTGGCGTACTCGGCGTGCGGCTGGGTCAGGATGACCTGCTCGGTCGCGGTGCCGCCGGCCAGCACGAACCTGGACAGGGTCAGGGCGCCGTCGGGCACGGCGGTGTACGCCAGGTAGAGCGCGCCGCTCTGCGCGAAGTCGGGTGCGGTCTCGATGCCGAGCAGGCCACGCTCGTTGCCGGAGACGGCCACCCGGTCGGTGATGTCGAGCAGCGGTGTGGCGGCCAGTCCGGTGGTCGGGTGGTAGACCCGGATCCGGCCGGTCTTCTCGGTGATGAGCAGCCGGTCGCTGCCGTCGTCGGGTGCCGCGATCGCCGTCGGGCGCTGGAGTCCGAAGGCGAGCTGGGTGGTGGTGACGCGTACCCGGTCGAGCGGGAGGGCGGCGGCGCCGGGCGGGGCGCTGTCCGGTGTGGCGTACGCCGGGCCGGGCAGCGCGGCGAGGGTGACCGCGAGGGCCAGGGCGGGGGTCCAACGCTTTCGGTTCACTGTCCACTCCAGTCCGCCGGCGGGCCGTGATCGGGGAACCTCGCCGCATCGTATCGGCAATCACCGATTTCCCGGAGGTTTCCTGGGAGCGTTCCCACGTTTCGGGATCCGATTCCGCCCCCTCCCGCCAGTGGCCGGTCCGGCGCGCCGCCGGCCTCGTCAGCGGGCGGCGACCGGGCGCCGCACCTCCCGCCGCACGTTCAGGATCGTGAAGACGCCGCCGGCGACCGGCACGAGCGCGAGCAGCCGGGTACGCGGCCACAGGTCCCGGCCGAGCAGGGCGGTCACCGCGACGGCGAGGTAGAGGGCGCCGTGCACCGGACCGATGGCGGCGGTCACCGGCCGAAGGTGCACGGTGGCGAGGTTGAGCAGCAACACCGCGACGCTCACCAACTCGAGGATCGACAGCACCTCGAGGGCGCGCAGCAACGGCCTCACGAGTAGTCCGATCCGGGCCGGACGATCATCAGCACCACGACGACCGCCCACAGCAGGTTGAAGACGCCGGCGAGCATGCCGAGCCGGCGCAACTGCCGCCCGTCGCCGGGAGTGGCGAGCGCGTCCCGCTGCCGTGGGGCGATCTGCAGGGCGAGGATGCCGCCGGCGACCGCCGTCAGCACCATGGCGACGGTGATCCACACCTCGCCCATCCGTCCCTGCACTAGCGCGAGCGCGATGCCGACGACCGGTACGACGAGCGCGGCGATCCCGTAGCCGCGGGTGATCCGGTGCAGCAGCCGGGCGACCCCGACGTTGCGTTCCCCGGGCCGGCGGGCGGCGCGCCCGGCGGGCACCTCGACGCCACCGGCACCCTCGACGACCGGCGCGAACCGGGGAACAGGCTGACCGCGACGGCGGCCGGTCCGACGAACAGGATGCCGGCGAGCACGTGGACGGAGAGGAGGAGAGCTTCCATACCTTCAGCATAACTGAAGGTTATTCGGACGACGATCCCCGAGATCCCGCCGTACCGCCTCGCACAGCGCCTCCGCCACCCCGGGCAGCGCGGCCGACAGACGGGCGTCGAGCGCCGCGACCGCCTCGGCGGCGCGGGCGAGCACGGCTTCACCCGAGGTGGTGACCCGCAGCGTGGATGCCGCGCCGGCATGCGCGGTCGAGTCCTCGACCAGCCCGGCCGCGACCAGCGTCGCGACGGCGGTGTGTGCGCTCTGCACGGTGATCCGGGAGCGTCGGGCGAGTTCGCTGAACGAGATGCCGGGCCGACCCCGGATGTGCCCGAGCAGGCCGTACTTGCGCGTGGTGAGCCCGATCGGCTTGAGCGCGTCGGTCAACTCGGCGTCCCACACCCGGGCGGCCGTGAGCAGGGCGATCAGCGGGCTGACGGGTGGTGGGCCGGCGGTCATGGCCGCAGTCTAGGGCGCGCCCCGGGGCCCGGTGGGCGGCGACCGCGCCGCCCGGCTGGGCGCACACCCGGCTAGCCGACGATACGCAGTCCGTCCAGCCCGAAGGCCAGAATCCGGTCGGTCTGCTCGCGCGCCACCTGCCCGCGCAGCCAGGCCGCCGCGCTCGTCAGCGCCAACACGTCGGCCCCGGTCACCTCGGGGCGTACCGCACCGGCCCGCCGGGCCCGGTCCACCAGGGCGGCGGTGGTGGCGGTCATCCGCTGGCAGGCGGCATGCAGTTCGGAGGCCTCGTCGTCGACGCCGGCGGCGAGGATGTCGGCGAGTCCCGCGTACGACGCCGCGTGGTCGACCATGGCACGGATCCAGTCGGCGAGCGCGTCCCCTGCCGACGGATGGTCCACCAGTCGGTCGGCGTGCGCGAACAGCGCGGCGTGCCGGTCCCGCAGCACCGCGCCGAGCAGGGCGCGCCGGTGCGGGAAGTGGCCGTAGAGGGTGCCGATCGCCACCCCCGCCGCGCGGGCGATGTGCTCCAGCGGCGCGTCGGTGCCCCGCTCCCGGAAGGCGGTCTCGGCCTCGGCGAGCAGGCGTTCGTAGTTGCGGCGCGCGTCGGCGCGGGGTCGCCGCTGCCGTGCCGGCGTGGTCATGCCACCGTCCACCTTGCTAAGTCGAGGGCCCCTCGATATTTTATTCGAGGACGCCTCAGCTTAGCCCGCCGTGTGGTGCGGCGGCGTCGTGGCGGGGCACGTCGAGCGGAGGACGACCCTCATGATCCTGGTGACCGGTGCGACCGGATCCATCGGCGGACACCTCGTACGCCGACTGGCGGACGACGGCGTCCCGTTCCGGGCCATGGTCCGCGACGAGGCCCGGGGCGAAGCCCTCGGCGTCGACTTCGTCGTCGGCGACTTCGACGACCCGGACTCGGTCGCCCGCGCGCTCGACGGCGTCGACCGGCTGTTCCTCAACGCCGGCGGCGCCGTACCGGCCGACGGCGAGCAGCCGATGGTGCGCCAGCAGCGGGACGCGATCGACGCGGCCCGGCGGGCCGGCGTCAGCCGGATCGTCAAGATCTCCGTCTGGGGCGCCGAGGAGGGCGGCCGGCTGGCCGTGGGTGCGCACTGGCGGATCGAACAGCACCTCAAGGCGTCCGGCGTCGAATGGTCGCTGCTGCAACCCAGCGGTTTCATGCAGAACTTCGTCACCGGCGCGGGATCGTTCACCGCCGACGGTGACCTGATCGGCAACCACCTCGACGCGCCGGTGTCCTACATAGACGCACAGGACATCGCCGCGTGTGCGGCCGTGCTGCTGACCGGATGGCGCGGCGCCGGCGAGACGTACGTGCTCACCGGGCCGGAGGCGCTGACGCAGACGGAGATCGCGGCCAGGCTGACCACGGCCGTCGGCACCACCGTCCGCAACGTCGGGATGCCACCGGCCGAGATGGCGGCCGCCCTCACCGCCCAGGGCCTGCCGGCGCGGTTCGCCGACGACGTCGCCACCCTCTGGGCCGGGATCGCGGACGGCGCCCTGGCCACCACCACCGATGCCGTACGGGAGCTGACCGGTCGGCCGCCGCGCACCTTCGACGAGTTCCTCGCCGAGAACCGCGACGCGCTGCAGGCCGTACTCGCGCCCCGGCACTGAGCCGCCGGCCGGGGACCAAGGTCCCCGCCGGTCCCGGACCCACGGCCCTGCCCCCGGCCCGAGCAGCGCGAATACGCTCGGGGAGGAACGGCTGAGGAGGTACGTGATGGGGACGTGGAACGTCGACGACGTGATGACCACCGATGTCCTGACCGTCGGTGAGTCGGCACCGTACCGGGAGATCGTCGACCTGATGACCGCGCGGCGGGTCAGCGCCGTACCGGTCGTCGACGAGTTCCGGCGGGTGGTCGGCGTGATCTCCGAGGCCGACCTGCTCCACAAGGTGGAACTGATCGGCGAGACGCCCGGCTGGCGGATCTTCGAGGGCCGGCGCCGGCACGACGCCCGGGTCAAGGCCGCCGCCATGATCGCGCACGAGCTGATGACGGCGCCCGCGGTGACGGTCCTGACCGGAACGCCGCTCGCCGCCGCCGCGCGGCTCATGGGCCGGGAGACCGTCAAACGGCTGCCGGTCACCGACGACCTGGGCCGGCTGGTCGGCATCGTCTCCCGGGGCGACCTGCTCAAGGTGCACCTGCGCCCCGACGAGGACATCCGGCGCGACATCGTGCGGGAGGTGGTCGAGCGGGTCATGACCGCGCAGGAGGGCGCCATGGAGGTCACGGTGACCGACGGGATGGTCGAACTCGCCGGACGGCTCGACCGGCGCAGCTCGGCCGAGATCGCGGCCCGGCTGGCGGCGCGGGTACCGGGCGTCGTCGATGTCGTCGACGACGACCTCACCTACGACTTCGACGACGTGGACCCGGCGCCGTCCACGTCGGCCGCCGCCGGCTGAGGGGACACCGACGCGGCCGGCATCTGGCAGGATCGGCCGCATGGCCGAGGTACTGCTGTTCCATCACGCGCAGGGACTGACGTCCGGCGTACGCGACTTCGCCGACGTGCTGCGGCAGGCGGGTCACACCGTCCACGCCCCCGACCTGTACGAGGGCGAGGTCTTCGACACCCTCGAGGAGGGGGTGGCCCACGCCGGGAAGGTCGGCTTCGGCGCGCTCGCCGAACGCGGCCGGCTCCTCGCCGAGGAACTGCCCCCGGAACTCGTGTACGTCGGACTCTCCCTCGGCGTGGTGCCCGCCCAGATGCTGGCCCAGACCCGGCCCGGCGCCCGGGGCGCGCAGCTGCTGCACGCCTGCGTGCCGGCGTCCGAGTTCGGCGACGGGTGGCCGGCCGGCGTACCGGTCCAGGTACACGGCATGGACGGCGACCCGTACTTCGCCGGCGAGGGCGACATCGACGCCGCCCGTGCCCTCGTCGCCGAGGCCGACGCCGGGGAACTGTTCCTCTACCCCGGTGAGCGGCACCTGTTCACCGACAGCAGCCTGGCGGCGTACGACGAAGAGGCCACCACGCTGCTCACCCGACGGGTGCTCGCCTTCCTGGCCGGCGTCCGCTGACCGGTGCCCCACGCAGCTGGCCGACGGCGGGTCCGGACGACGTCGAGCCGGTCGACAGCATGTCCGACTGGTCGGAGGTCCGGGACATCGAGGGGCGCCCGGGCAGCGAGGTCGCGGCTCTGCTGCTTCGACTGGAACGGACGCCGGACGCCGGGCTGTGGAAGGAACTCGACAACCGGCTGATCGTGGAGATGGAGTGCTGGTGCTCCGCGGGTTTCGCCGCTCTGCCCCGGCTCGGCGCGCTGGCACGCATCGGCACCGGAGGAACCCGTGACCGCGCGTTGGTGCTCGCGTCAACGATCGTCGCGACACTGCACCGAAACCACGCCTATGACTACCTGGTCCGGACCGTACCCTCCGCTCTCGCCGCCCTGCACCGTGCCGCCCGGTCCCGGCTGCCGGGCACGACCGGGCCGGAGTTCCACCGGTACTTCCGGGCCGCGCTGGCATTCGCCGGCTACACGTTCTGGGCGACGATCAGCCTCGACTTCTCCGATGAGCACTACCAGGTCGGCTGCCCGCACTGCGCCGTCCGCCTGATGATCGTGATCGGCGACTACGGCCGTTACTGCGCGATCCGCGACGAATGGGAGGGCGACGTCCGACGCGTTCCGCTGCGCCCGGCGGACGTCGCGGATTTCGACGGGATCCGTCGATGGATGTACGACAGCGCCGTCGCCGGGGGCGATCCGGTGCTCGCCGAAGGGCTGACATACCTGTTCGGTGACGCGACCTGCGGCGACTGCGGCAGCGTCTTCACTGTCGCCGACTGGTACGAGGCCGAGAACGGCCCGGCTCAGCCCATCGACCCGGTCGTACCTCGTGTCGACCGCTCAGGCTGGCGACAGCCGGATTCCTCCGTGGGACATCGGCGCTGACAGGGACCGTCGTCCTGCCGTCATCGGCGACGGCGGGCCTCGACGCCGTCGAGGATCACGTCGATCGCGAGCGCGAAGTCCGTGTCGTCGAAGGACTCCTCGCCGTCGGTGGGGCCCTCGCTTTCCAGGAGCGCCCGGAGCCGGGGGAACTCGCCGTGCCGGTCCGCGACCCGGAGCCGCTCCGCGAGGTATGCGTTGACCTGGTGTGCGGTACGGGCGCCCTCCGGAAGTGACCCGGCGAGGCCGGCGCCGAGTTCGACGTCCGACCGGACGTAGGTCCACAGGAGGGTCAGCACGCTGACCGCCTGCTCGCCGGGCAGTTTCGCTTCCTCCAGGCAGCCGAGGCCGGCCTCCATCCACCGTACGTACGAGGGCATCAGCGCTTCGCCGGTGATCGGCAGCGACGAGAGCCAGGGGTGGGACCGGTAGGTGTCGCGCATCGCCGTGACCCAGGCGTGGGTACTCGCGCGCCAACTCTCCTCCGCCTCCAGTCGCGGTGGGCGCCCGAGTGCGGCGTCGGCGGCGAGGACGAGCAGGTCCTCCCGGGACTGGACGTAGCGGTACATGGACATGGTGCCGCCGCCGAGCGTCTTGGCGACGCGGCTCATGGTGATCGCCTCGACCCCGTGGGCGTCGCCGAGCGCGACCGCGGTGCTCAGGATCTGGTCGAGGCTCCACCGGGGCTTCGGCCCCTTCGTGGTGTTCTGCGCGATCCCCCACGCGGACAGGAGCACCGGGGGCAGGCCACGCAGTGGTCCTTCGGAAGCTGTGGACGACACGACACCGATCGTACTGCGTACCCATTACGCATTCGTACTGCGTAGGGGTTACGCTGTACGACATGACAGTCGATCGCCCCTCTCCCACCGCACTTCGACCACCGCCGACATCAGGTCCGGCGCTGACCGTGACCGGGATCCGCAAGAGCTACGGCACCCACCACGTCCTGGCGGACGTGACCTTCACCGTGCCCAGCGGGCAGATCTTCGCGATGCTCGGCCCGAACGGTGCCGGGAAGACGACCCTGATCCGCATCCTGACCACCCTGATCCGCCCGGACACCGGGACCGCGCGCATCCTCGGCCGGGACGTCGTCACCGAGGCCCGCGCGGTCCGCCGGTTGATCAGCGTCACCGGCCAGTACGCCTCGGTCGACGAGGAACTCACCGGCCGGGAGAACCTCGTCATGATCGCCAGGCTGCTCGGCCGGAGCAGGCGGGCCGCGCAGGCCCGGGCCCGGGAACTGCTCGACGAGTTCGACCTCACCGACGCCGCGGACCGCCGGGCCGGCCGGTACTCCGGCGGCATGCGACGCCGGCTGGACCTCGCCGCCGGCCTCGTCGACTCACCGCCGGTGATCTTCCTGGACGAACCGACCACCGGCATGGACACCCGCAGCCGCCAGGCACTCTGGACGACCATCACCCGGCTCGCCGCGGCGGGCCGGACCGTCTTCCTCACCACGCAGTACCTGGAGGAGGCGGACACGCTCGCCGACCGGATCGCCGTGCTCGACGGCGGCCGGATCGTCGCCTCCGGGACCGCGGCGGAGTTGAAGCGACGCGTCGGCCGGGAATGGGTCGAACTCACCCTGCCCGGCGGCGACGTCCGGCGCGAGAGCACCGACGGCAGCCCCGCGCGCCTGCGCGAGATCCTCAACCGCTACCACGCCGAGGGACGGCCCGTGGCCAGGGCGGCGCTCCGCACGCCCAGCCTCGACGACGTCTTCCTCACCCTCACCGGACACCCCGTCAACCGCGAGGACGGCCGCGCATGAGCACCCTTCCGCTGCACACCGAACTGATCTTCACCCGGCGCAGCATCGTCCACTCGCTACGCAATCTCGACAGCCTCGTCACCGCCGTCGTCGCGCCCGTCGCGATCATGATCCTGTTCGTCACCGTCTTCGGCTCCGCCCTCGAGGGCGCCGCCGGTGGCCCGTACACCGACTACGTCACCCCGGGCGTGATGCTGCTCTGCGCCGGCTTCGGCGCCGCGCTGACCGCGACCTCCGTCCACGCCGACATCGCCAAGGGGGTGATCGAACGGTTGCGCACCATGCCCGTACGGGCCTCCGGGGTGATCTTCGGCCACGTCTTCGCCAGCGTCATCCGCAACCTCGTCTCCACCACGGTCGTCGTACTCGTCGCCCTGGCGCTCGGATTCCGCCCGCGCGCGTCGTTGCCGGAGTGGCTCGGCATCGTCGCGCTGCTCGCCGGATACATCCTCGTGCTGACCCTCGTCGCCGCGGCCTGGGGACTGGCGGCCCGGTCGGTGGACTCAGCCGGGATGTTCAGCTTCGTCGCGCTGTTCCTGCCCTACCTCTCCACCGCGTTCGTACCGGTGGAGAGCCTCCCGACCTATCTCCGGGGATTCGCCGCGCACCAGCCCGTCACGGTCGCGATCGAGACGCTGCGCGGCTTCGCGGCCGGCCGCCCGGACGCCGGGGACGTGCTCGCCAGCACGATCTGGCTCGGGTCGCTCGGCGTCGTCGCGACCGTCCTTACCGTACGGCTCTTCGCGCGTCGGGGACGTGGGTAGGCCCGGCACCGCACCGCGCCGGAACCGGCCGAGCCGGTTCTGGCTGGTGAGGATCCCGAGGATCACCAGCATCGCGCCGACCGGCCCGTGCCAGTGCACCGGCTCGTCGAGCACGACGATGCCGAGGCTGACCCCCACGACCGGGGTGAGATAGGTGACGGTGGAGGCGAGGGTCGCGCCCCACGCCTGGATGATCCGGGTGTTCCAGATGTAGGCGACGCCGGTGCCGATCCCACCGAGCGCGATCATGCTGGCGACGACCGGTAGGGACCACCGCACCGGCGTGGTGCCGACAAACGGGACGAGGGCGGCGGTGACGACCGCGGCGATCGTGACCTGCGCGGCGGCGATCGTCGTCGGGTCGTACGGGGTGTCGCGCAGAAACCGTCGACTGTAGACGAAGGCGAGCCCGTAGCAGGTGGTCGCGGCCAGGCACGCCCCCTGGGCGAGCAGGGACCGCGATCCGCCGGCGCCGGCGGGCGCGGTCCACGGTGCCGCGACGAGCAGCACCCCGGCCGCCGCGACGACGAGGCCGGCCGTACGGGTCCGGGTGAGCCGTTCGTCGGGCAGTACGGCGAGCGAGACCAGGAGGGTGGTGATCGGGGTGGTGGCGTTGTAGATGCTCGACAGGCCGGACGGGATGTACTGCCCGGCCCAGGCGAAGAGCAGGAACGGGGCGACGCACAGCAGCACGGCGATCACCGTCAGGTGTCCCCACACCCGCACCCCGCGCGGCCAGCGGCGCCGGGCGGCGAGCATCGGCACGAGCAGGACGGCGGCGCCGCACGCCAGGCGACCGAACACGACCTGCACCGGGGACAGCCCCTCGAGGGCGACCTTGATGAACAGGAAGCTGGCGCCCCACACCAGCGCCAGCAGCGCGAACCGCACCGCCACGAACCGGCTCCCGGCACCGTCCATCCGCCCCTCCTCGTGCTCCGGGCCACCATGCGGCACGGCCGTACGATGCAGCAAACAGATCCGGTTCATGGGTGGATCTGTTTACTTCATGGAGGTCCGACGGTGACGACGTTGCGCCAGCTACGGGTGTTCGTCGCCGTCGTCGACACCGGCGGGTTCGCCGCGGCCGGTGACGCGCTCGGCACCAGCCAGTCCTCGGTGTCCCACACCCTCGCCGCCCTGGAGTCGCAGGTGGGGGCGGCGCTCGTGCACCGCTCCCCCGTCGCCGCGACGGCGCACGGCGCCCGCCTGCTGCCGTACGCCCGCGCGACGCTGGCCGCCGCCGACGCGTTCGACGCCGCGACCCCGGCCCGCACCCCGACCACCGGCACGATCCGGCTCGCGGTCACCCCGACCGCCGGGCACCACCTCGTCCCCGAACTCCTCACCCTCTGGCACGCCCACGCACCCGGCATCCGGGTCCGGCTCCTTGAGGGCGACGACGTCGAGGTCGCCGAATGGCTGGCGACCGGGGCGGCCGACGCGGCCGTCCTCGTCGACGCGCCGGCCGGCACCGGACCGGTGGTCGCCCGCGACGAGTTCCGGGCCGTCACGCGTACCGACCATCCGCTCGCCGGCACCGGCCCGGTTCCGCTCGTCGACCTCGTCGAGGACCCGTTGCTGGTCTCCACGGCCGGCTGCGAACCCCAGGTCCAGGAACTCCACCGGCGGGCCGGGCTGCCCTACCGGCCGGCCCAGCGGGTACGGGAGCTGACGACGCTGATGGCGATGGTCGACGCCGGCCTCGGGGTCACGCTCATGCCCTCCCTCGCCGGGCCGATGCTCCCGGCCGGGCTGGCCATGACCCCGCTGACCGACACCCTGCGGCGCGTCCTCACCCTGGGCGCCCCGACCACCCGTCCCCGCCACCCGCTGGTCGAGAGAATCCTCGACCTCACCGCCGGGCACCTGCCACCCGACCGACCGGTCGGGCCGGCACCGGCCTGAGGTGGAAGGCCGGGCCCGCGACCGCGGCGGCGGGCAACAAGACCTTCGTCGACAGAATTACTTGCACACTCAACCAAATTGGGTCACGATTCGACGGTAGTCGATACCAAGGAGGAATCGCATGAATCGGACGCGAGCGAGGATCGGCGCCGGACTGGCCTCGGCCGTGGTCATGGCCGCCGGGCTCGCGACGGTGGCCGCGCCCGCCTCGGCCCAGCCCACCGGCCTCGCCTTCTACAGCAGCTTCCCCTTCACCACCCCGGTCGTGCACCTGCCCACCCCGACCGGCGAGTGCACGCCGCTGCCCGCGACGGCCATCGGCCACGTCGGCTGGAGCGGATTCACCAACGTCGTCATGTACCGGACCGCGGACTGCACCGGATACGAGACCAACACCGGAACGTTGCGCACCTACGACGCCGGACGCTTCCAGAGCTTCCGCGCCTTCTGACCACCACGCCGGGACGGGTGCGGGCGCCGCCCCACCCGTCCCGGCGCGTTCCCGGGTCGGCGGCGCGCTGTCGTACCCGTGGGCCATGATCTCTCCCGTACGGCGGCGCCGGGAGCGGCCCGGCGCCGGCATCGTCGTGGCCGGTTGCCGGCCGGTGGGAGGTCGCAAGTGGCGGACGTGGACCGGGCCGCGTGGCGGCGGCGCAGCGCGGTACGGGTGGTCCCGCCCGCACAGCCCCGCAAGCTGGCCAAGGTGCCCTTCGTCGAACTGGCCGACGGCCGGTTGCAGGGCGTGGTGTCCAGCGGATCGGACATCGAGCGGGTCTACGTCTCGTCGGTGACCTCGGGCAGCCACGCCTACCACTGCAGCACCAACAACAACCGGCCGTGCGGCGGCCTGCGGGGCGCCCCCTGCAAGCACCTGCACGCGCTCGCCGACGAGGCCCTGCTCCAGTACGGCATCGACCGGGTCGCCCGCTACCTGCGGGTCGAGGTCGAAGCCGGGGTCGACACCGGCGCCGGACTGCTGCGCCGGCTGGACGCGCGGCACGAGGCGACGCCGGCGGCGGTGGTGTTCAGTCGCTTCCTGCGCCACCTGGCCTACCTCGAGTTGCCCGGCAGCACGGCACCACTGCCCGAGCTGCACTGGTTCCCGGCGACCGGGGCGGTCCGCTGATGCTGGGCACGCAACTCGCCGTCCTGAGCGCCGGCACCCCGGTCGGACTGACCGACGCCCTCGACGTGGTGGCCGGCTTCGACGAGGCCCTGACCGCAGGCTTCGCCCGGGTCGGCGAGCCGGGCGCGGCCGCGCTGGCCGCCCTCGCCGGTGCGCTGGCGGGCACCCCGCTGGGCGGTACGGTGGCCGACGCGGTCGGCAAGGTGACCGCCGGTTCGGTGGCGGAGGAACATCTCGCCGCGCTCGCCGGCGCCCGGTCGGCGCTGCTCGGCGCCGCCCACGACACCCTGCTCGGGCAGTTCGACACCGCCCTGGGGCGGACCCGGACGGCGTGGTCGGCCGCCCCGGCCGGCCCGGCGGAGGACGACGTGGCCCACCTGCTCGCCGGCGCCCGCGCCTGGCTGCACGAGGTCGCCGTCACCGGCTGGCGGGGCGTCGACCACGAGTTGCTGGCCGCCGCCGGGGCACAGGTCGAGGCGCTGCTGCCGGTGCCCGCGCTGCGCCGGCTCGCGGTCCTGCTCGACGGCCTGGCCGCCGAACTGCGGGCCAGCGTCCCGGTCGGCACGATGCCGCAGGTGCCCGCCCGCCGCTGGGCCGACCTGTGGGCCCGCGGGATGCTGCTCGCGCAGGCCCCGCCCGCCGGCGCCGGACCGACCGACGTCGAGCGGATCTCCGGGCGGTTGCTGCCGCTCGGTGCGGACGTACACGAGCACGACACCGCGGTGCAGGTCCAGGTGCACGGGATCCTCGAACCCGCCGACGGTTCGCCGCCACGGCTGGTCCGCACCGCGGTCGGTGCCGCCAAGGTCGACACGATCGTCGGGCCGGCCGTGTGGCAACTCCTCCAGACACGTCCCGTGCTGTTGGCAGCGCTCGCCCAACGGCGCGGCCTCACGGTGACCGAGCTGCCGGTACGCGGCGGCGACCTGTTCTGGCACGACGACCTGATCCGGCTCGACGGGCCGGCCGACCCGTTCGCCACCGCCCGGGTGCTGCTGCCGGCCGCCGTCGCGGCGGCCACGGCGCCGCTCGACCGGCACCCGGTCGGCATCGCCGAGCCGGTGCTGCTGGAGGGCTACACCGTGCGTGACGACGACGGGTCACCCGTCCTGGAACTCGACGGACACCGGATCGCGGTCGCGGTCGACCGGCTGCCGGCCTGCGGTCCGCTCACCCCCGAACTGGTCGCCGCCTCGTCCGCCTGCCTCGGCCTGGTCCGCTGGGACGACGACCGGTGGCTCGTCCAGCCGCTGGCCGTGCAGGCCACCGTGAAGCGGCGTACGACGGCCGCACACAACGGCGACTGGGCCGAGGGCGTCACCGATGCGAAGGTCGCGAAGGCCGGGGCCAGGTCGGGCGATGTGGTCGCGGTGCTGCGCGAACGCGCGGGAAGGCTGCTGCGCAAATGACCGGGTCCGACAGCACCGTCCACGACCACACCGACGAGAACCGCCGCCAGGTGCTCTACTGGCGGCTGCTGGCCCGGCTCTTCGACCCCGAGGAGCAGCCCGCCCTGGAGTCGGCGAGCGTCGCCGTCGTCGACGACCTCGGCCTGCCGGCCGCGCTGCTCGACCCGGCGGTGTCGGTCGACAACGTGATCCAGCGCTTCCCGGCGCTCGCCGACGAACTGCGCGGCCTGCTGGCGCCGTCCGACACCGCGGCCGGTCCGGGTCCGTCGGCCGAGCCGGGTCCGTCGGCCGAGCCGGGTCCGTCGGCCGAGCCGGGTCCGTCGGCCGAGCCGGGTCCGTCGGCCGACGCCGGCGGGGCCGGCGGCACCGCCGGGCCGGACCGGGCCGGCCGGGACGAGGTACGCCGCGCCGCCCTCGTGTCGAAGCTGCTGCTCAACGTCTTCGCGACCGGCTCCGGCACGGTCACCGCCGGCCAGCTCGCCCGCTGGCAGTCCGACGCCGGCTGGTTCGAGCAGGCGCTCGGCTTCGGGCCGGGCGAACTGCGCCGGCAGAGCGGCGGTGGGCTGGGCGGCACACTGGCCGGCCTCGAGGGCGACCTCGTCCGGCGGATGCGCCTGCGCGAGGTGCTCGCCGACCCGGCGCTGGCCAGCCGGCTCACCCCGAGCATGTCGCTGATCGAGCAGCTGCTGCGCGACAAGGCCAACCTGTCCGGGGTGGCGCTGGCCAACGCCAAGGCGCTGATCCGCCGCTTCGTCGACGAGGTCGCCGAGGTGCTGCGTACGCAGGTCGAGCAGACCAGCGTCGGGTCGATCGACCGGTCGGTGCCGCCGAAGCGGGTGTTCCGCAACCTCGACCTCGACCGGACCATCTGGCAGAACCTGACCAACTGGAGCCCGGACGACGAGCGCCTCTACGTCGACCGGCTCTATTACCGGCAGACCGCGCGGCGCACCACCCCGGCCCGGCTGATCGTGGTGGTCGACCAGTCCGGGTCGATGGTCGACTCGATGGTCAACTGCACCATCCTGGCGTCGATCTTCGCCGGACTGCCCAAGGTGGACGTGCACCTGATCGCGTACGACACCCGGGCGCTGGACCTGACCCCGTGGGTGCACGACCCGTTCGAGGTGCTGCTACGCACCAACCTCGGCGGCGGCAACGACGGCCCGGTGGCGATGGCGATGGCCCGCCCCAAGATCGTCGAGCCGCGCAACACGGTCATGGTGTGGATCTCGGACTTCTACGAGTTCGGCCGCTCCCAGCCGCTGTTCGACGGCATCGAGGCGGTGCACCGCTCCGGGGTCCGGTTCATCCCGGTCGGCTCGGTCAACAGCTCCGGGCAGCAGAGCGTCAACCCCTGGTTCCGCCAGCGTTTCAAGGACCTGGGCACGCCGGTGATCTCCGGCCACATCCGCAAACTCGTCTTCGAGCTCAAGAGCTTCCTCACCTAGGAGAACCGCCACATGACCGAGATGCTGCGTGCCCCCGCCGAGGTCAAGTACGCCGACGAAATCGACTGGCTGGAGTCGGTCGACACCGACCCCAAGCCGTTCTCGTGGCGGCTCAGCCCGCGGATGGTCCGGCTGTTCGTCCTCGGCTCCGAGCGCGCCGACGGCCTCGACCGGGAGATCCCGCAGAAGTGGTTCGGCGACCGCAGCTTCGTCGAGCGGAGCATCGTGACCCTGGCGTCCGACCGCGGCCTGCTGCTGATCGGCGACCCCGGCACCGGCAAGAGCTGGCTCGCCGAACTGCTCGCCGCCGCCATCTGCCGCAACTCGACCCTGGTCGTGCAGGGCACCGCCGGGACGACCGAGGACCACATCAAGTACTCGTGGAACGTGTCGATGGTCATCGCCAAGGGACAGTCCCGGCAGTCGATGATCCCGTCGCCGATCATGACGGCGATGGAACAGGGGGTCGTCGGCCGGTTCGAGGAGCTGACCCGGTCCACCAGCGACGTGCAGGACGCGCTGATCTCAATCCTGTCGGAGAAGTACGTCTCGATCCCCGAACTGGACCACGACAACATCGTCTTCGCGAAGCCGGGCTTCTCCATCATCGCCACGGCGAACAGCCGGGACCGGGGCGTCAACGACCTCTCCTCGGCGCTCAAGCGGCGGTTCAACTTCGTCCGCATCCCGGTGGTGACGAACAAGCGCAGCGAGGCGGAGATCGTCCGGTTCCGTACCGAGGAGTTGCTGCGCCGGCACCGCATCGAGCTGGAGGTGCCGCCGACCCTGCTCGACATCCTGCTGGAGAGCTTCGCCGACCTGCGGGCCGCCGCGGCGTCGGCGACCAGCGACGACGAGAAGCTGGAGTCGGCGCTGTCCACCGCCGAGCAGATCGGTGTGCTGGAGGACGCCATCCTGCACAGCCAGTTCTTCGGCGACCGCACCCTGCGGGCCGGGACGCTGGCCGGGTCACTGATGGGGTCGCTGGCCCGGCGCAGCCCGGAGGACCTGGCGATCCTCAACAAGTACCTGCACGGTGTGGTCGAGCCGCGTGCCAAGCAGGACGGCGACACCTGGGGCGACTTCCTCGACGGCGGTCGTCAGGCGATCGCCGCGCTGTCGTGACCGCCCCCACCACGACCGGCGCGTTCGGCGCGCTGCGCCAGCAGCTCGCCGACGCGGCCGCCACGTTCGCCGACTCCCCGGACGCGCTGGCCGGCATCCTCGCCGGCATCGTCGACGACGTCGACCGGGCGCTCGCCGAGCCGTTGGAGATCTTCCCGGTCTGCCACCACTCGCCGTCCTCCGGGTTGGCGATGGTGCGCCGGCTGCGGGAGAAGCGGCCCCGGGTGATCTACCTGGAACTGTGCGAGGACCTCCAGCCGCTGCTCGGGGAGCTGCGCAACTGCCGCCTGCCGGTCGCGTTGCAGGCGTTCGCGTCGGAACTCGACGGGTTCCCGTCCGAGTGGGGCCCGCTGAGCGTGGTCGCGCCGGTCACCGAGGCGTCCGCCGAATACCAGGCGATCGCGTACGCGCTGGAGACGCCCGGCGTCGAACTGGTGCTGGTGGACCGCTCCACCGACCACGTCTTCCAGTGGCTGCCCCGGCCGCCGTCGGCCGCCGGTCCGCAGGCCGGGGAAACGCCGGCCGCGGGTGCGCCGGCTGCGGGTCCGCCGGCCGGGGGAACGCACGAGGTCGAGGGGAACGAGGACGGGGCCCTGCACGGCGACGCCGTCGGCGTGGAGATCGGCGACCTGCGGCCCGGCTTCGCCGACCTGGAGGCGTACCTGCTGCACCACGGCAGGGTGCGGCACTGGTCGGAGTGGTGGGACCAGTACGTCGAGCAACCGCTGGTCGACGCCGACCACGACACCTACCGGCAGGTGATGGTGCTGATCGGCAGCCTGTTCCGGCGGCTGCGGCCGGCCGGGTCGGCCCGGCTGGACCGCGACGAGGACCGGGAGCGCTACATGTGGACCCGGATGCGGGAGCACCTCGCCGCGTCCGGTGCCGACCCGGCCGACTGCCTGTACGTCTGCGGCGCCTTCCACGCCGCCAGCCGGGTCGAGCAGTTCGGGCTCGGCGCCGAAGCCCCGGCGTACGAGATCACCGGGCGGACCGGCACCCGCTGGCGGTACGGGCTGATCCCGTCCAGCTACTCCGCGATCGAGGCGCAGTTCGGGCTGGCGTCCGGCTCGGTGTCGGTCGCGGCGGCGACCTGGACCAAGGCGGTGACCCGGTCGCGGCTCACCCCGTTCCGGCTCGACGGTCAGCAGGGCGGCCAGCGTACGACCGCCCGGCGCGGCCGGACCGGCGCCGCGGCGGCCCCGCCCGTCGCGGGCCAGGGCAGAGCCGCCCCGCCCGCCGCGGGCCAGGGCAGAGCCGCCCCGGTCACCGACCGGCTCAGCGGCTTCCTCGCCGAACCGCCGCCGCTCGGCGGCCTCGACGAGGCGGAACTGCGCGGCTGGTGCGTCGACATCGTCCGGCTGGCCCGCCGCAACGGCTACCTGGCCAGCACCGCCGACGCGATCGCCGTCTTCGAGACGTCGATCCTGCTCGCCGGCCTGCGCGGCCGGGCCCGCCCGACGCCGTACGACTTCGCCGACGCCGCCGTCACCTGCATCGAGAAGGACGTCGTACCGGGCCGGCGGGACGTGCGCCGGCTCTGCGAGATCCTGCTCGGCGGCGACCGGATCGGTCAGGTCGGCTACGACGCCCTCCCGCCGCTGGCCCGCGACGTCGTCGACCGGCTCCGCCCGCTGGGCCTCGACCCGCAGAAGCGTACGGTCCAACGGGTCCTGCTGGACCTGCACGCCGACCCCGACCTCGCGCCCTGCTCGGACCTGCTGTGGATGCTCCGGCACCTGCTCCCGCCCGACGCGGTCCGCCCGATCATGGGTGAACGCCGGCTGGGGCACCGGTCGATCCAGGAGAGCTGGGACGTGGCACTGGGCCGCAACCAGCGGGCGCTGATCGAACTCGGATACGAGGGGGTGACCGTCGAGCAGGTGCTGGAGCAGCGTCTGCGCCGGGCCGTACGCGGTCCGGGCGCGACGGCCGCGGTCGCGCTGGCGGCGGTCGAGGACGCCATCCGGCTGCTCGACAGCCCCCGCCTGGTCGACGAACTCGGTGCCCGGGCGGTCGACCTGCTCGCCGCCGAACGCACCGTCGACGACGCCCCCGAGGTGCTGCGCCGGATCCGCCGGCTGCTCGCCCACCACCGCACCACCGGGTCGGCCCTGCCGGCGTGGTGCGAGTCGTTCGTGACCGTCGGCTACGCGCACTACTGCACGCTGCTGCCGACCGCGTTC